>JARYMF010000002.1 GCA_029907255.1 Armatimonadota bacterium
CTGTGAAAGGAGCAACTATTGATTCCGCGCATGAGAAGAAAGTTCGGCATGGGCATATATCCACACTTCACACCTGGCCTGCGAGACTGCCGCTGGCTGCTTGTCGAGCGGCGCTTATCGCCACCCTTCTCCCGGATCCACGCAGCAGCTATGGGCGACGTTTGCTGTGCATAAACATCGGCGGCGTAGCCGACAAAAAAACCAAACAAAAAAAACTCCCAAACGGCCGGGTCGAGAGCGTCGAAGTCGAGGAAACAGTCGGCGGCATTCTGCATTGGGGGCGCAAACCCAACCCTGAACTCCCTGACATCAGGGAGTTCAGCAAGAAGATACACAAGGCTTTCGGCAGGCGCATGCCGAAGGTTCTGGACCCGTTCGCAGGAGGCGGCGCTATTCCTCTCGAGGCGATGAGGCTGGGATGCGAGGCGACTGCTATAGACATCAACCCAGTTGCGTGGTTCATTCTCAAATGCACGCTGGAGTACCCGGAGAAGCTTGCGTATAAGAAGCTGCCGCTGCCGGACTTCGTGCTCAAAGACCGGGAGTTCATGGAGTCGTTCTTCAAAGCACAGGGTGCCAACCGAGAGCGCGTGAAGTCACAGCTTGCCGAGCTGGGGTTGGACGGCAGGAACAAAGTGCAGTCGGAACCGCTGGGGATAGAAAGATCTTCTTTAGATGCCAACCTGGCATGGCAGGTTCGTGCTTGGGGGCAGTGGGTTCTGGAGCAGGCGCGGAAAGAGCTTGCGCGGTTCTACCCCACCTATGCTGAGTTCGAGCCGCTTAAGAAGGTCGGCAGTTGGGAAAAGCGGCCGATGAAGCTTGTGCCGCTTGACGAAAACGGCAAGCCGGATATTGACTCGCTCAATGCGGAGTTCGACAAGCAGTATCTAAGAGATATTACAAAACCTCGCTGGATAGCCAAGCCGACGGTCGCCTATCTGTGGGCGAGAACAGTAACTTGCAAGAAATGCCGAGCGACAATTCCGCTGCTCAAGACTCGTTGGCTGTGCAAGAAGGGTGGGAAGCGGGTGCTCCTCACCATGGAGCCAAATGCAGACGGTACGGGAGTAGTGTTCGGGATACAGAACAACGTGCCGGTGGTCGGAAATAACGCCGCTCGGCGCCGCAGGCATGACAAGCGAATCGGACGAGGAACCATGAGACTCAACGGCGCGTGGTGTCCCTGCTGTGGCAATCCGAAAACCGTGGCGATGACGATGGAGGACATCCGCCTTGAGGGCCAGGCAGGGCGCATGGGTGCCGTGATGACGGCGGTCGTTGTGGACCCAATCAAGCCGAGGTTCAAGCGCAAGTCTGGCGACGAGAGCATTGTCGGCAAGGAATACCGCCTGCCCACGGAGGAAGAGATTCGCCTGGCAAATGAAGCGGCAAACGAAATCGAGCGCGTGTTCGCGGAAATACCCTTCGGAGTACCTGAGGAGCCTACGCCTACACCAGGTTTAGGCGCCTCGTCTGCGTTCTCTGCTCCCCTCTACGGCTTCGACAAATGGTATAAGCTTTTCACCCCGCGGCAGTTGGTTGCGCTGGGGGTGTTCGCCAAGTGGACCAGGAAGGTTCGCGAGCTCCTGCAAAGCAACGGGGCGGATGCTGTCTGGGGAGAGGCTGTTGTGTCCTATCTTGCGGCTGTGCTGGATAAAATTGCCGACTATAATTCCACGATTTGCGTATGGAATCCGACAAGAGAGCTTATTCGCCATACATTCGCGCGTTTTGCACTACCCATCACCTGGGATTTCGTCGAGCTAGCAGTAACTAACGATGTCAGCGGAGCTTATGTATCTCAGCTGGATAGCATTACACCGTGTCTGGAACATCTTCTTCAGGCAGGGATAGGCGCTTCCCAACCGCTGATAAGGAATGGGTCTGCTGTAAAGCTCGATTCAGAGCAATACGATGTGATAATAACCAGTCCGCCGTGCTATGATGAAATCCCCTCCATCAAGTTGATGGACTTCTTCTACGTTTGGTTGCGGCGGACGCTTTATGGTACAAGCCAGGATTTTGACTCGGTTTTCACCAGTGAGCTTTCGCCTAAGTGGGACCATGGAGCTAGTGATGGAGAGTTGGTTGACAACCCTAGCCACCTCGAAGGAGACGAGCAGAAGTTAAAGGCCGCTTATGAAAAGAGCATCGTAAACTCATTCAAGGCATGTTATCAAGCACTTAATCAGGATGGTCGACTCGTTGTAATATTCGAAAATAAGCATCCGGATATTTGTAAAACGCTGATTTCGACAATCTCCAAAGTAGGATTTGTCTTCCAGAGAATGTGGCCAACTAATAATGATAGTGAGTCGGACGACCTCCTACAAGCCTTGATTTCGACGACTTCGTCTCCCTACTGCTGGGTGGTCTTCAAGAAAACGAACGAAACAACTCACTCCAGTGGGGCCAACGTAAGTGAAATACAACTAACAAAAGAGCCTCGACCAAGTGTAGCAAAGGAGGCAAAACCAAGTGAGATAAGAGAACGACGAAGACCTGAAGATAGAGGAGGCGGTCCGCGACTTTCTATCCAAAAGCACAAGGAAGCACCAGTTACGGAAGCCAAAAAACGTGAATCGAAGCCTGAAATAGTTTGTTGGAAGCTAGGGCGTCAATGGAAATTGGCGGTACAAGTGCCGGAGGAAATTGCTGGAAATTCCAACGTGAAAGTATTTCAAAAGGGAAAAGAGCTTGATGAATTCGATGGAGAAAATTGGCTCCTTAAAGCAGTTTCGGGCAAAATTTTGGTCCAATGCAATAAAGATAAGAAATTTAAGATAGCCCTTGAAAAGGACTATCTTTTGTTTAAGCTAAATAAAGAAAATCAAGGGCGACGCATTAAGTTACCTTCTTATGGCTCCTATTTAGCAGTGGTTCCAAAGGACTGGGAGCGTGATGAGACGCTCTCGGGGGAGCCTTATGTGGCGCCGGAGCCAACATCTCTGAATGATTATCAGGCTCATTTCTTCCACCTTGAAAAAGATGAAGACAGAAGAATTGCGTTCAGCAACCCGCGCATTGTGATTGAGCCATTAAACGTTGAACTTAGCGGCAACTGCTTGAAAGATGCAAACGCGGAAATGGGACCGCTCTTCGGCAGTGACCCCCCAAAAATCTGTGTTAAGCAGGACAGCACTTGGAAAACCATAAAAACAATCGTTATCGGTGAAGAAGGACGTGGATCAAACAAATGGCGGATGAGCTTCACTCCTACTTCATCCGGCCTGGAGCAATATCTACCTAATGAGGTTAAATATAGAAGCGCTGGCTGGTACTTTCTTAGATTTTATGATTTAAACGACGAACTTGTAGAAAGCATGGACTTTAGATTTATCTCGCCTCTAAAGGAGATAAAAATCCCCGAGCAGTCTCCTTTCCCGACCGAAGACGGCCATGTGCAGCTATCTGTCGAATTTATCCATGACGAGGACCTTGTTCTTAATCCAGCCGATGAACAAACCAGCATCAAGGTTGAGGAAGCAAAAGGCCGAACAATCCTTAAGATACCGCCAAATCTTGCCTGCGATGAGAGCCGCTGGTTTGTGGGTCGTGTAGATGGGCCTCAGGTGGAAGTAGTGGTCTTGGCGGAAAGGGTTTGGTGGGCGATAAGTGAAGAGGGCGAAGAACCTTCGGAATGGAAGGACCGATGTCTAGAACTTTCTCGCGACGACTTTGCCGCTACTTCCAAAAAGGCTCTGTGGCTGCGATTCCCCAGGTGCCGATGGGTGGACAAAATCCGTGTTGGATTCGAACAATCAAATGCTAGGCCATATAAGGTAAGGGTAAAAGAGAGGACAGTTGCTATTCCGCTCCGTGATTTCTATGATGCTTTGCCCTTCGGAAATAGGGATTTTTCGCTTAAATTGTGGGTTAATATCGGAGGAGTAACTTACGAAGGGAACCCCTGTGAATGTAAGGCAAGATTTAGATGTAAGAAATGTGAATTTTCCGCTTTCACAGAAGAAGACATGCATGACCATATCCAAAAGAAGCATCTAGATGAGTTCTTTATCCATGTGCCTTATGACGAGCTGCGTAGACGAGATCCCTCACTTCCTAAGGAGATATATAAGTGCAGTTATTGTGGTCATTATGTTCCATCTAGCGATGCTGGGTCTCTCACGAGTGCCATTTATAAGCATATTGAGAGGGAATGTCAAAAAGCCGAAAGAGAAATGGGAATTGTAAAACCTAGGTTTCGTGTAATTACCGACTCTAATGAAATCAGAGAGAATGTAATTTCTAACTTGCCACGTCTCTATAGATGCAAATTGTGTGGAAACAACTCGAGGAATTTTGACGAAGGAAATAGGTTAAACCACTTGATTAAAAATCATAAGAGCGAACTTTACTAGTTCTGGTGGGGTAAGCGTCTATGAATCTGAAAAAGCTTTCGGAACAAGTGGAAGAAGGATATCGGCGGTACCTAAAAACCACTTTTTACTTCAAGGACCCAGACCTTCGTGCATCGTTTGAAGAAGCGTTGAACTCAGGACATCTGAGTAAGGGACCGTTTATTGAGGCAACGCCAGTGTTCAGGCGTGGTCAAAAGCCGCGCAGCTTGTTCGAGGACATCCTTGGATTTGAGCCTGACGAGGGATTTTTGAAAGCTGTGCACGATAACAGGTTGCTCTACCAACACCAAGAACAAGCAATCCGCAAAGTGGCTGATGGACGCAATGTGATTGTTGCCACAGGAACAGGAAGTGGCAAGACCGAAGCTTTTATTTATCCAATATTGCTTCATCTCTACAAGGAGTTCAGAGCGGGCAAATTGTGCCCTGGAGTGCGTGCGTTAATCCTCTATCCAATGAACGCTCTGGCTAATGACCAACGTGAACGTCTCGGGGAAATCTGCAAACGGCTTAAAGAAGAGCGTTCACCCTTTCGCTTTACTTTTGGGCAGTACATCGGAGAAACGCCGGAAGATGAAAATGACTCCCAACGTAAAGCGCAAGACCACCTTTCAGAGCGAAGCAGGAGCGGTTATTCAATAATCGAAAACGGGCAGGTCGTGCATGGAGAGCTTGTTCTTCGGCAAGAGATGCGAACAGCACCTCCTCACATATTATTGACCAATTACTCAATGCTAGAATATCTACTTCTCCGCCCTGCCGACAGTCCGCTCTTTGACAACGGGCAAGCTCGATGGTGGACGTTTCTTGTGCTTGACGAGGCACATCAGTACAGAGGTTCCACGGGAATCGAAATGGCGATGCTCCTGCGGCGTCTCAAGCAAAGGTTAAGGGAGGGTGGACGCAGCGAGCCATTCCGTTGCATAGCCACCAGCGCCACGTTGGTTAGCAAGGATGATGGCAAAGATGCCGTAGCAAAGTTTGCCGCCAATCTGTTTGGCGAGGAGTTCCAAAAGGATGATGTGATTCTTGGCGAAACTGAACCAATCCCCGAACCTGGAACGTACAAGCTTCAACCAAACGATTATCGGCTCCTCAAAGAGGCTCTGCAGGAGAAAAGCGCGGAAGGCGAGAGGCGCCTGCGTGAAATAGCGGCGAAAATTGGCATTATGCTTCCAGCTGACGAAGACCTTCAAAAGGCTGTCGGGAGACTTTTGCAGAGCGACAAACGCGCAGTGGACCTGCGCCGCCGCATCACAGGAGAGCCCGCTGAGGTCCAAGAAGTCGCTAATCAAGTTTTTGAAGACCTGCCAGAAGAGGAGCGAGTTTCCTCTCTATTAAATTTGGTTGAACTTCTATTGCAGGCGAAGGACCCCTCCTCCGATGCACCTCTTTTATCTGCACGGTATCACCTATTTCTGAGGTCGCTTGAAGGCGCTTTTGTCTCGTATTGGCCCGAGAAAAAAGTCTTTCTCGACCGCAAGTCGGTTGGTAAAGAGAGTACGGCATTCGAAGTTGCCATCTGCCGAGAATGCGGTCAGCATTATTTTGTTGGACAGATCGTGCAGGGAATATTAGTAGAGGCGATACGCGATCCAAGTGATGATAGGTTTGGAGCCACCTACTTTCGGCCTCTTGAGAATGGCGAAGATTTAGCTGAGGAAGATAACAATGGCAAGGTCAAGAGCAGTCGGATATTTCACCTATGCGTGCGCTGCCGCAAAATTCAGCAATTCAAGCCGCAGTGTGGGCATGACACCATAATCCAGGTGGTAAGGGAAGAGTCTCCGAAGGATGAAGATAGGGCAGACCAACTGGTAAGATGCGGTGCCTGCGGATACACGGCTTCCGGTCGCGACCCCGTGCGTGAGGTTATACACGGCACAGATGGTCCCCACACCGTGATAGCTACGACTCTTTACAAAACCCTCCCAGAAGGGCGAAAAAAGGTGCTAGCCTTTGCCGACGGGCGCCAGGAAGCGGCTTTCTTCGCTTGGTACCTTGAGGACTCGTATAACGACGTTCTATATCGAAATATGATACTCAAGGTGGTTCGGCCGCAGAATGTTCACTCTCAAGGTGCTTTGTCTTTGCGGGATTTGGCGAAGGGTCTAGAAAACCTTTTCCGCGAAAAACGGGTTCTTCCTGCTTCTATAAGCGACGACGAGCGACGCCGCGAAGCTTGGCGTAGAGTCTATCGCGAGTTCCTTACCGATGAGTCAAGAATTTCCCTCGAAGGCGTCGGGCTGATACGGTGGCAGATTAAGTGGCCAGACGGGTTTAGGGTCCCCGAAGTCCTCACAAACCCTCCCTGGTTGCTAACTGAACAAGAAGCACGGGACGTTGTATTCATATTGCTGGACACGATGAGAACGGATAGAGCCGTTGAGATGCGGACCGACTGCCGTATCCAACCGAGCTGGAACGACCTCGAGCTCCCCTCACAGCAGAAATTTCGCATTGGCGATCCCAAAGGGAAGAAGGACGTACGCAGTTGGGATGGCGAGAGGGGGAAACGTGCTCGATTCCTTGTGAAACTTCTGATGAGGCTGCAGAGCGGCGTTTCGAAGCAAGAAGCCCTTGAGAAAGCTGTGGAGGCTTTGCGCTCGATATGGGAGACACTGCGTCAGTGCGATGAAGATGCCTCTCCCAAAGACCGCCTACTGCTCCCTGTGGATGATGCTCGCAGGCTGAATCCTGACTGGTGGAGAATCTCTAGCATCGCAGATAACGACACAATCTATCAATGCGACACTTGCGGCCGCCTTCAAGCGGTCTCTGTTCGCGGCGTCTGTCAGCGACACAGCTGTCCGGGCACTCTCAAGGCTGTGCATCTGGCAGATTTGGAACCGAACCACTATCGTCTCCTCTATGAGGAAGATTTGCCTGGGCTTTTGCGGGTGGAGGAACATACGGCACAGCTTGACAAGGAAAAGGCGCGGGAATTTCAGCAGGAATTCAAGCAAGGCAAAATCCATGTACTGAGTTGCTCGACGACCTTTGAATTGGGTGTGGACCTGGGGGACTTGGATATCATCTTCCTTCGCAACATTCCCCCGGAAGCCTTCAACTATGCTCAGCGCGTGGGCCGAGCTGGGCGGCGAAGTGGATATCCTGGCTTTGCCATTACCTTTTGCAGGCGTAATCCCCATGACATTTATCACTTTATAGAACCTCAGCAAATGCTGAGAGGCATGGTTCGGCCTCCTGTCCTGAGCATACGGAACGAAAAAATTATTATCCGCCATATTGTAGCAACGACCTTGTCGTCCTTTTTACGAGCCTTTCCAGAGAGGTTTAATAACGTGCAGGCTCTATTCAAAGACTTGGAGCATCCGTCTGGCGTTGCCGATTTCAAAGCGTTTCTAAATGAGCACCAAACTGAACTGGAAGAATCTCTGCGCGCCATTGTTCCTCCCGATGTTATGGATCAAATTGGGCTCAATGATGGGAAGTGGATTGAAAATATTACTAATAAGGATGGCCGCTTTGCTTTAGCAGAAGCAGAGGTCTCAAGCGACTATCGGACTGTCAAGAACCTTGAGGAGATGGCTGGGAGTAAGGGAGATTACGACGGTGCTAAATGGGCTAAGGCACGGGCGGATACAATTGCTGAGGAAGACGTGCTTTCGTTCCTCTCCCGCAAAGCTGTGATTCCGAAGTACGGCTTCCCGGTGGATGTAGTTGAACTGGATACCCAAAGGACGCAGCAAAGCCAAGAGGCATCTGAAGTCCTGCTCCAAAGAGACCTAAGTATCGCAATTTCTGAATTCGCCCCGACGAGCAAGTTGATTGCGAACAAGAAAGAGTGGACCTCTTATGGGCTCAAGAAGGTGGCTGAGAGGGAGTGGCCATTGAAGTTCTACAAGCGATGTCCCCGGCACAATGTTTTCCTTCAATGGGAAAAAGGACAACCAGAGCCTGAGACTCCATGCGGTGATAATTTGGCGGTGTCAAAATATGTTATTCCGCTTTTTGGGTTCGTAACTAATCGTGATAAGCCAAATGAGCCAAAATCACGGACTGCGAGACTATTTACGACGCACCCTTATTTTGCAGGTTCGCTCGGCTCCGAACCTGACATCATTGATATACCGCCGAATAATCCGATGATTAAGATGAAGAAAGCATCTCCTGGTTTGATGGTTGTGTTGTGCGAAGGCATACGTGGAGATGGATTCTATATCTGCCAAGAATGCGGTGCAGGATTTAGAAAGTGCGAAAAGACTCATAAAACTCCCTATGGTCAGAATTGTGATGGAATGCTTGAACAGGTTTCTCTCGGGCACGAGTTTATAACCGACGTGGTTCAGCTTCAGTTTTGTTCGGAAGCCCCTAACGACATCGGACCTGTTTGGTTCGCCTACTCGCTGGCATACGCATTGGTTGAGGGAGCCGCAGAAGTCTTAGAAGTGCCGCCAAACGACCTTAATGCAACTGTTGCCTCAAATAGCCAATTAACTATTCCTCCGATTGTTATTTATGACGACGTCCCTGGGGGAGCAGGCCTTGTGGCTCGGCTCGAAGATAAGGATATACTCAAGGAGTGCTTGCAGTTAGCGAGGGAAAGAGTCAGCGGTAGGTGTGGGTGTGATGAAGGGACAAGTTGTTATGGGTGTCTGAGAAGTTTTAGGAACCAATTTGCCCATCAATTTCTTCAGCGAGGGCCAGTAAAGCATTATATCGAGAATCTTCTCAGCAAGTGGCAGTAAACCGCACCCCATCGCACGGAATTACTTCTGTAAGGTTAGTTATATGAAGGAGATTAGATATGAGAATCATGCTATTATGTAGGGAAGCACCTGAACTATCAGCTCGATCTTTGGCAGAGTTCATTTTTGACCTGACAATGCTTTGGGACCGTTTAGTGATTTCTTTTGAGGAACCTTATAATCCAATTCTGTATTCGCCATATTTCTACACGCGTCAACGGCGGCTAGAGTCGCAATTGGAGCTGAAAATCGGAAAGTTATCCAAAGAATCCCCACTGCAGATTGAGCTTATCATTGGAACAGCTGCCGCTGCCATAAGGGCGGCAAAAATCTTCGCCGAGATTCTTCGTCTCCTAATCAAATTGCCCTTAGAGGTAGAGAGTCAACGGCTTAAAAATGCTGAGTTAAGGTTAAGATTGCTCGAGAGGGTTAATGAACTTTCGAGACGGGTTCACCCTGAGCACCGTGAGGTCATCCAAAAACTTTTAGAACAGGATAAAGATTTGCGGCGATTGCTAAAAAACGAGATTCGGATTATTAACGTAGAAGAGAAGCCAGACTAAAGCATGGGCGAGGGGGAGGCGGTGTATGAGGCGGTGGTGGAGCTGGTGCGGGCGCGGCTGGAGAAGGCGAGGAGCGTATAGGCATTTCGTACGTCTGCGCCACCGCCACTGCCAATCAATCTACTTCAGTGCCCAGAGCATAAGCGCTGATGCCCATTGGCTTGAAAAACCGTAAGGTATTGAGAAATGATCATGCATAAAGGCACTTCATGGGGAAAAGCTTGTCCTGCTGGCCCTGATTGCCAAACTGTGTGCCGTTCCTGCGGCTATAGCCACAAAGTCTTTGTTTGGCTTAGGAACATCGCACTGACCATCATCGTTATTTCCCCAAGCGACGACAGAACCATCTTTTCGAAGTGCTAAACTGTGGTCCCCTCCTCCGTCTATCTGCACAAACGGACCGTTTAGGTCAACTCCTACAACCTGAATACCCCGGCCGACAATCGAACCTGCCTTCGAACCAGTAAACTGCGGCACAACGGTAAACCACAACACAACAGCAGTAATACCTACTATCACAGCAAACAGTACAAGAAGCCTTGTTCTCATTGCAATTTCACCTCGTTTGGCATTATTGAACCACTGTGGCGTTCAGAGGTTCTTCGCTTGCCAGCTGGCATTGCGAAAATTATACGTCAAGATTTACATTTGTCAAGGGATTTCTCCTTTAATTGTGGAGTATTAAGTAACCATGTAGATTCGAAAGAGGGAGCATCCTTTCAGGTAAGTATTGGTGTGACATAGCATAGACACGTCACTGCAGTGTCTACAGCATAAGCGCTGATGCCCATTGGCTTGCAAAACCGTAAGGTATTGAGAAATGACTCATGTATAAAGGTGCTTCATGGTGAAGAGCTTGTTCTGCTGATCCTGATTGCCAAACTGTGTGCCGTTCCTGCGGCTATAGCCACAAAGTCTTTGTTTGGCTTGGGTACATTGCACTGACCATACCTGTTATCTCCCCAAGCGACGACAGAGCCATCTTTCCTAAGTGCCAAACTGTGTAACCTTCCTGCGGCTACAGCCACAAAGTTCTTGTTTGGCTTGGGTACATTGCACTGACCATACTGTACATTATCGTACTGAAGATCCTCTTTGGCCCCCCAAGCAACGACAGAGCCATCTTTCCTAAGTGCCAAACTGTGGTACGCTCCTGCTGCTACAGCCACAAAGTCTTTGTTTGGCTTGGGTACATCGCAGTCACCATCACCGATAAACCCCCAGGCAACGATAGAGCCATCTTTCCTAAGTGCCAAACTGTGAAATCCTCCTGCTGCTACGGCCACAAAGTCTTTGTTCGGTTTGGGTACATCACACTGACCATACTCGTTATCCCCCCAGGCTACGACAGAGCCATCTTTCCTAAGTGCCAAACTGTGGTCCCATCCTGCAGCTACAGCCACAAAGTCTTTATTTGGCTTGGGTACATCGCACTGACCATACGCGCCACTCCCCCAAGCGACGACAGAACCATCTTTCCGGAGTGCCAAACTGTGGTAGCCTCCTGCGGCTACAGCCACAAAGTTCTTGTTTGGGCTGGGTACGTTACACTGACCACACCAGTTGTTCCCCCAAGCTACGACAGAGCCATCTTTACGAAGTGCCAAACTGTGGTCCCATCCTGCTGCTACAACCACAAAGTCTTTGTTTGACTTGGGCACATCGCACTCGCCATACGCGTTACACCCCCAAGCAACGACAGAGCCATCTTTTCGAAGTGTTAAACTGTAGTAGTCTCCTGCGGCTACAGCCACAAAGTCTTTGTTGGGCTTTGGCACATTACACTGACCATAGTTGTTCGAACCCCAGGCTACGACAGAGCCATCTTTTCGAAGTGCCAGACTGTGGTACTCTCCTGCCGCTATGGCCACAAAGTCTTTATTTGGCTTGGGTACGTTGCACTGACCATACCAGTTGTTCCCCCAAGCAACGATAGAGCCATCTTTCCTAAGTGCCAAACTGTGGTGCCATCCTGCTGCTACAGCCACAAAGTCTTTGTTTGGCTTGGGTACATTACACTGACCATACTCGTTATTTCCCCAGGCTACGACAGAACCATCTTTTCGAAGTGCCAGACTGTGGTACTCTCCTGCCGCTATGGCCACAAAGTCTTTATTTGGCTTGGGTACCCGGCACAGACCATACTTCTTCTTCCAGCCCCAAGCTGCGACAGAGCCATCTTTTCGAAGTGCCAGACTGTGGTAGTATCCTGCTGCTACAGCCACAAAGTCTTTGTTTGGCCTGGGCACATCGCACTGACCAACATAGTTACTTCCCCAAGCAACGATAGAACCATCTTTTCGAAGTGCTAAACTGTGGTCCCCTCCTCCGTCTATCTGCACAAACGGACCGTTTAGGTCAACTCCTACAACCTGACCACCCCAGCCGACAATCGAACCTGCCTTCGAACCAGTAAACTGCGGCACAACGGTAAACCACAACACAACAGCAGTAATACCTACTATCACAGCAAACAGCACAAGAAGCCTTTTTCTCATTGCAATTTCACCTCGTTTGTCATTGCTAAACCACTGGGGTTGCCATCCAGAGTATCAAATACGCTAGTAATGTTTTGACCCCTCGAATTAGTTTAGTCCTCTACTAAGTGAAGTTTTGCGATAGAAGAAGTCACTTCCTCCAGATTTTCGTGAGTATTCTTCACATCGGTTATATCCCAAAAGGTGGTTGCCTTCCGGAAGTTTTCGGGCATAGCATCAATTTCTCTTCGAATTGCCGAAAGTTGTTCTTCGTCCGAAATAACAATAAGTTTTTGAACAGTCTTATTCATCTGTGCTTTCTGTAGATTAACGATGAGAGAATCAACAGAACCTCGATCCTGAACTTCAAAAACATAAGACACTGTTCCGAGATTAGCAATTCTCGCTCGCCAGATTACATCTACTTTCGCGCCAGCGGCTATCAATTTTTCCTTCTCTACTTCAAAGCCAAGCCACGACCCAATTTCTGCTACTTTGTCTCTTATTTCATCGTGTCTAGAAAGCCCTTTCCGGGGAGTTATGATTTCTTTCTCTTGTTGAGACTTTTGAGACTTTGCGACCTTTTCCCATACCTTCCAAAGGAAATAATCAACAAAGAGCAAGTCAACATCCTGATAGTTTTCCTGAGTAAGCAACTTAGACAGTTCGATCAATGCATCATTAAACAAGTCATATTCTTCGCCGTTGATTTCGTATTTATCACACGGAACCCCTTTTACCTCAAACCAGGCAAGCGATTTTCTTGCCACGTCATTCCAAATCCCAGCATGCTGAGGATCTGTATGGCACAGAATCTCTGTAACCATACTAGGTCCGAACCCTTTAACATTCTTCAAGAACCTTTCATACCGCTCACCAGGCGTACCTTCTTTTCTCACAAGGCGTGCGAATTCCACAGATAGTTTATCAATGCCGTTGTCGCTTATAATCTTATTTGCGAGGTACTCCTTATTGGTCCACATTCTAACCGCCCATAGTTTCTTGATCATTTCAGAAAAATTGAATTCGTTGAGTTGCTCCTGAGCCATTCTCTGAAAGAACTGTTTTCTCTCATACCTTTCTCTCATGTCTTCTTGAAATTCACTTTGTTTCGAATACTCTTGGAAGAACTCAATGCTTTCTTGAGTTTTTGCTCGTTTAATCCAAAATCCTCGTTCATGGTTAAACATCTCCCTCGTTCAAGTTTTTTTTTGCCTTCAACTCAAGGAATCTTTTTTCCTCAGCCTGCTCTCGGTTGAGATTTTAATATTCTCTACAAAAGCCGTCACTGATTGAATACCTCGAAGAGCGGGATGTTTCCTGCTTCGCCAGTTTATCAATAGTCCTCCCGTCCAACTTGAGGTACTCGGCAGGCTGGTTGACAGTGACCACCATGTCGTCCACCCCGACCGAGCTGCCGCCCAGGAGCACAGGCAGTGCACCAGACGCCGAATCCTGACAGCCAATGCCCCTGTTCTACAGCGGCTTCGGTGAAAAATCCAATGATCAGAATCCCAAAATCTTCCCGAAGGCTTTTCGCGGCAGGTGTATTCGACTCGCAGAACTATTTCTTCTTATCGCCTGGGCTCTGTTGCGGCTCGCTTTATCGGCTGTGATGGTTTGTTATCCGGTTTTCCTCTGCAGAACCATTCTGGGGTGGCAGTGGTCCTGATTACGGAAGTTAGGGCCAGGCTCTTTTAGTAAATCTCCGGCCCTGTGAGATTTCATCTGTTCTAAGTTCTTGTGGTCGCACATTATTGTGCCATAATTATTGCTGTTAACTCGAGGGCAGCTAAAAGGGTCATAAGAATGAATGCCAATGTAAAGAGTGATTTGGCATACTCTACGTGTTTTCGGTCGCGTTGAGCGCGTGCTCTGGCTTTGTTGTACTTCTCATCATCGTTATCTTCTAAATACTCCATCAAGAGTCTATGTGCTTCTATATTATGCAGACGTATGGTCATCAGTATGTTTATGACTGCCACAAACAGCGCACATGTTATAATACACAGCGCCGATTCAACTATGAGTAGCCACGTTGGACGAGGAAAGTTACTTGGAGGGTTTATGGGAGAAAAAAGAATCCATGGTGTCCATAGAAACGCAGCGACCCAAAGCATCATATATGAATAAGAACCCCAAAAACCCCCGGGTTCTGCGACAACGACTTGATATAATTTTTGTTTTAGTTCCTCCTTATTGTCTTTGCTCATCAATTCCTCCTACAAACAGGTTCGGTTATGACACTAGCAAACAGAGCCAAAATTGTCAAGCGGTTTATTGTTTGAGTATGTTGTTTCTCGGCTATTGCAGGGTGTCTAAAGTGGCGGTGGTGCACTTCATCAGCGTTATCTGCCGAGGAAAGTTCGCTTGCGAGCGGTAAGAGCGGCCAAAGCTGAAAAATGACAGCAAGCCACCCGATGAATTAAAATAGAAATACTTATTCAACCTATGGAGGGAAAAGTGTCTCTACGTAAGTTTGGTCTCCTTTGCATTGCCATCACTTTGACAGTTTCCGTCGTTTCCCCCAGCGCATGTTTAGCCGAGAGGGTAAGGCGCATGCCTGCACCATCCAGCGGCTCCGAGAGCACCGATGTTATTCGAGAGGAGCGGATTAGAGCGAGGATGGAGGCGGCTGTCCCGTGGCTGGGAATCGCATTCAAAGAGACTGCCGCTGATTCTAGGGCGGGTGGTCTGGAAGTTGAGTCAGTAGCCGCTGGTTCTCCGGCAGAACAGGCGGGCGTCCGAAGCGGCGACATCATCAGTCAAATAGGTGGCAAGACGGTAACGAATGCAAAAGATTTTATGCAGTTGGTTCTTGGGCTTAAGATTGGGACGGATTACCCGCTAACGGTTATTCGGGATGGCAAAACGCTTGAGCTGACAATTCGCCCTGCGAGCCGTCCTGCGGGGCGGTTTGGTTCGGCTTCGACAGCGAACACCGAGGATGTTTCCGATAAGCCGGCGCCGAGGAAGGGACTGCTCGATATAAATGTCTTAAAGTATGCATTCATTGACCCCAAGACGCGCGCTGTAACCTTCGTTGGCAAGTATGACCCCACCTATAATACCGGCCCGATACCATATGCCGACTATCTCAAGGTGGCGCTGGAAAACCCGTATCCGTCGTTTTCTCTCGACCCGCCCCAGGAAACTGCCGAGGCGCTGAAGACAGCCGCGAAGGTTCTGGATGCGGAGATAGCAAGGATGGACGATTTGGAATACGCCAGCCAGTGGGCTCAGAAGGTCTCTAATCTGCTTTTAGAAGATCCTTCGCTTGAGGTAGATAGAGCAAGATTCTTCAAACACTGTGCCGAGGTGCTGGGGATAACGGGCGACGAACTCAGGCGCATGCACGATGCCGCAACTGGTAAGATAGACATTCCCGGTACGGAGTTCATGGGCTTGGCGTCGAAGATGATACGCGGCATCGGACTCCCCAAGGCAGGCGACGCTTTGGGTGTGCTTGCCGCCGGCGGTACTCCTGAGGAACTGCTGTTCAAAATGGCAGAGAAACTTGGGCTTTCTGACCAATACACCGCTCTTGTCATGAAAGGCTTGCCGCCGGAGGAGTTTCGGAAGGAGGAGATTATTCTCTGCATATCCGAAATATGCCGCCAGTTTGAAGCGCCGGAAAGCGAAATCAACAGCATTGTGGCATCCATTCGCGGTGGGCAGTCAGCCGACTTGATAATCAACTACATGGGCAAACAGCTCAGCAATTACATCACCAAGAAATCCGGCAGAAAAATGATAAACGGGTTGATTCTCGGACCGGCGGTTTTGGCGAGGCTCTACAATCTGCCAATCCCCAAGGCTGAGCTTGTTTTTAAGGGTCTGCCTGCGGATTCACTGCTCGGCGATGTGTTCTTTAAATCGGACTACAGGTTGAAGAGTTTGAGCACATACCCCGACGCCCGAGATAGGGTCGCCGCCCATCTGACGCATCAGGAGTTCATGCAGAGACATCTGCCGGCGGCTGTGCTGAAGGCACTGAGCGGTGTGGACGTCCTTGCAGGTCAGCGGCTGGTTCCTGCCGAGGTTGCTATGCATGTGTCGCCAGCTGGCGATGTTGTTGAGTTCGGCGATTCCAAAATAAAGATTATCGGCTGGATAATTGAGATGATGCGCCCAGCCGACAAAGCAACTATTGATACTCTCAGCGACTGCATATCAAAATACTCAAACTTCCTTGCTGAGCACTACGACGACTATGCGAGGGTCTATCCGGAGTGGCACAAGCTTTCGGAAGCGGCGAAAGTAATTGCGCTCGCAAGGTGGGCGAAAAACAATGGCTATACATTGAGGGTGATTGGCGAATCCGGTGAAAAGGTCAGCCTGCCGAAATACATCAATGGCTTTTGGAGTGCAGTTTTCGAAGTCTACGAAGACAGCCAATACCTCAACTTCATCGCTGAGGGAGGCGCTAGTTTTGCGAAGGACGAGGGAGAAGACTGGCTTAAAGTTCAGCAAGACGTATCCGTTACATCCAGTGTATCCAAGCAGTTGGTTGCCAGCGCAATATTTGCCGAGCAGGCTTTGGGTGCGGCTGTTTCCGGCGACCTCGAATCTGCCAGGGAGCTAGCCGAGAAGAGTGCTCGCGCAATGACCGGCGAGATTGACCTAACGAGACTGCCGCCGCTCGACAACATCCCCGTTCCTGCTGACCCCGCATCTTATGCGGCGGCGACGAGGGAAGCCATTGATGAAGCCGCGGAATGCTTTGATAAAATGATTGCGGCTGGAAAGGATATAGAAAAAGCCGAACAGCTTGCCGCAACTGCTCCAGACGAAGCCGCGAAGCTTAAAGAGCAGGCAGTCAAAGTTCGCGATGAAGCTCAAGCGAAGCTAAACCAAATCCTCGAACAGGTTAAGAACTACAAGTCCGACCCCACGCAGTCGGGAGAGGCGCTGATTGTATTGCAGAGTGATTCGGCGGTTGTTATGCCGATTGCGAGCGGCGGGTCTGCGGCATCATCCGGCACGAGTGCCCCAGGCACCACTAGCACCCCAGGCACAGGGGCACAGCCGACTGCAGCTGCTTCCACCAAGCCGACGCCTGAGGATCTCGAAAGGCTGAAGAAAGAACTTGATGAGGTAAACAAGCAGATTGCCGCCACCAGGGAAGCCTTGCTTAGGTTGAATAAGTATATCCAGTCAAACCAGAAGCTGTTTGAGGAATGGGAGAGTTCCGCGTCGGAGGGTTTCGACAGGTGTGTTAGCATGATAGGAGACATAGCTTTGGATTTTGGCATAGGCGGGCTCTCCGAGCGGTATGAGACTATCTATGAACTTGCCAAGAAGCTCCCAGGAAAACCAGAGGATGTAATCGAAAAATATAGATACCTTGCTTCGCTAACTCGAAGGCTGAGAGAGGCAAAGGAGGTCAACGATTTTGCGGGTTTGGCTGAGAGGGAGAACAAGACGGAGGCAGAGATTTGGGAGACGCTGAGGGACGGCATTGGCCAAATCTCGGGTTTATTGGGGCTTGATGATACTCTGCCGGGGAAGTGGTGGAAGTACGGCAGTTTGGCTATTGATACCGCGTATAACCTGGCTGAGCTGCGCATGACGTGGAAGAACCTAAAGGCGCTCGAGGAGAGCACCGACAGATACGCGGAAGCCGTCAGTAAATTGGCGGCGAAGATGAAAGAGCTTGTTGACCGCCAGAAGGAGATAAAGCAGAAAATAGAAGCCGGCGGCGAAGTTGAGAAGATAGCGAATTAGCAAACTCCCCGGCATGGGGGAGACTGCATGCGAATTACAGCGGCAGTAGGGGCGCTGTATCGAGCAGAGTGAACAAAATAGAACGGGGGACACGAAAATGGACGAACACGACTACAGTGGATTGACCAATGCATTCGATATGCTTTTTGAGGAGATTGAGCGCGTCATGAAGAAAGTGAATGAGTCTGGCAGCCAGGCGTTTTCCGAGGGCAGATATGACGACGCCAAACAGATGATTGCCCAAGCAAAGAGTCTGAACGATTTACGTTTAAAAGCTATTTCGCTTGGTCAAGACTTGCAAAAGCTGTGCGCCGGTCGGAACAGAGAAGATGTCTTGAGGAGAAACCCGGGGCGCTTAGCAGAGGACTGGAAAACTAGTCACGAGTTCTTCTACATTCCCATCCTTCAAGTGTTGTGTGAGATGGGCGGTGGAGGTCGAGTGGGCGAAGTGCTGGACAGAGTCTATGACATTGTGAAGGATTCCCTTAAGCCGGCGGACATGGAGCGTCTCCCGGGCGGCAGAGACCTGCGCTGGCGCACCTCAGCGCGGGGGGCGCGGTGGTACATGGTCCAAAAAGGACTTCTTAAGGCAGATTCCCCGCGTGGTGTGTGGGAAATATCGGAGGCTGGCCGCGAATGGCTGGAGCGGCATAAAAATGTGAATGAGATTTAATCATAATAACATACTTTGTTCGCCGAATATGGGCTTTGTCGTGGTCTTATAATTATGGGAGAAAATATCAGGCGGCGCTGAACGGCGCTAGAGCAGTGTTTCCCAGGAGTGGGCAGGATTTCAAGTCCTGCCCCTCTTTTTTCGTTTGCAACCGAACATATGTTCCCTAAAGGAGGCGACCGTGGGCATCTATCATTACTTCGCGCGCGCAGATTGGAGGCTCGGCTGATGAACAGCGCAAAGTTCGCCAACATACCCCAGGAGCTCAAGGCACGGCGGCAGTGGGTGTGCTACCGAATCGAGTTCAGGGACGGCAGGAAAACGAAGATTCCCTACCGTACGGACAAGGCTGGGGGCGGCAGGGCTCGATCAAATGATTCTACAACCTGGCATTCGTTCGAGGAGGTGGTTTCAGCCCTCGCCAAGCCGAAGAACCGATTCGACGGCATCGGGTTTATTCTCTCGGAGAGCGACCCATACACGTTTATTGACCTTGACCACGTGGTGAGCGGCGGCGCAGTCGAGGAATGGGCACAGGAGATTGTGGATAAAGTCAAGTCGTATACCGAGTTCAGCCAGTCGGGAGCAGGCATCCACATTTTCGCTCGTGCCAGGAAGCCTGGGCCGAGGTGCAGAACGCACAAACACCCGAAGTTTGAGATATACGACAGACTGCGGCTGGTTGTCTTTACTGGCAAGCTTTTGCCTGGGTCGCCACCGCAGATACGCGGCGCACAGAAGGTGGTTGATGAAATCTACTTTCGGATGTTCGCCGACGAGCCGCGCAGTGAGCCGAAGAAGGCAGGGCGGGAGTTTCATCCGATTCTCGCTTCGGACCGTGAGCTGGTTGATATGGCGTTGGCGGCGTCGAACGGAGGCAGGTTCCGCAGGCTTTGGAGCGGCGACACCAGCGAATACGGCGGCGACGACAGCGCGGCGGATATGGCGCTCTGCTGCAGTCTGGCGTTCTGGACCAGGAAGGATCCTGAGCGGATGGACAGGCTGTTTCGGATGTCGGGGCTGATGCGCCCGAAGTGGGATGAAAAGCGGGGAGATTGGACCTATGGCCGCAGGACCATTGATGCCGCGATAGAGCGCACCACCGAGGTGTACGACGGCAGGGGTGGCGTGCAGGCGAGGCGTGGGGCTGCGGATGAGCAGTTGACGGCGGCTCGTGCAAGAATCGCCCAGGCGCGGAACGCAGGATCGGCATCTGCGGTGTTCGAGGCAGTCGAGTCGCTCGCGCTTCTTCCGCCAGGCGAGTATGCGGATGCCGTCAAGAAGCTGAAGGAGGCTGTTCCCCAGCTCGACCTTCGCGAGTTGAAAAAAGCAGTCGCCAGGGCGCGGAAGTCGAAGTTCGCTAATGAGGGTAGCGAATATCCCCAGCTGGTAGTGAGCAACCGACAGCTGAGGGACATGGGCGACGAGGCAGTCGGCATACTGGAGCGGTCGAATGCGCCGCCGACGCTGTTCGTGCGGTCGGGCGCGCTGTGTGAGGTGGTGGAGGATGAGCGCGGGCGTCCGATAATCAGGGCGGTTACGGAGGATGTCGTGCTGGCGCGGCTAGCCAAAACGTGCAACTCCGTTGTTCAAACGGAGGATGGGCTGAAAAACGTACTGCCGCCGAGGAGCATTGCGTCGTACATCTTGGCTCAAGGACGGTGGCCATTCCCTCCGCTTGAGGCGGTAACTTGCTCGCCAACCATCAGGCAGGACGGGAGCATTGCGCAGGTGCCAGGGTATGATTCCGCGACCAGGCTCTACTACCATCGGACGTCCGATGAGCCAGTTAACGTTCCTGACAAGCCGACTAGCGAGGACGTCGTCAAGGCGCTGGGTCTGCTGGATGAACTTTTGCACGATTTCCCGTTCGACTGCCAGGCAAGCAAGGCAAATGCGATTGCTCTGCTATTGTCGCCCATAATTCAGCCGGCTGTCATGGACCTGACGCCGCTGTTCCTGATAGACGCACCGACGGCGGGCAGTGGGAAGAGCCTTCTTGCAATCACTGCGGGCATAATAAGCAGCGGCGCGGTGCCCGACTTCACGACCGCGCCATCGAAGGACGAAGAGTGGCCGAAGAAGATTACTGCTATCCTAACTGCTGGGCCTTCGCTTGTGGTAATTGACAACGTGAAGCACACCATCCAGAGCGCTGAGCTGGCAATGCTTCTCACCACAAGGGCTTGGAAGGAGCGCGTCTTCGGAAAGAATACCGAGACCGTCATACTGCCGAATCGCGCAGTGTGGGTGGCAACGGGCAACAACATCCAGATTGGCGGCGACATTCCGAGGCGGTGCGTGTGGATTCGCATTGACCCTCGGCAGTCGAAGCCTCACCAGCGGGAGGGATTCCTTCACCCGAACTTGATTGACTGGACGCTGGAGAACAGGGCGAGTCTGCTTGCCGCGCTCCTAGTCTTGTGTCGGGCGTGGTATGCTGATGGAAGCCCCGAGTATCCCGTTCCGGTGTTCGGCTCGTTCGAGAAGTGGACGCATACCGTCGGAGGCATTCTGGGGCATGCGGGTGTGGAAGGATTCCTGGCGAACCGAGACCAGCTGTGGGAGCAGTCGGATGCGGAGTCGGCGGAGTGGGAGGCATTCCTGTCGAAGTGGCACAAGGTGTACGGCAGTAAGCCTATTACGCCGAAGGAGCTTGTTCGCGCCGTCGAGACTGGGGAAGAGATAGCCGATGCACTGCCTGCGGTGGTGTCGGATGCTCTTTGCGGCAAAGGCGACAGGTGCTCGCGCATAGGCAAGCAGTTTCGGGCGAGGCTGGGGAAGCGCTACGGCAAGGGCGGCTTTCGGCTGGAGCGAGGGGCAAGGAATACGGGCGGCGTTACCTGGGTTGTTGAGGCGGACGATGCCCAGTCAACAATGTAGGGTGAATGTAGGGTTAGTGTAGGGTTGAAAGGTCAACCCTACATAATTTCACGGCGATTTTGAGCGTGAAAATGCGGTTAATGTAGGGTGTGTAGGGTCAAAACACCTCTAAACGCGGGGAAAGGGTATATATCTCCAGAAAGATAATATATATCCTTTGAAAATGGATTCGACTGCAAAACCCTACATAACCCTACATCCCTACATACCTCAACCGACGATAGCCGCTAATCAGCTGTAATCAGCAAGTCGAATTAGGTTTGGGCTGGGGCAGGTGAAAATAGAAATAGCCTCGGAAGATTCTTGTTTTTTCCGAGGCTTGCTTTGGGAGCGGGGGTTGGATTTGAACCAACGACCTTCGGGTTATGAGCCCGACGAGCTACCGGACTGCTCCACCCCGCAGTGTCGTTGAAATTATACCATGCCGTTCTAGTTTTGTAAAGACCATGCCCGCAGTTTTCCCAAGGTTTAATTCAATTTTTATTATTTCTCGACAAAAAGGACATCGCCGCCTTTGTGGTGTAACATACTCTTGAGATGATTCCAAAAGAGCGCATAATAGCGGCACTGGAACACAAGCCGACTGACCGAGTGCCAATCTATCACTGTTCGATTTCCTCGCGCATGGCGTCGCTGGTTCTTGGGCGCGAAGCATATGTTGGCGGCGGCATTCAGCAGTGGCGCGAGTCTGCGGCGATGTGGAATGGACCGGAGGCACACAAGGAGTTCATTGAGCGCACTCGTCGGGACACGATTGACCTTGCCAAGGTGCTTGACGTTGATATGGTCCGCCCATCATATTGGCGAATGACGAGGAAGCCAACCAGGCGGCTGGATGAATATACGTTTCTCTACGGCGATCCCGACGGCTCATGGGAGGTCATGCGGTTTGACCCCGAGACCGAGCTTTACCAGACGGTTGACCGAAGCCCACGGCCCGAGCCGACCGAGTCAGACATAGAAGCTGAGGTTGAGCGCCTCGAAAGGGGTCTCGACTCCTACGATCCCAAATGCGAAGAAATATGCGCTGATGCGATTGAGGTGCTGAAGGCATTCGGCGGCGAGCGCGCCGTCCCAGGGATGGGAGTCGGAGTTGGCGTGCCGAACCGCTCGACAATATGGTTTGAAATGATTGCCGCGAGGCCTGATTTAGTCAAGCGCTACATTGAAGTTCAGACCGAATACACCTTGAAGCGGATAAGGTGCTACAGGGAGCTGGACGTGCAGGTAATGCTTGGCGGCGGCGACATGGCATGGAACGAGGGACCAATTTATTCTCCAAAGTTTTTCCGCGAGGTCATGGCGCCGGCATTTGAGCGGCTGACCAGCGAATGCAATGCGCTGGGGAAGTACTACTTTTTCGCAAGCGACGGCAATCTTTGGCCCATTGCGGATGATGTATTTCCGATAGTTAACGGCTTCTATGAGATTGACCGCCGCGCTGGGATGGACTTGAGGAAGCTTCGCGAGCGGTATCCGCACTTAACGCTGATTGGCAACATCAGCTCCCACACACTGCACATGGGCACGAAGTACGACGTAATTGAGGAAACAAGGGACTGCCTTCAAGCGGCGAAGGAGCTGGGCGGCATAATCGTTGGAGTGTCCAACCTAATCGTTTGCCAGACTCCGCCTGAGAACTTCTTTGCTATGCTCGAGACGATTCGCAGTGAGCGGTAGCAGATAGAACCGCTGAGCTGATAATGGGAAGTCGGCACATGGCATTCGAAGCTAACTTCAAGGGGTTATCTTTTTGGAAGGCGCACGGGCGGGCACATGCGGCTGGCGACTGCCTCGGAGCCGGCTGGCGAGAGCCTGAGTTTAATTCTGCGGCGGATGTGCTGGATGCCTAAGCCTAAGCCGACAGCCGCCGATTTTGCTAGCGACCAAAGGACTGTGCCTGCTGTTACATCCTTTGCGCCGCCCATTTTGCGGAGTATCGGTCTAGCGGCTTTGTATAAGCGGGGGTTCGCAAGTTTTAGTGCTTCTGAGTAGCAATTTGAGAAAAGGCGGGTATTTCCCTTGGCACTGTATATGCGAGCCATTGCGGAGTAGCCTTCCGACCAGAATGGGCTTCGGAAGCCGTGCAGAGGAACGCTGGCTATAGGGTGTTCAAGCGACCTCCCGGCGTGAGCTGTTCGAAGGTACCAGCGGTACTGCCTCAGTGCTTCTTCCAAGTCTCCCTCCGATTCGGCGAGCGCCGCTAATTCTCGGTGGACCTCAGCGGGCGCATTCGGAAAAGATGCGGCTAGCGTTAGGAACTTGCGCGCGCTTTGCTTATCATTCTTCCGCATGGCGGTGCGTCCGAGACCATACCAGCCCAATGGGTCGCCATCGCTCAGCTCGGCGGCAAGGCGGTATGCCTTCTCAGCTTTGTCATATTCACCGTGTGCCTCATAAATTAAGCCGCCGAAGCCGCACGAACATTTGTATGTCAAATCAAGCTCAACTGCACGAGCCTGGGCTTCCCTGGCGGCATCAATGCTGCCCTCTGCTATAAGTGCCAGTGCGCGCCAGTGGTGGAGTGAGGCATCTTTGGGATTAAGCTTCTCGGCGGCTTCTCGAAGTTTGTTATGCAGTTCAATGTCGCCGTCAAGGAGTGCCTCAGCCATCTGCCGCTTAAGCGAGACATATTCAAGTGCCTTGTCGGGCTGGTTTGATGCAAAGATTAGAGCCAAATCGTCGCCGAGGTGTTTCCACTGGAGGGGGACGAAGCATCCTGAGATGGAGTAGCTGATTGTAACCATCTCAGCCGCCACCGCCAAATCTGACAGCAGGGGCGCAAGTTCGGATGGCCAAATCCAGGGCCGTTCAGCCATCCGATGGAGCCCGCTGAGCGGTATATCTTTAAGGAGCAGGTAGTCAACGTCAATATCTAGGAGGAGCGGCGGTTTGACTTCGGGGAGTGATTCTAGCGAGCATACCGTTACCGGTCGTCCGTAAAGTGAAAGCCCGCCTTGGCGCTTTTCTGGCTTGAACCAGTTGTCCGCTCCGCCGCTAGTATTAGCAATTGCTTTGAGGTGGCATTGGATGACTCTGCGGCTGGTGTTCGCGTCCCAAGTATGTTTGGGTATGACCCAGTAAACCTCTCGCAGTATGCCCTCCCTCAGCGCCCACCGCAGATAGTCGGAGATTACCGGTGCGCTTGTCCCCTGGGGCTCGAATAGGTCAGGATGGGCATCAACGTGCACTACAGCCGCTTCTTTGATGCCCGCTGTCTTCCAAAGGTAGTAGGCTTTGTCGTGATTGTCGAATGTATTTATTTTCTCAGTCATTTGGCCATTCAATTGGCTTGCATTCCATGACCTTCAGTTCGCCTTTTTGCCCCATCCGAAGCTCAGCGGCGAGGTCAACTGCAAATCGGCGCATTAGTGTAAGCTCTCTTAGCGTTTGAGGCACGAAAGGCTGGAGCCATGTCTTCTCGATTGCCAGCATTGCTTCATCGAGCTGTGCGACGGCTTTCTCGACTTCGTCTGCCGCTTTTAGAAGCCTTTCGCCATCTGCGCCACTGCGCGCCAATTTGACAGAGTTGGTCATGCATAAAAAGAGGTCGAGCACCGCCTTGATGCGCCTGCACTCGATTAGATAGAGGTTGATAAGAGCACTCTGGCTGTTGATGGCTGACTTGCTTCTGGATTTAGAGGGTTTGCCGTCAATCATTCTTTCGAATATAGAAATTGCCTTTTGCGTCTCGGCGGACGCCTGGCTGAGAAAGCCCAATACATTCAGCGAATTGTGGAGGAGTTGTTCGATAATAGCCTGGGGATAGTTCTCGCGTATGAATGCGTCGGCTTCCCAATTGGCGTATAGGTATGGGTAGCTGAACAGCCGACTGAGCCAGTTCATCATGCCGCCGCCACCGGTAACGTTGTCGAAGTAGCAGAGCCCCCTCAGCCCTTCCTTCCATCTGCCGCCGAAGAGGAACTTCGCGTATTCTTCCCTAACCGCACCGGGGTGTGCCCAGCGTTCGGAGTTCCACGATTTCGCCGCAAGCATGATGTAGTGCTGGTGGAATGCTGGATGCCAAACTCCGTATGCTTCGACGCCTTCTGCGTTCTCCTCGACGCCCTTATCTATCGCCCAGAAAACATTGTGCAGGTGGTCGGTATAGTTAATCCAGTAGAAGTACCCCGTCATCGGCACCACCCACCGCCTAAATCCCAGCTCGGGCATAGTGGTGTCGAAGAAGTCTGAATACCGCCACCAGTGGAGCACGACCGAATCCTTTAAGCCTTCCTCTTCGAAGCGCCTCTTAAGCTCGTCGTTCATTTTTCCGCCGCGCAGGAAGTGGTCGTGCCACATGCCGATATGGTTTATCCCTTTCTCTTTTAGGTGTTTCGCCAGGCGAACTGCGTAGTTGACGAAGCGGTCTTCGGGCGGCGTCTTTGCGCATTCGGGGCACTCGCACCAGGGGTCTATGCGCTTTAGAGGCATGTCCATATTCATCCCAACCAGCGGATATACTTCGTCCAAGCCGATGTGGAACCAGTCAATTCCGTTTGGCAGTAGATATCTGTCGCAGATTTCGTCGAAAATGTTGAACATCACCTCGAAGGTTGCCGGACTGCTCATGCAGAAGCCGTATTTTTTCGGTGTGCCGTCTGCGAACTTCGCCGATGTTTCTGGGTAGTGGCGCGGGATTTGCGTATTGTGGCCCGGAGTATTGAAGTGGGGCCTTACGATAACGCCCTTTGACTTCGCATACTTGATAATTTCGCCGAAAAGGTCTTCTGCATATATCCGAGGCACATACTCAAGGCGTATGTCTTTTTTCTTTGACGGCGAATAGTAGTTTACAAGCTTGGGCGTCTTTAGCTTAGGATACTTTTTGATTGGTACCATCATCCATTCGGAGATTACCCCATCGTATTGGATTGGCCAGTTGTTGTATAAGCCTATGCTGACGATATTCATGCGCATTGCGGCAAGCTCGTCTATAGCATGCTTCCATTCATCGAGCGTCATGCTGTCTGGTCCCCAGCGGCATTCGACGTAAATGCCTCGGTATGCCATATCCGGGTAGTCGAAGACGCTGACATCGGGTAGCTGGGCATTTTTGCCCTTGCCTTCAACCAGCTCGCCGAGCGTCATTGCCGCATAAACCAGCGCCTGGGGAGTGTATCCGAGAAGGACGACATCATCGCCTGTAATGGTTATTTGGTAGGCTTGGTCGCGGTTGACTGGAGTTTCGGGAAGCCTGCTACCCTCAATCATTCGGCTGAATCGCGAAGGGCCGTTTGGGGTGCAGAGAATTATAGCGGGCGACTGCCTGCAGTCCTTGCTTTCGGGTATAATGCGGTCGCTTGGGTGGCTGATTGCCTCGCAGACTATCCGTGCGGCTTCGTGAACTACCGCATCGGCATCGTCGGCAATCACCACGTGATATGCGGGCTTCCCTCCTTTGAAGAGGGGCAGTCTTCTTTCTCTAATCTCGATTTCTTTCGGCTTAAAGAATGCGTTCATTGATTCAGCAACTCCATTTCCCTTAATATGTCGCCTGCCGCATTTGCAATGCGGACTCCTGCTGACGGCTCCAGGGTTGCCGAGAGAATCGGCATCGTTTCGTATGTGCCTGGATAGAATGCGTCTTGGGTTGGGATGTATCCAAAGCATGCATTTGCCAGCCCGACGATGAACGTCTGCGAGAATGGCGACCATTCCTTAATGCTGAGCCCATATTCCACGAAGTATTCGCCTGGAATGCCTACAAACGCTGTATCGCCCACGCGAATTACCTGCAGTTCAACATTGGCATTCTTGCCGTCAAGCTCGTATTTCTCGATAAGCTTCGCCTGAGCAAGGTCGAACTCGCTGGGATTAGGCATACTGCGTATTTCAGCTGCCCTGCGCCGAAGCTGGTCGGTGAGCGGATGGTAGAGGATGTCGAGGATGCGCGTCTTTGCCGCCAGCACTTCGGAGCACATTGGGGTGGAAAGCTCCGATGCGGCTAGCACTTTTCCTGCGAGTACGCGGGCAATTCGCACTACCTCGTCCCACCCAGACTGCTTTCTCGGGTCTGAGACGTCGCGGTGGTTTATGTTTCCCTGCGCCCCCTGCAGGAAGATTACCAGCGGCTTGCTTTCGTAAATACTGCTTACGATGCGCGCCATCTCGCCTGGGAAGTCGGCAGATATCTCGCATCCGCCCATTACGTCAACATGCAGGGCATAGTTCGCCAGGATGGCGATCGGCTTGCCGTCTTCGCCGTCTATGCGCAGTACGTTCATCTGCGGGTCAATTGGGCCGTCGGGACCGAGTATGTTTGGGTCTTGCTTTGGGGGATTAAACCGCACGCTTCCATCCTTCATGCGATATCGGCGGTTGAAGGCTATTCGGTCCTCATATTCCTCGCCAAGCCTGAGGGTCGCTGGCTTCATGTTAGAGTGCGCCTCGATTATGGCATCGGCAATAAGCCTGGGCAGTTCTTGAACATACTTGTCGTTCGGCAGGACAAGGGGTTGATGTATGCGCGTTTCGGGTCCTGTGTGGGTGTGGGTGGTGGAGACCATGATGTTTTCGGGCGGGATGCCGACTTCGCTGTGGACAAGCCTTCTTATTTCCGCGGTTTGGTACGACTGAATCCACAGGAGGTCGCAGACGCAGATGGCAGTTTTCGCCGTGCCATTGTCGAGAACCACCGCCTTCGCCAGGAGGTCGTCGTGAACAGCCGTGGATTTGCGTTCGTGGAAGTACCCTGCAAGCGAAGTGCCTACAGGCGGTGTTATTACTTTTGTTCCTGTTCCAACTTTAATCATATTCTCCTCCGTGTTTGCCGTTTAAGCAAGTGTTTTCAGCAGTTCGCCCGCCGCATTTGCAATTTTCACCCCAGCGGGTGGCTCGAGCATGGCGGAGACGATGGGCATTGTTTCGTAGGTCCCTGGGTAGAAAGCATCCTGGGTGGGGATGTATCCAAACGTATTGTTCGCCAGCTCCACCACGAATGTCTGCCGAAATGGCGACCATTCTTTGATGCTGAGGCCGTACTCAACAAAGAGTTCGCCTGGGATGCCGACAACCGCCGTTTCTGCAATTCTAATCGCTTGGACTTCAACATCGGCGAGCTTCCCATCGAGGCTGTAGTTCTCAATGGCTTTTGCTTGTGCCTTGTCGAAGCTGTCTGCGCTTGGGTTTGACAGAACGGCTGACGCCTTTTCTCTCAGCGCCTTGGTCAGCGGGTGATATGGTATTTTAAGAATGGATTTGCGAACCCCCAATATGCCGTCCATTGGCTTGGAGAGCTCCGAAGCCGCAAGCACTTTGCCCGCCAGCACCCGCGCTATCCGCTTTACTTCGCCCCGCCCTGTTTGGCTGTCTGGCTTCGAAACATCCCGATGGTTGATATTCCCGCATGCGCCCTGCATGAAGACTACCAGCGGCTTGCTTTCGTAAACTGAGCTTACGATGCGCGCCATCTCGCCTGGGAAGTCGGCGGATGCTTCACAGCCACCCATAACATCGGGGTGGAGGGCATAGTTTACCAGGATGGCGGTCGGCATGCCGTCTTCGCCATCTATGCGCAGTACGTTCACCTGCGGGTCAATTGGGCCGTCGGGACCGAGTATGTTTGGGTCTTGCTTTGGGGGATTAAACCGCACGCTCCCATCCTTCATGCGATATCGGCGGTTGAAGGCAATTCGGTCTTCGTATTCTTCGCCAAGCCTGAGGATTACTGGCTGGAGATTGTCGTATGCCTGGATGATTGAGCTGGCAATCATCTCCGGCAGTTTGCTGAGATATTCCTCGCTTACTGGCACAACTCGCCCGCGTCTAACCTGGGGACCAGTATGCGTATGGGTCGCCGAAATCATTATGTTGTCGGGCGGTATGCCGACTGCCCGAGATGCAATCTCTCGCGCCCTGCGAACCTCTTCGGCTTCGACTGCTTGGAGGTCGCATACCGTTATGCTGACTTTCGTTGAGCCGTCGTCGAGAACGATTGACTTTGCGAGAAGGTCATCGCAGATTCCCGAGCACGGCCGCTCGTAGAAATAGCCGCCAAGTGAGACGCCAAGCGGCGGGTTGATAATTTGTGTGCCTGTGCCTGCTCGCATCATTGTTATTGTTAGCTACTGCTCAGTTCGAACGAGTATTTGCCGGAGCCTACCTCGAATCTAACCCAATCTCCTTCGTCGGCCGCTGATTCTATGCCGTCGGCGCCTGGGATGAATTTGCCGCCTTTCCATACTAAGACCCCGCTTTCTTTGACGATGGGGTTCTTTATGCCATTCTTCGGCACCCAGACGGATGCGCAGGAGTTTGCGGGAACAGTGGCATCAAGCGTCAGCTTGTCTTGAGAGCGCTTCCAGTGCGATGCGGCGGTCCCTCTGATGGTTTCAACCGAAGCCTTTGCCTCTGTCAGGTCTCCCATTACAAATGGTTTGATGTAAAAATACTCGAACCCGCCGTGCTCGAACTTCGGCGCTATGCCCGCAATCTTTCGATAGAACCAGGCGCTGATTGAGCCGAAAGCCGGATGGTTGTGTGAATTCATGCCGTTGCCGACAGCATACACCCACAGCTCCCATATAGTAGTCGCTCCATTTTCAATCATATAGCCCCACCCGGGGTAATCTTTCTGAGTTACTATAGTATAGGCGACATCCGGATGCCCTTCGTTGCAGAGGACGTCGGGAAGGTAGCGTGCCCCAAGGAATCCCACGCTCAGATGCCCCTTGTGGTTTACCATTATATCATGGACCAGGTTATCCACAACCGCCTTTTTGTGTTCTTTGGGGACGATGCCGAGGTAGAGCGGCCAGGCATTCGAATATTGACTGCCATTTCCATACGTATTGGACTCCGGATGGAAAAACTTGGCATTGAAGGCGTCGGCAATTTTCGAGCACAAGGCGCTGTATTCGCGAAAATCTTTGAAATGGCCTGTTTTTCGCGCTATCTGCCTCAGGATGTCGGCGACGTAGTAGAACGCCCCCGTCGAAATCAGGTCCTTCGGAGTCTCGACGACGCCCACCCAATCGCCGTAATTATTGCGGCTTAGGATGCCGTCTGGCGCCTCTTTGGCGAGCATATCCACATATCGCTTGAGGTTTTCGTAGTGTTTTTCCAAAAGTCGCTGGTCGCCGGTATGGCGGTACATGTCCCAGACGATAACATGATAAGCCGCCGCCCACATTGGGTCCCCGGGATTCGACCCCCAAACATGGGGAACCGTATCGGGGATTCTGCCGTCTTCGCCCTGCTGGTCTTGTATGTCCTGGAGGAATTTGGAGAATGCGGCACCCATATCGAAGTTGTAGAAGCCGACCTCCGCCGCTACTCCTGCGTCGCCCATCCACCCCTGGCGTTCGTCGCGCTGGGGGCAGTCGGTTGGAATACTGTGCCAGTTGGTTTTGTAGCCCCAGACGGAGTTGTGCTGGATTTGGTTTATAAGCGCATTGGAGCACTCAAAAGAACCTCGCTGGGGGAAATCGGTTCGAACGACACAGCCGAGCAGGGTGTCGAGGTCTGGCTCCCCAGGGAAGCCTTCCAGCTGGACGTATCGGAAGCCGTGATAGGTGAATCTTGGTTCGTAGACTTCGACGCCATCACCCTTAAGGATGTAGCGGTCGGTGGCTCTAGCGCTTCTAAGGTTTTCTTGGTTCACCATGCCGTAGTCATAAAGCACTTCGGCATAGCGGAGGCGCACCTCTGTTCCCGCTGGACCCGACACTTTCAGGCGGCACCAGCCGGAGAAATTTTGTCCGAAGTCGTAAACCCAGATGCCTTCTTTTGGACTGGTAACTGCTTTTGGCTTGATTGTCTCACTTACCCGAATGGGTTGAATTACTTCCGCGGAAAGTTTTTGGGTTGGCGATGGGACTGTTTCCGCCGGCTCCCACTTTGAGTCGTCGAAGCCGGGAGCATCCCATCCGGGCTGTTCGAGCCGAGCGTCGTACACCTCGCCATGGTAGAGGGAGTTCTCTAGGATTGGGCTGTTGCCGCGCTTCCAGTGGGAGTCGGTAACTATGCTTGTCCTTGTGCCGTCTTCGAACATTATGTTTAGCTGAAGGATGAATCGCGGAGACTTGCTGTACCATCCTTTGCCTAGTATTACGCCGACGGCATTTCTACCTTGCCTGAGCATTTCTGTTACATCGTATGTGCTGTAGAGCACCCGCTTGTCGAAGACCGTATATGCCGGGTCGAGGACGCGGTCGCCTACTTTCCTGCCGTTCAGGTGAAGCTCGCAGTAGCCTAGCCCTGTAACGTATGCCCGCGCCCATTTGACAGGCTTTGGCAGTTCGAACTCCCTCCGAAACAAGGGAGCAATCTTCGGCTCCTCAGCGGACCTGAGGATTCCTTCTGTAAGTTGGCTTGCAGACCATCCGCTGTCCTCAATGCTGTCGAGCGCTTTGACCTGCTTTCCAAAGGCGATGTCGGTGCCGTCTGGGCTTATGACCTGCATTTCTGCAAGCGCTAACAGCCTCTGGCCATCCTGCCGCATCCAAAGCTTTGTAGCCGTCAGCCTGACGTAGCGCGCCTTGACGGTGTCGAATTTATGCTCAACAGGCTGTTCCTTTGGGTTCGGCTGGTCCTCGGCGGTTTTGTCAACAAGTATAGTTGGCTCCTTGAAGTCTGGTTCATTGGAAGCCTCAAGCCGATAGCGCAGAGGGAAACCAAAGCCGGGGACGTCTTCCCGCCAGTTGTAGGGCCTTGCTGGGAACAGCTTAACAGCCGAGAACTCCATTGGTTCGCCCAAATCAACCTGCACCCACTTAACGTCCTCCGCTTTTGAGCTGAGTGCTGAGTGGTAGCCGTTGCCGCCTCCCGGAGCCGCCAGCCAGACGCCCTGCCACTCAGATTGGTCCAGCAGGGCGGTTTCAAACCACGCAGGTTCGCTGAATTCGCTTTCGACATCATTTGCGTCCCACACCTTGACACGCCACCAGTATCTCGTTCCGCTTTTCAGCCGGGGTCCAAGCGGAAGCGAAATTATATTCTTGCTTGATTCTACTTTGCCGAGGTCCCAGATATTTGCCTTGCCGCTTAGGAGTGCCTGGAGGTCATCTGCAATTTGAATCTGAAATGCGCTTTGCCTGCAGTTTCTTCCATCCTGAACAAACTGCCATGAGAATCTGGGTTCGACTGCATCAATGCCTAGAGGATTCTCGCGATATTCGGTCAGAAGGCGAGTTACACGCGGCTTTGAGTCGGCACGCGCGTCGTTTGCAAGGTTGAGTATTACCCCTGCGGCGAGAATAAACAGGAGCCAGCATGGATTTGAAATGTCAATGCTCATAAAAATCCTTCCCCCATGGTATTTTAATGATTAATACTTACTTTTTCTCTTACTTGCTCCACAAATTTTGCGTCGCCTTGGAAGCCTAGCCTGCGGGCAAAGCTAATCTCGCGCCACGCCCCAGCGTAGTCTCCTTTAGCGAATAGCGCGGTCGAAAGGTTGTAATGTATAACAGGGTTGTTTGGCGTGAGCTCAATGGCGGCGTAATAGTGTTCGACTGCCTCATCCACCTTGCCGAGCTTCATCAAGGCGTTTGCTAGGTTGTTGTGTGCCTTAGCGTCATCTGGTCTCATTTCCAAAATCTGCCGATAGCCCTCAATTGCATCTTCAATGCGGCCAGTCGAACCTAGGGCGTTTGCCATATTCCCTTGCGCCTCAATTGATTCTGGGTGAATGCGAAGCGCCGCCGCATAGTGCTTTATCGCCTCACCAATCTTTTTCTGATCTGCCAGCGCGAGACCCAAGTTGTTGTGTGCGACATCGCTCTCCACCACGGCGAGAGAGCGGCGGAAAAGGGTTAAGCTGTTCTTCCAATATCCGAGCTGGGTATATGTGCATGCGGCGAAAACAGCTATGGCGGCGCATGCCAAGAATGGAAGAATGCTTGCTGGGGTTTTTGAAAGAGGACCCCGCCTTTTCTCATTTGCCGCTTCTGGTTTGCTTTCTCTATTCGCACATCCTGCCAGTTCGGGCATCCCCCAGGCTAATATTATGAAGATTCCAATGAGTGGGATGTATGTATATCTGTCAGCCATTGCTTGCGCGCCGACCTGAACTAAGCCTATGACGGGTATAAGCGTTCCGATATACCAAAGCCAACCTACCATCAGGTAGTGCCGCCCATGCTTCGAGAGGCGGTAGACGAAAAACGATGCGCTGGCTAGGATTACCGCCGCCGTGAGAACCTTCCACTCCGGCAGGGTATCTTTGGGGTGCGGATAGAAAATAGCTAGTTTCCTAGGCCAGATGGTTTTCCAAAGGTATGTTGCATATGATACTACTGCATTGGCGGTGCGAATCCCAGGGGGCAGCATTTCCAGCGACCCAAGCGACCTGCCCTTGGCTTGCGCGAGACAGGTAACAATGCTGGATGCAAGGGAAAGGGCAAAAAGCGGCGCCTTCTCCCAGATGAGCTTCCAATAAGAGCCCTTGCTTTTCTTTTTTCTTTCAGCCGATAACTTGCTCTTTTGGTTAGCGGTGAATGGGTAAGTAATTCGGCACAGCGGCCAGAAGTCGAGGAGAAGGAGCACGAAAGGAAGAGTTACGAGCATGGGCTTTGCCATTAAGCCTGCGGCAAACAATATCACAACAAGCATATATCTGCCGACGCTCGGATGCCGAGCATACCCAATATATGCCAGCATGGTCAGCATCCAAAACATAGTACTGAGGACGTCTTTTCTCTCGGCTACCCATGCGACGGATTCGATATGGAGTGGGTGGGTGGCGAACAGTGCCGCTACAAGACCGCTCTTCCACGGCGACCCCGTCATCCAATTGAAGGCGAGGAACAACAGCAGGACGTTCAGCAGGTGGAGCACTAAGTTAGTTAGGTGGTGCCCCATTGGCTTAAATCCGAAGAGTTGAATATCCAATATGTGTGAGATCCAAGTCAGTGGGTGCCAGTTGGCGGCATAGAAAGAAGTAAATGCCCAGCGGATGCTCTGCCAAGTGCCTGTTCTCAAGTTATCGTTGCGGGTAATATATTTGTCATCGTCGTAGTTGATGAAGTCGTGGCTGAGCATCTGCCAATAGACGGGTAGGGTAATGGCTATCAGTATAAGAATAATTGCTAAACTTGTACCCCAGGGCTTCTTAATAGTGCCTCACCACCTATCCCTTCAACCCCGACATCACAATGCCCCTCACGAAGTACTTCTGCGCCGAGAAGAATATTATCAGCACCGGCAGGAGGACCGCCACCGAAGCGGCCATCATCAGGTGGTACTCGGTCCCATGAAGAGTTTTGAACGATGCCAGTCCGAGCGCAAGCGTCTTATTCTCCATAGACTGGATGTAAATCAGCGGTCCCATGAAGTCATTCCAGTGGCTCATGAAGCTGAATACCGCTACTGTTGCAAGCGCTGGCTTGGAGAGTGGAATTGCCACATTCCAGTAGACTCCAAAAGGACTGCATCCGTCAATTTTTGCGGCGTCCTCCAGTTCTGTTGGGATAGTTAGAAAAAATTGCCTGAGCAGGAAGATAAAGAATGCACCGCCGCCGAAAAATGCCGGCACAATGAGCGGCTTAAGTGTGTCAATCCACCGCAGATATGTAAATAAAATAAATGTCGGTATCTGCGTAACCTGAGCCGGAAGCATCATCGTTGAAAGCACCAGGATAAAAATCGCATCGCGCCCTGGAAACCTCATGCGCGAGAAGCCAAATGCAACAAGGGATGCGCTTAGCACTTGTCCGATTATGCAGGAGATGGTGATGATAAGCGTATTTTTTAGGAATAAGTGGAATGGCAGAACCGTCAGCGCGTCCTTGTAGTTTTTCCAGACAACAGGGTTGGGTATCCACGAGCGATTTTTTACGATGACCTTCGAAGCTTCGGTTAGCGAGGTTGAAAGCATCCAGAAGAAGGGTATGAGGAAGACGCACGACAGCCCAATTAAGACTGCGTAAGTTAGCGCAATCTTCGCATTTCTCCATGCGCGAACTTTCGGGTTGCCAATTCGTTTTCTTGAAGCTACAGCCATTGGTTGTTCTCGCCACTCTGCCTTTCTGCTACTGATAATGCACCCATCTCCTGGAAAGACGGAATTGGATTAGCGTAAGCGTAAGTATGATGATAAACAAGAGCCACGCCATCGCCGAAGCATATCCCATTCGGAAGTACATGAACGCGTTTTGGAAAAGATAGAGCACATAGAACAGCGTTGCATTCATTGGGCCGCCGCCGGTCATGATAAATGCGGCTCCAAAGACCTGGAATGCGCCAATGATGCTCATTATTAGGTTGAAAAAGATGGTCGGGCTGAGCATTGGGATGGTAACGTAGCGGAACTTTTGGACGGTATTTGCTCCATCAATCGTTGCGGCTTCGTAAAGTTCCTCGGGAATCCCCTGCAGTCCCGCCAAATAGATGAGCATTCCGCCCCCAACGCCCCAAAGCGACATTATTATGAGCGCTGGCATTGCCCAATGGGGGTCGGCAAGCCATTTTGGGGGATTCGCCACCAGCGGCACCAATTTCCAGTTTATCCCATTTGAAAAATCAAGCCACCATACCTGATGCCTAAGCGCACGATTGAGTAGCCCAAGCTCTGGGTTGAAAATCCAGCTCCACAACAGGTAGGTTGCGACGCCTGCGGTAACCGACGGCACATAGAAAAGTGTGCGAAAGAGCCTCATGCCTTTTAGCTTTTGGTTAAGCAGAAGTGCCGTGCCGAGCGCGCCGCACATGCCTAGTGGAATTGCAAATGCCGCATAGTAGATTGTATTAAACAGCGACTTTCGAATCAGTGGGTCGCTTGCCATCTTCGCGTAATTCGCGAAGCCCACAAACTTAGGCGGCGTAAGAATGTCCCATTTGCAGAAACTGAGCGCGAGCGATGCAATCACTGGGCCCAGCGCGAATACAAGAAAGCCAATCACCCATGGAAGGATGAACAAAAAGCCTTGAAAAGCCTCTATTTTTTGCCTTTTAGTCATGCGTTGCTTCATAATTTGACCATAATAGATAGTTGAATTGCAAGCATTTTGCCTGCTGTCTTATTTTTCGCAAGCGATAGCCCTTCTACCATACTTCACCGCTGACAGCGGCGTTTACCTCTGCGGCGAACTCCTTGCATACCTTTTCAACTGGTTCAAAGCCGAGGAATGCCGCCTCGAATTTTGTCATCGCTTGGTTGAACTCGGTGAACTGCGGTGGGAAGGGAGCCTGCCGCCCATATTCAATTGCATCGAGGAAAATCTTGTCATTGGGCGGCGAGATTGGCGACTTCAATACCATATCGGACATTGCTACCTTTTTGAAGGCTGGGAATGCGTTTCCTGCCTTTACATTTAGGATTGCTCCCTCATAGCCCGATAGGAACTTCAGAAACTCCCATGCTTCTTTTGGATGTTTTGTCGTCTTGAGAATGCAGTTGCCGCCCCATATGAATGTTGTTGCGCGGCATGCTGGTCCCTTTGGCATATGGGCTATATCCCACCTGAAAGGCACCCCTTTGCTGAATATTTTGTAGGCATAACGGCTGTCGGCAATCATTGCCGCACGTTCGGCGATGAACATCTCTTCGAAGCTTTGGCCAAGGGTTTGCGTAGATGTTGGGGCGACATGCTCTTTGATTGAAAGGTTTACATAGAACTCCATGCCTTTAATTGACCTGGGGTCGTCCATTAGACATTTTTTCATATCGGGAGTGAGAATGTCGCCGCCTGCCATCCAGACCCAGGCTGGCCATCGGTTGTAGGAATTGATGTTCACGAAGCCAAATTGGTCAATTGTGCCGTCGCCGTCGGTGTCGCGAGTCAGCTTCTTTGCGGCCCAGAGGAACTTATTCCAATCCCAGGTCTCGTCGGGATAGGGAACGCCGTATTTGTCGAACATATCCTTGTTGTATACAAGGGCAATGGTGGAAAAGTCGCTCGGTAAGCCGAGAAGCTTTCCTTTGAAGCGCATGCCGTCTAGTACTCGCTCGAAGTAGTCATTTAAATCAAATGTCGGGTCCTTTTTAATTAAAGGGTTGAGGTCCAGCAAAATGTCTTTTACCGCATAGAATGGAAAGTTTTGCTGAGTAACGTGAATTATATCAGGCGGAATCTTCCCAGCAATTAGCGTAAGCAGTTTTGCATCGTATCCCGTATCGCCGAGGCTTGAGTTGAGGCGAATCTTGATATGTGGGTGGGTGCGCTCGAACTCGGGAATTAAGTATTTCTCATACAGCTCAAGGAACTCGGGAGTTGCGTAGTTGTACCATTCTATTACTACTTTGCCATTCTCGTATTCGATTCGTTCCTTGGGCTTCATCACCCAATGGACCACGGGGATTGCGATGATTATGATTGCAAGATATGTAAACGTCCTTTTCATTCCACTCATATTCCGAAGATTCTAGCGGCGTTTAATCCTAGTATCTTTTGCTTGTCCTCCTCGGAGATTTTCGCAAAAGCAACGCGCCCGATTTGAGGCCTGGCGTCGAGAAAAGGAATGTCGGTGCCGAAAAGCACTCGTTCAGCGCCGATTTTCTTTACCATTCGCTCAAGCGTCCCGTACACTATAACCGACCCCGTAAGTTCGAGGTTGATGTTCGGGTACTTAAGTGCCGCTTCGATTGATTGGTTTGCACCCTCTGAGCCGAAACCCGAATGCCCAAGGATAATGATGACATTTGGATACATTTCCGCAAGCTTCTCAAACGTTTTAACGGGGTTTCGCCCGCCAGTCGAGGTATGAGAAAGGAGTGGAAGTCGGCGCTCATTTGCCCATTCCCACACTGGGCGGTATTTATCATCGTCAACATTGCACTGGTGTACGTCTGGGTGAATCTTAACGCCAACCATGCCGGCAGAGATGCATCTTTCCAGCTCGGCGATTAGTTCGGCTTCGGGATAGTTTGGATTCACGGTGGCGTAGCCGTAAATTCGTTTTGGGTACTTAGCCATCGCGCGAAGCACTTCATCGTTCCCATAGCGGAAGTCGGGACCAATTGCCGAATGATGAGCGACGATGCACGACCTAATTCCCAAACGATCCATCATTTCAATCATTCCAGCGGCATCGCCTTTTGGGATATTGAAGTTGTGCCAGCGCCCCATATGGCAGTGAGCGTCTATTACTAGCAGGTCGTTTAGAGGTATGCCGCGGCGCACTTTATCCATCAAGCCGCCCTTAGTCTCTTTGTTCATCTCCATTTGTATATTTCTCCATTCACCTTTTTTGCCGCCGCAATCATCTCGGGGTAGGGCGTATCGGTTACGTCTACTAAGCCTATGTTGTAGTTCTCTCCGTCGTAGACTCTGCCTGTAAGCGGCTCATCAACGTACTGAAACCAATGACAGCCGACGAACGCCGGGCATTCGATGACGCTTCGCACATATTTTACGAAGCTTTCCGCCCTCTCGCGCTGATTCGCTGTCGGCACGAGACCTTGGTGGAACATTCCTCGGTCCAATGCTCCAAAGTGGAACTCGCCGATGAGAATAGGCTTCCCAAGGTCGTTCTCGCCGGTCCAATCTGCGCAGTTTATTCCGCGGGTGTAGATGTTGAAGCTGACTACATCCGCAACATCTGCGGCGGCTCGGACTGCCTGCGGATGACTCCATGCGAACCGACAGCCTAGATAGAGATGATGCGGCGCATATTTCTTGAGTATGCTCTTGATTATTTCAAAGTAGCGGTGCGAGAATGCATACACCCACTCGTTTAAATCATTTTGACAAGCGGCGTTTGGCGAATCAGGGACCCTTAGCGCATCCCAGCTGGCGGCTTTTGTCTCCCAGACAGCATTTAAGGCTTCCAAAGTTCCATATTTTTCTTTGAGCCTTTTAATCATCTCAACGCGGCAGGGTTGGTCTGGCGGGCTGGCAAGCGTTCCTTTCTCGATGGCATCCCACGCCAGCTCGTTGTCAACGAAAAAGCCTATGCAGAACCTATCTGCCGCATATTTCTTAGCTACAGGTGCGATGGAGTTTTCAGCCGCGATGGCATACTCCGCGTCGAACACATCAGGCATCTTTGCCCAATACCCGCCGCCGCCTTCAATTCGTCGGAACTTCCCCGTAACATGAGCGCAGGCAACGTATGGCAGACAGCCGCTTGTCATGACGTCTTCCTGCGACCAATTGCCAATGGTGTTGAACCCCCACGCCTTCAATCGCGCGCAAGCTGTTTCTCGAAACTTCCGTTCCCATTCGCTTCCATATTTGCGGATTAGGTTAGCACGGTAGAAGTTGATTGTTTTTCCCTTGCCGCCAATGACGTCTGCCATAGAGTGTGCTCCGCTGTAGTATCCGACAGCTGGCTTGAACTTCTCATCTTCTCCAGGCAGCCACTCGAACCATTCTTCGCGCTTTTCGGTGAAGGTGCTGTCGCCAGTTCGCACGCAGTCAACGCCTATGGAGAAAAATAAATTGCCATCTGGGTCAACCAGCCACCATTTGCCTCCCACTTTTTGGGTTCTAAACCAGCCGGTTGCTTCTTGCTTTGGACCATTTGCCCAGCCGCCGAATCTGTCGCGGTCTTGCCACTTGGATTCTCTTAGCGACTTCTCCTCCATCTCACGGCGTTCGGCGAGCTCCCGTTCGCTTTTTAGCTTTCCTGGCCAGTTTTCGTGCTTGTATTGGCCAAACTTGTCCACAAATGGAAGAGAAATTGTATCCGCAATCAGGCGTATATTTGCAATCAAGAGAGTATACTCTTGACTGGGATGTGAAAGGAAGACCTGGAATCCGACAATCTTTGAGAGGTCAATGGGAGTACCCGATGCCGGCGGCCCAATAGCCGGCACTCCTCTCATCCCCCAAAATCGCTCGGGCTTGTTGGACCGAAATGCCATAGAAAGCGTAGTCCACTTCCCCGGCAGAGCGGTCGCATACCCGGTATTGCAGTGGTTCCACCCGTCGGCGCCTTCATTGTCAACGCGCACGCTGAACTGTATCGCTTGCTTTTGCGGATTGAAGACGTCCACGGCAATACCCGAGTAGGCTGACCAGTCCCAGGTGCCTTCCTTGGGCTTGAAAAAGATATTTGGCCACTCGACCTTGCCGAATTTAACCCTAAGCGCAGGCCTGCTGTCCTTAATTTCAGCCTCCGCTTTGACGCTGTTTAATACTGCGTTTTCTGGAATGGATTTTCCATCCAGCGGAATAATTATTTTCTCGGCGCTGGCTGTGCTTCCCTGAAGGACTAGCAGAGCTATTATGCTCATGGTCATCAGCATCTTTAGCCTCTCTAAATCTTTCTGGCTGAAAAATGATTTACACCTAATATCCCACATTCTGCAATAAGTTATGGAGGTTCTTTCCCGCAATCATTGCTTTTTCTTCGTCGGAGATGTCGGCGTAAGCGATTTGGGCAATTGAAGGACCTGCTTCCGTAAATGGAAGGCCGGTGCCGAAGAGAAGGCGGTGGGCTCCGAACCGCCTGCACACCTCCTCAATCCCGAAGTTCACCTGGTATGTTGCGGTTTCAATGCGCAAGCCTTCATATTTCTCAAACAATGGATAAATATATCGGTCAATTCGGTAGGAAGTCCGAAGAAGAATAAGGTTAATTTTCGGGTAATCGCTAAGTATTTGGGCGACGTCCTCCCAACTCGTTTGGTCCATATCGAGAAATAAGGGAATATTATTTGCCTCAATCATTTCCAGGAGCTCGCCAGAACACCACTTCGACAGGCGGAATTGGTGGAGCACAGGGAACGCACGCAGGGCGCGAACGCCTTTTTCCTTCATTTGCGCCAGAAGCTCATCCGGAGGAGGCATCTCGCCGGTGTGGTGCGGCATTACGACCCAGCAGGGGTGGAGCGGTTTCCCTTTTATCTCTTGAATCAGCATCTCATTGCCGACGGATGGCGCATATTCTTTTGCCATGGAGTGGTAAACAAGTGCCTCCGAGATGCCGATGTATTCCATCTCTTTCGTCAGTTCATCCACGGTAGTTAGTGCTTCGGGATGGCGGACGCTGTACCTCCCGATTTGCGCATTGCAGTCGAAAAAGTTCATATTCGGTTGTTGATTAACCATTTTCCTCCTCCAAGTAGTGGCAGGACTTTAATAGCTGAAAATTCGCTCTCCAACGGGACCGATAGGATGGCGTGATACTGAATTCATTTCTGCACGTCAAGGATATTATCTTTCACAATGTGGCCAACTTTTCTATCATACACAATTGGAGTTTCCACGCAGTGGCGGATTATGTTGTCCTTAACAATCCAATTTCTGCACCCTTCGCCGAGAACCAAGCCGGATTTCATTTTGGTTGAATTGCTGTCCCAGCTGAATATTTGATTTGAGCAGAACGTTGTATCAACCGCCTTGTATGCGACAACCGCCGAATATTTCCCCGAATTGGTCTCGGAATTTGTATGTATAGTATTTCCAAGAAAAATGTTTAGCTGGCTCCACTCATCGCTCTTTGGATCGCCAATTACGATGCCGCTTTCCAAACTCTGCTCCAGCCGATTGTTTTCAATCCTATTAAAGTGGCTCCCAATTATCCTCAAGGCAACTTGATTGCCCCAGTGGTAATTCTTCGTGTAGGTTCCTGCGGATGAATGGTCGAGAAATGCGCCTGTTCGAGGAACCCTATTAGGTTGCATTCCAAACTGATTGCCGCTGATGTAAAAGTCGTTATTGTAGCGGCTGTAAAGCTGATCGCCTAGGTTGCCTACCAGCCAGCAGTTGCTCACCGTATTCGAGGAAAATGGAGCTTTGGGATTCCCCTCAAAGCGAATTCCGCTTTCGGGGAAGTTCATGATGCGGCAGTAGTCAATGTAAGCGATTCCAGACCATTCGCCATCCTTGAATACTATGCCCGACCCGGTCTTTGCATTTGAATCTCCAGTGATTGCAAGATTGCGCACTGAGCAGTTCCAAAGGCTGCCTTGGAATACTAATGCATCGCCGTCGCCTTTTCGCTTGATTACGGTATTCCATCCGCTGCCGGCTAAGCACACGTCGCTCCTCCTAATTACAATCGGCTCGGTGATTGTATAGGTGCCCGGCTCAAGTATGATTGTACCTCCTTTTTCGTTTGCCTCAGCAACGGATTTTAAAAGCGCCTCGACGCTCGATACCTGCGCATAAACCGGCTTTGCAGGCGAATTATCGGCGGATGCCTTTGCCTTCGGTGCGCACATAACGATTAGAATGACTGCCGCTAAAGGGCACAGTTTCCTCGTTTTTCTTAGGCAACCTGTCAATGAATCAACTCCCCGATGTTGTCTTTGATTTTTCGTATCGCGCTTACTATATCATCCATGTCTTGCTTCGTTCCAAGTAGCATGTTTTGGGTGAGCCATACGGCTTCGTTGGCGCATGCATTCTCGGCGATTGGACAGCAGACCTTCGAGTAATCCATCTCCCGCCCATAGAAAGCGCATCCGATGGGACAGCCGTTTGGCTCGACATAGAAAAGTTGCTCTTTGTAGAGCGGCACGTAGCCCGCACTGCAAGGTATTCCTTCGGCGTTTAGTGCCTCCAAAAACTTCGCCCGCGGAACGCCTCCGAAGCCTGCGGAATCATAACGGAAAATATAGAGATGATAAGCATGAGTCGTAACCCTTTGGTCTCGTTTTAGTGGTCGAATGCCCTCAATCTTTGATAGCTCTGAGTCGAGATAGAGAGCGTTTTCCTCGCGGATTTTCATCTGCTTTTCGAGCCGCTCCATTTGCGAAAGAAGGATTGCTCCCTGAAACTCCGTCATGCGCATGTTCCAGCCTAGGATGCGGTGCTCATACCACTTTCCTTCCGGCACGCGTCCACAGTTGTGAAGCGACCATGCCGCCGAGTACACTACGGGGTCGTTTGTAATTACTATGCCGCCTTCGCCTGCCGTCAGATTCTTGCTTGCTTGGAAGCTGAACGTTCCAGCGTCGCCAATGGCTCCGACTCTCTGCCCTTTCCACGCCGCTCCATGCGCCTGAGCGGCGTCCTCGACAACCTTGAGGCCATGTTTTCTCGCCACCGCCATAATGCCGTCCATGTCCGCTGGCCCGCCGCCAATATGAACCGCAATTATTGCCTTTGTTTTTTCTGTTATCGCTGGTTCAATCTTATTGGGGTCGAGATTGTAGGTGTCAGGGTCAATGTCAACAAATACAGGTATGGCGTTTACTTGAAGCGCCGCGCTTGCGGAGGCAATGAACGTGTACGGCGGCACGATAACTTCGTCCCCTGGCTTAACTCCAACTGCTCTGAGCGCAACCTCCAGCGCCGCCGTGCCGTTGGTAACGCATACCCCATATTTAGCATCGTGGAATGCCGCAAATTTCTTCTCAAACTCGGCGACCTTGCTTCCAGTTAGACAGCCCCAGTGTCCGCTTCGGACAACCTCCGCAACTGCGTTGACATCACTTTCATCAAAAACTGGCCAGCTTGGCCACCCCTTAGTCCGAACTTTGGCTCCACCATTTATAGCAAGATTTCCCATATTATCGCTCCCTTTTGCGAATCTCGAAGTAGCAAAATATTTTGATGCCGTTTAAAGTTTCAACATGGCTGGTCTATTTCCCTTCGCAAAAAGTAGCTAATTCCTGCTGGGGATGGTATGGACAGCGGTATAATTGCCTTCGCTTGACAAACGTCAGCAAAAAGAGTAGTATGCCACTAATAATCTAATTTCATTCGAAGGGTTTTTAAAGCATTCTCCTCGAAGGAGAAGAGGTGATTTTCCGTGCTGCCGACTATCAAGGATGTTGCAAAGTTCGCTGGGGTGTCTACCGCCACCGTATCTCGCGTGCTTAATGGTGCGGATTCTGTTTCGGAGGAAACGCGAATTCGCGTCGAGCGCGCCATTGCCGATCTTGGATATCGCTATAATGCCCTTGCGCGCGGCTTGAAGAAGCGGCGGACAGGACTCCTTGGCCACATCGTCCCCAGTATTGCAGGACCAGTAAGCCCCGCTCTTGCTCGGGCGGTTGAGGACCAAGCTCAAAAGTTTGGATATAATGTCATCCTCTGCAACTCGTACGACAGCATAGAAAAGGAGCGGGCATATATAGATATCCTTCTCGAGCGACGAGCCGATGGTATAGTAATGTCATCGCCAATCCTGCCAGAGCACATAACTTTTCTTCGAGAACGCGGGGTGCCTCTTGCGATTATCGAAAGAAGAATGGAGACCACCGGTTTCTATTATGTTGAGCCCGATAACCTCAAAGGCGCTCGGGGTGCCGTCGAATATCTCATCAAGCTGGGACACAGGCGCATTGCTATGATAACCGGACCCATGCACACGCTAATCTCGCGAATGAGAGTAAAGGGCTATTCAGATGCTCTCGGAGATGCAGGCATTCCAGTAGACCCCGATTTAAAAGCCGAGGGCGACTACACTAGGGCATCTGGCTTCCAAGCTATGCAGAAGTTTCTCGAAATGAAGCCAAGACCAACGGCTGTTTTTGCCGCAAACGACGCAATGGCAATTGGAGCAATGCAAGCCGCACGTCAGGCTGGTCTCAGAATACCGGAGGATATCTCATTTATCGGCTTTGACGATACCTACGCCGAATTGACTATTCCTCAGCTCACCAGCGTTCACCAGCCGCTTTATGAGATTGGCGTCCTAGCGGCTAAGCTGGTCGTAGCTCAAATCCAAGGGAACGCGGACCAATTCCGAATGGAAAATATCCTTCCATGCTACTTGAAAGAGCGCGAATCTTGTGCCCCAGCTCCAGAGAGTTAAAACGCTGTTGAGCTTGTATAGTTGCCATTGAGGATAGCCTATTTCCCAAGGAGAACCAATTGCTTTTCCCAGTTGGATGAGCCTCCGCGAGTTTCCCATCTGATGAGAAAAATGGTATAATAAACACGCAAAAACTTTATTCACGGAGGTCTGTTTATGACCAATACGGAATACGAAGGCGCGGGTGCCGAACCGCAGGAGACCCACTTCACTTCGACAAGCTACAGCAACAAAATTCGATGCGGTGCTTGCGGCTCACCTGTGCGAAATGTTCCGACGATGTACGAAAATATGAAAATTGATTGGCGCTGTGCAAAGTGCCTGCGAAAGGACAAGCCAGTTCTAGAGGACCAGATTCCCTAGTGCACAATCAACAAAATAGGTTTCTTAGGAAAGCCGGGTTAATCCCGGCTTTCTTTTTTGCGAAAGATGGAACAAGCCATTGCTTTAACTACGTCAGTGAAATTGTATAGTAGCTTGCCGCCGATAGACCCAGTGGTAGTTGACGCTAAGCGCCGTATGCGTTATACTTCTTTCGGATTGTTTTTTGAAGGAGGATGACGATGCCCAGAAGGCTAATCGTCTGCGTTATAACCTTATTTGCTCTTTTATCTACGGCTGTAGCCTTTGCACAGGATAACTCACCACCGCCGCTCCCTCCGCTTCCTCCTGGACAAGGCGTTGGGGCTGATGAGGCACTTCCGCCCATGCCACCGCCGCCTCCTCCTCCGCCCATACCCAAGCAGAAGCCGCCTGCCGATGAAGCAAAAGAGATTTTGCCAAACCCGCCAGCCGAAAATGGCAATAATGGTTTGCCTGGTTCAACCGATGTGCAAACAGAAGATCTTGTGCCATCTTTTCCAAGCTCTGGTGCAAAGTGGCCAATGTTCAAGGGTAATGCGGCGCATACAGGATATACCGAAGAGCAGCTTGCATTCCCGCTCAAGCTCGCCTGGCGCCATGTAACGGAGAGGTTTCTTGAAAATCCGTCTTCGCCTGCAATTGCCGATGGCGTTGCTTATTTCTGCTCGAATGGAAGAATATACGCTGTAAATGTGGAAACCGGTTCGCTCAAATGGAGATATCCCGAGGAGAGCCTAACCGCCAGCATAAAGACATCTCCGCTGATAGGTGATGATTTAGTCTACTTCGCCGCCGGGGATGGAAATCTTTATGCCATTGACAAAGAAACTGGTACTCTCAAGTGGACGTTCCGCACAAAGGGAGGCATTGTTTCATCTCCCGTTCTTGTTGATGGTGTTATCTACATTGGGGCAACTGACAATAACCTTTATGCTTTGGATGCGGCTACCGGCGCACTGAAATGGCCGGGCGGTTTTCGTACGGGCGACGATGTTCTATGCTCGCCAGCAGTGGCGGAAGGGTTAGTTTATTTTGTCTCGAATGACATGGTACTATACGCCGCCTATACTGCTAGCGGCAAGCTCAAATGGTCGGTTAGGATAGGCAATGCAACCAGAAATTCAACGCCTGTCGTAGCCGAAAACACTGTATATGTTGGCGGCGGTGTAATCCTCCATGCTTTCCAGGCGCAAAGTGGACGCTTGAGATGGGCGGTCAACCTCCCCGCAGACATTACGACAGTTCCTGCGTTTGCAAATGGAACCATTTATGTGGGCTGTAGGGACGGCAAAGTCTACGCGCTCACCTCGGCTGGCAAATTGAAATGGAGTGCTCCTCCCGACCTAGGTGCTCCTATTTATGGTTCTCCTATCGTAGCTGGAAACACCGTGATAGTTGGCGGGAGGAAGGGCGTTTTGGCGGCGATTGATGGAACCACAGGCGAAATCAAGTGGAAATATATTTTGGGACCAACCATTTCGGAAACCGGCTCACTTATACAGGTGAATATAGCCGCGGCGCCTGCCGTTTGCGATGGAACACTTTATGTTGTTGGGGATGATGGGTCTCTCAACGCATTCCGCGCTGACGCCCCTGACACCACGCCGCCGGTGGTCGAAGCCGTGAAACCTTCGCGAGACAGCGTTCTGCCCGGAATGCCGCCCGTGGAGTTTGCCGCTCTCGTTACAGACCCTGGTAGCGGGATAAACCCAAAAAGCATTTCGATGCTGCTTGATGGAGAGGCTGTTGATTATAAGTTCGCGGCAGAGCGAGGCATAATTTGGTATAAAACAGTTAGACAGCAGCCAATCACTCCTCTTAAAGATGGCCGCCATATTGTTACGCTTTCGCTTGAAGATTGGAGTGGAAACAAGACTACCGAGCAGTGGAGCTTCTTTGTAGACAACAGACTGCGTTTGGCTCCCAAGCCAAAGCCAAGTGGCACGGAGACTAGCGGAACGGGCGAAGGCCCGCCGCCGGGGGCCGCTCCCGGGGAAGGCCCGCCCCCAGGATACCGCTAGATTTTACTGCTCAGGGATTTCGAGCGGGCAGTGCGCAAAAAGCACTGCCCGATTTTATTTGCATCCAAACATTGGCAATCAGAAGGCGCCCACCCCGCTTGGCAGGGATTGGCAATGCATGCAATAATGGATAGCGAGAAAGTGCCAAGGTTAGCAAATGAATATAACCTTGAATTCATGATGACGTGCCGCCTGGGAAGATATGCTCAAGCATATTCTAGGAGGCTATCCTATAATCGCTTAGCAAAGTATTGTGAGGTAGTACAGTGAGTGCAACATCGCCATTTGTGAATCCTTTCGAAAGCAACGGAAATTGGTATAAAGCCAACTTGCACACCCACACAACCACGTCGGATGGTGGATTTAGCGTGCAGGAGCGCATCCAACAGTACTACGAGAAAGGGTATTCCATCCTTGCAATCACCGACCATGACCGAACGAACGACGTCTCAGCTCTTTCGACGGATGATTTTCTCGTTATCTCCGGAACGGAGACACATCCGAATTGTCCGGGTGCTGACCCGTATCACTTTGTTTTCTTAAACGTTCCGTACGGTTTTGATTGCTCAAGTGAACCTAATCCAAATGCTCGGATAAAAATGGCGCGCGAGGCGGGCGGAGAGGCGATTATCTGCCATCCATATTGGTGCGGCCACAATATAAACCACCTAATGAAAATTAACGGGGCAATCGCCTTGGAAGTCTATAACGCTACATGCACAAAAATCGGCAAAGGGTTGAGCTCTGTTCAGTGGGATGACTTGCTCGACGCCGGGATTATCCTTCCTGCAGTAGCTGTTGACGATGCACACCGAGGCAGGGACATCTTTATGGGCTGGACGTGGTTCAAGGCTGAGAATCTTACTGCCGAGGATGTTATGGAAGCACTTCGCACGGGATGCTTCTATTCCTCATGCGGTCCTGTCATAGAAGATGCTCGGGTTTGCGATGGGAAGGTGATTGTAAAGTGCTCGCCAGCCTCCGAGGTGCACTTCATTGCCCAGAGGTCACACGGCTTTAGCATCTACAGCGACGGCGAGGGACCAATCACCAGCGCGGAAATTCCTTTGCGTGACAGCTGGCGGTATCTTCGCATAGAAATCGTTGATTTACAGGGAAATCGCGCATGGACCAATCCACTTGTTGTTAGGTAGTAAACTTGGAGGAGCCATGGCGATTTATCATTTTGCTTGCCGTCGGCTTTCGCCGAGATTGTCAACCCACAACGCTTCGCCTGCGATAGAATTGTAATTCCGTTTTCCAGCACCAAACGCCGCTTCTTTGGAAACGTCGCGTCCGTAGGTGGCAAACTTCTTTCCCGCCTGTTCCAGCGATTTTCCAACAAGTTCGCCAGGGATGCAGATGCGTTTGTTGCAAAAGTCATCCGACGCACCTGAGTCTGCGAAGCGCCGAAGCATCACACATTAATGTTCGAGCCCCCAAAGCTCCTGCGGAAGATACTCCTTTTGAGCGGCTAAAAGCTCATCAGCTAGTTTCTCAGCCATCTCAAGCGATTTGACCGAGCCATCAAGGACAAGCGCTTGGACGAACTTTGTTCTGCTTCCTTCGAGGGCGGCTTCGACGATTGTTTCTACCCACATCAGCCTAGTAGCAAGAGTTCCAGCCAATGCAGAGGGGAGCGGCTTCTGGGGAATTGGTTTTAAGCCTGATGCGTCTGCTACCGCGGGCGACTCTATAACTGATTCCGGTGGCAGGTTTGGCACTTGTCCTCTGTTAGGCAGATTAGCGGAATAAACTCGCCCTGCATTTGTTAGGATGCTGTCAATGATTTCGATTACCTGCTCATGCTCGCCACCTATTTTCAGGAAGTATTCTTCCCTAAGAGGCTTTGACGACAGCGCATCCTCCCTCATCTCTTCAAATATCCTGTCGCCCCAGGCGATTGTCTCCTCGAAGCTGAATGCATCTACCCCCAGTTTCTTGCCATAGTAGCTTCCGTCCGCGAAAAACTGGGTGAAAAACTCGCACACATGCCTATCTAACACGGCTGGGAATGCGCCAAACAACCTAAGTAAATGCCAGCTGAATGGGTCGCCATCTTCAATTTTTCTAGCGGCTGCTATTTCCTGAAGCCTCGGCATCGCGTCCTTTCCGTCAACCTGGACTTCGGTGAACCAAGTCAAATGGTTCATTCCCACTGCTGTGTAGCTCAAGCGCGAGATTTGGACGCCGAGGACGTTTGCTAAATAATGTGCCACTCCATTCACGCCGTGGCACAGCCCAACAACTTCAGCGTTGGTTGCCTTTTTCACACCTCGACATACCGGCGCCATCGGGTTGCCATAGTTAAAGAATAGAGCGTTTGGCGCAAGGTCGAGCACGTCTTTTGCGATTTCAACCATCGCTGGAATCATTCGCAGGGCACGCGAACTTCCGCCAGGCATAACGCTGTCGCCCACCGGCTGGTAAATTCCATACTTTCTAGGAATGAAAACGTCCTTTTCCCATGCCCGCCGCCCGCCAACGCCTATAGTGCAGATAACGGCAGTTGCACCAGGTAACACATCGCGTCGGTCGGTCGAAGCGCTGAGTTTGATTGGCGCTCTTCGAGCTTCAATCATTTTGCGAGCTAAACCCTCAGCCACTGCCAGGGCTTCGGGATTGATATCAACAAGCCCCAGCTGGATTTCATTCCCTCGATTGATTAGGTCTGCGATGAGTCCTCTTGTAAACATGGCGCTGCCAGCACCAATGAGAACAATCTTTTCTCCCACTTCTAATATCCTCGCGTTTTCGGTTTTTAAGCATTCTAGTCAAGCGTTGTCTGCTGGGTCAAGTGAAAGTTATTTGCAATTTATGAGCATGTTAAAAGGATAACGCTTTTTCACCGATGAATTGTTCATTAAAGGAGCGCTATGGCATATGGAGAAAAAAATGCGCATTTGCGGCATGATTTTCCTGCTGACGGCGGCAGCCATTCTGGCGAATACAAATATCTCGGAGGGCGGAAAGGTGAAGATTGACAAGATTGCATACTTCAATCAACCAAATTGCTATCGGCTTTCCAATGGCACGGTAGAGGTCATCGCCACTAGCGACATCGGCCCTCGGGTCATTGCTTATCGGTTCATTGGCGGCGAAAATATCCTGGCTGAGCTTGGAAAAGGGGCGGTCGTGAAAACTGACCTCGGCGATTGGCATCCTTGGGGTGGCCATCGGCTGTGGCATGCACCAGAATCAATACCAAGAAGCTATGTTCCCGACAATGCGCCGATTAAGGTAGAAGAGGTTGGTTCAAATGCTATCCGGCTGATTCAGCCTGTTGAAGCACCCACCGGCATCCGTAAAGAGATTTTGCTAAAGCTAGCAGATGAGGGAACTAAGGTTACATTGATTCATAAACTTACAAACGAAGGTATCTGGCCCGTCGAATTAGCTCCATGGGCACTGACTATTGTGGCGGGCGGGGGGACAACAATTATTCCGCAAGAGCCGTTTATTCCCCATGAAAAGGAACTTCTCCCAGCTCGCCCTATGGTGCTTTGGCATTATACCGACTTGAGCGATTCCAGGTGGAAGTTCCTAAAGAAATACATCTGCCTGCGGACCGACGAGAACCTGCGATACCCGCAGAAGATTGGCGTATTGAACAAGCAAGGCTGGGCTGCGTACCTCCGCAAGGACCTGCTTTTCGTTAAAAAGTTTCCTTTCGTGGAAGGCGCAGCATACCCCGACATGGGTTGCAACTGCGAGACTTACACCGACGGCGCGTTCATGGAAGTCGAGACATTAGGTCCTATGGTCAAACTTAACCCTGGAGCGAGCACGGAGCATATAGAGGAATGGTTCCTTTTCGACGGCATTAAAGCAGAGTTCACAGACGCTTCGCTTGATGAGGTTCTCAAGCCAATAGTTGAAAAATGCAAATAAAGCGCATCAAGCGTTGTGTTTTCTATTAGATGGTAGGAAATGCCCATGAAATATTATCTTTTTGCAAAATTCTTCCAGCATCTTTCCATAGATGAGTTAATGGCTCACTGCGCAGAGGCTGGCGTTGATGGCCCGACTGCCGTAATTCGTGAGGGGTATTGGCTCGAGCCTGAGTCGTACGCAGAGACTCTTCCAGGATACGTGCAGGCGGCTGAGAAAGCTGGATTAGAGGTGAAGTTTGCGGATACTAGCTTCCCGATGGGCGAGTTGGCGAGGGATAATACACCTCTGAAGGTTCTTGCAGATAATGGTATCGAGGCTGTCAGGCTGGGTTATATTGCAAAGAACGATGCGGGACACATGCGCGACTTGGCTAACCTTGCCCGCCACCTTGCCGAGGGAGTTGCCCGTGCCGCAGAGGATGCTGGCATAAAGGCTGTTATCCAGCTTCACGGCAACTGCTATCCCCACAATGCCACTGCCGCTTGGCCCATGGTTAAAGGGCTTGATCCCAAGTATATTGGCGTAATGATTGACCCCGGCAACAACCTACACCAAGAAGGTTTTGAGCGTTGGGACTATCAAATTCAACTGCTAGGGGAGTATATCGCCGCTGTGGGTGCCAAGGATGCAGTGAAGGTACGCTCAGGGCAACTTGATTCTCCGACCAAAGGATGGGTTAGCGAGTTTGTGCCGGCATTCGAAGGCCAAGCGAATTGGGAGCAGATTTGTGCCGAGCTCCACAACATCGGCTTTTCGGGCCCCATGATATTGATGCCATTCTACGATACTGACAATTTTCCACTCATGTACAAGAAATTCAAGCAGGAGGTCGAGTATCTTAGGAGTATCGAAAAAGCAGTCACAAAGTAATTAAATGCGTTGAGGATATTTCTCAGTGCTGGCCGCCTCGAATATTATGGCCAGCAGTATGAATGGCGGAGAGACAAGCCATGGAGCAAAACAATGCGATGACAAGGAGGAATTTTATCAAGGCGGCAGGCGTCCTAGCCGCCAGACTAGCGCTTGGAAGTTCTGAAGCACACTCGGAGGAAGTCATGGAGAGAAAGAGACCAAACATACTTTGGATTTGCACCGACCAACAGCGATATGACACAATTGCCGCCCTCGGGAATCCTTATATACGCACACCAAATTTGGACAAATTGGTTTCAGAAGGCGTCGCCTTCACGCATGCCTTTGCCCAAAATCCTGTCTGCACCCCCAGCAGGGCTTCTTTTCTTACTGGGCGCTATCCTCGTACTACTGGCGCTAGGCAGAATGGCCAGGCAATTCCGCCGCATGAGGTGCTTGTCACCAAAATGCTAGCCGATGCAGGCTATGACTGCGGCTTATCGGGCAAGTTGCACCTTGCTCCTTGCCATAAGCAAGTTGAAAAGCGGATTGACGATGGCTATAGGGTATTCAATTGGAGCCACGACCCTCACCCTCACTGGGGAAAGGACAACCAGTACACGGCTTGGCTTGAGTCCAAGGGCTATAAATGGAATGACATTTATCGTCCTCCAAAAGGCAAGCACGCCTTTGCAGGTGTGCCAGCTGAATTGCACCAGACCAAGTGGTGTACTGATAGGGCGATTGATTTTATCACCGAAAAGCGTCAGGGTCCTTGGCTGATGAGTGTAAATATCTTTGCCCCTCACCACCCATTCGACCCACCAAAAGAGTATCTTGACCGCTATGACCCCGACAAGCTTCCAGACCCAGCATATAAGCCTGGAGAACTCCACAACAAGCCAATATTTCAGCAGGTAGACCACGACGGCGCATATGGCGGAATGCTGCTGGGGTTCAGCAAGATGACTCGCAGAGAGCGGAGAGAGGTAACTGCCGCATATTACGCAATGATTGAGCAGATAGACGACAACGTAGGCCGCTTGTTGAAAGTGCTGGAGGAAACTGGCCAAAGAGAAAATACGATAGTTATCTTCATGAGCGACCACGGCGAGCTTTTAGGCGACCATGGTATGTACCTCAAAGGACCCCATATGTACGATTGCTCGCTGAGGGTGCCGCTTATTATTTCTTGGCCAGGACACTTCGTAGCTGGGCTCAAGAGTGATGCGCTGGTCGAACTTGTTGATATCGTGCCTACGCTACTTGACGCCGTTGGGATGGAGATTCCAGTTCGCGTTCAAGGCAAATCGCTCTACGGCATCTGTACCGGAAATGCAGACCCACATAATCACAAAGATTATATCTACGCAGAGTATTACATTGGTCAGCCTTTCCATGACAACTTGAAGGAAAAGCCCCTGCTGACAACTGTGCGAACTCGCAAGCATAAGCTGACTTCTTATGCGGGCTTGGAAATAGGCGAGTTGTATGACCTGGAAGCCGACCCTGGCGAACATGATAATCTATGGGATAGCCCTGAGCACACCTCTCTCAAGATGGAAATGCTTAAACTTTGTTTCGACGCTAGTGTGCTTACTCAAGATCCAATTCCTGTGCGCACGGCACCTTGGTAAGTTATTTATTTAAAGCCTTCAAATGGCAGGGAGGGAGAAAAATGAACAGTAAGCGAGCCATCACCCGGCGGGATTTTTTCAAAGCGGCGGGAGTGGCCTCGGTGGGTTTGGCATTCAATACCTTTGGCGTGATTTCTTCTGCAAAGGCGTCCGACGAACGCCCGAATATCCTATTCATGATTGCAGACGACTGGTCATTCCCGCACGCCAGCATTCTTGGCGATAGGGTAGTGAAGACCCCTACCTTCGATAGAGTTGCGAGAGAGGGCGTACTATTCACAAATTCATTTTGTGCCGCCCCAACATGTACGCCGTCGAGGGGAGCTATATTGACTGGCCAGGCGATCCACTGCTTGGATGAAGGTGCAAACCTCTACGGCGTTTTGCCCGCCAGGTTCAAAACATTCCCTGATATCCTAGAGGAAAACGGTTACTTTATTGGACTGAGCGGCAAAGGATGGGGACCAGGGAAGCTTGAAGGCACAGGAAGAACGCGCAACCCAGCAGGTCCGCAGTTCAAAAACTTCAAGGAGTTTTTAGAGCAAGCCCCGAAAAATAAGCCATTTTGCTTTTGGTTTGGCAGCCATTTTCCACATAGAGATTATGAATTAGGCTGTGGTGTTAATTCCGGTATGCGCCTAGAGGATGTGGAAGTTCCGCCTTTCCTGCCTGATACCCCAGAAGTGAGAAGCGATATTCTAGATTACTATTGGAACGTTGAGCAATTTGACAAGCAATGTGCCGCTGTGCTCGAAAATCTTGAATTATCCGGCCGCGCCGAAAATACCATAGTAGTCATCACAAGCGACAACGGTATGCCATTCCCAAGGGCGAAGGCAAACCTTTATGAGGCAGGTGCGCATATGCCTCTCGCAATCCGCTGGCCAGCAAGAGTGAAGGGCGGCAGAAAGGTGGATGAGGTCGTAAGTCATACGGACTTCGCACCGACGTTCTTAGAGGCGGCTGGCATGAAGCCGCTTCCAGACATGACTGGACGCAGCCTGATTGATTTGTTGACCGAAGATAAACCAGCACGGCGCGATGCCGTTTTTGTAGAAAAGGAGCGTCATACAAACTGTCGTGAAGGCAACTTGGGATATCCTTGCAGAGCAATACGCACTAAAGACTTCCTTTATATTCGCAACTTCCACCCGGAGCGGTGGCCCGCAGGCGACCCAAAAATGTGGGTGGCAGTTGGCGATTTTGGTGATATAGACACAAGCCCATCTAAAAAGCTCATCTTGAGCCGGCGGGATGACCCCAAAATTAAGCCATACTTCGAGCTTGCAACCGCAAAGCGGCCAGCCGAGGAACTCTATGACCTAAAGCGTGACCCATGGACCGTTCACAACGTGGCAGACGACCCTGAATATGCCGGCATCAAGGAGAAATTAGCGCGGAGACTGCAAACCTGGATGACAAAAACAAGGGACCCACGTGCGACTAATCCAAACGATGACCGCTGGGATAGCTATCCTTATTTCGGCAGACAGGGAGAGTGGGTTTACCCCAAGCCTAAACAAAACAAGTGATAACCAAAAGAAAGGGAGTCGAGCGATATGAAGCAATACACGCGAAGAGATTTCTTAAAAGCGACATTAATGGCTGGTGCTTTTGCCGGGCTTTCTACCATTTCGCCGGGGCTTGCATTTGGAAAGGAAGAAGGGAAATATAATGTCCTTTTCATAGCCGTTGACGACCTTAGGCCCACTTTGGGATGCTATGGTGCACCAGTCATCAAGACGCCGAATATTGACGCCCTCGCAGCTCGGGGCACCGTCTTCACCCGTGCTTACTGCCAGCAGGCGGTATGCAGTCCATCGCGGACCTCACTCCTTACGGGTCTTCGTCCTGACAGCACCAAGGTCTACAACCTTGAGGATCATTTCCGCAAATTCATTCCGAACGTTGTTACATTGCCAGAGTATTTTAAGAAGCATGGCTATCACACCCAGGCGATGGGAAAGATATACCATCCTGGCCTTGATGATCCCCAGTCCTGGAGTGTGCCACATTGGGCGGCTAAGGCACCAACCTACTTGAAGCCCGAGAGCTTGGCTCAGCAGAAAGAACTTAGAGAAAAGCTGGAAGCACAAGGAAGAAAGCTCAAGGACGAGGTAGTAGAAAAAGACCCCAAAACTGGATTGCCTCTCAAAATTATCCGCAGGGCATCCATTCTAAAAGGGCCAGCTTGGGAAGACCCCGATTGTCCCGATAATGCTCTTGCTGACGGAATGATCGCCGACCACGCAATCGAAACCTTGCGCGAAATCAAGGATAAAAAGTTTTTCCTTGCAGTCGGCTTCCATAAACCACACCTGCCGTTTGTTGCGCCTAAAAAGTATTTCGATATGTACGCAGGCGAAAAAGCCAAAATAGGCTTATCTCCAAATCCCTTCCCGCCAAAGGACTGCCCTGAGATTGCACTTACTACTTTTGGTGAACTGCGTTCGTACACGGATATCCCGGACGTTGGACCCATACCCGACGAAAAGGCGCTCGAGCTTCGCTATGCTTATTATGCAGCCGCAAGTTACACTGATGCTCAGATTGGGCGGGTGCTTAATGAGTTGGATAAGCTTGGCCTTAGGGATAAAACAATCGTTGTGCTTTGGGGCGACCACGGCTGGCATCTAGGCGACCACAGCTTGTGGTGCAAACATACCAACTTCGAGGTTGCAACTCGCTCGCCTCTCATCATAAGCGCCCCTGGACAAAAGAACAAGGGTGCAAAGACAGATGCTCTGGTGGAATTTGTTGACATTTATCCGACCCTCTGCGAGCTTGCAGGACTGCCCATACCCGACAATCTTGAGGGCACTAGCGCTGTGCCGGTGATGAATAACCCCAAGCGCAAGTGGAAGAAGGCTGCATTCAGCCAGTATCCACGTCCGGGGAATGTGATGGGTTATTCCATGCGCACAGACCGCTATCGCTACACCGAATGGATCAAAAGGGATAGTGGCGATGTTGTTGCAGTTGAGCTTTATGACTATGAAAAAGACCCTTTGGGCAACGTAAACATTGCTGGCTTGCCAGAGAATAAGGAACTTGTGGCTAAATTGAGCAAGCAACTTCGCGGTGGTTGGAAAGAGGCTAGACCTTAAAAGCAAAGTTCAGGAGGCTTGGCATGTCCGAAAATCAACCTAAGCAAACAAGGCGGGAGTTTCTAAAGGGAGCTGGTGCAGTCGCAGCAAGTGTAGCACTAAGCGGGCGAATTCCTGCTGTATTCGCTGATGATGCGCGGAAGCCAAATGTAATATTCATTTTTGCTGACCAACTCAGAGCCTGTTCTGTGGGATGTTATGGCGACAAGCAGGCGAGGACACCAAATCTCGACAAGCTGGCGTCGGAGGGGGTGCGATTTACCAACGCCATCAGTACCTGGCCTGTTTGTTCGCCGTTCCGTGCAATGTTGATGACAGGGCGGTATCCTATGTCAAACGGCGTTGTATACAATGACTACCCAATCTGGGATGGGCTTCCGTATATTGGCACTGCGTTTAAATCACAGGGCTATGCCACAGGGTACATCGGCAAATGGCATCTTCAGGGCAAGACTGAAGGCAAGGGTGGAGTGCCGCCAGACAGAAGGCTTGGGTTCGACTATTGGGAGCCGGTGAAGGGACCGATACTCTCAGAAGGGCCCGATGGCAAGCAAATATGGCGGCCTAACGTCCAAACCGACAAGGCAATCAGCTATATTAAAGCTAACAAGGATAGACCCTTCTGTTTATTTTTATCTTGGAATCCACCGCATGACCCATACATCGCTCCTGACGAATACATGGCAATGTTTCCGCCGGAAACGATGGAATTGCGCCCTAACACCGCTGAAAAGGAGTTAGTGCGAATCGAACTTGAGAGGCATCCTATTCCAGCTAGCAACTCCGAAGCCGCGATGAAGCGAGCAAAATGGCGGAGGATAATAGACTCCGACGACGGTATACGGCGGAATATGCAGGGATATTATGCTGCTACCCATGGCTTGGATGTCTGTATTGGTCGTATTATGAAGGCCCTCGACGAGGAAGGCATTGCAGAAGATACAATTCTTGTATTCAGCTCCGACCATGGCGATATGCTGGGTTCGCATCGGATGTCGCATAAGCAGGAGCCGTTCGAAGAATCCATAAATATCCCATTCATACTTCGCTACCCAAGGCGCGTTCCCAAGGGCATAACTACTGATGCGCTTTTGTCGCCAATGGATATCATGCCGACGCTTCTTAGTCTGGCGGGTCTGCCTATTCCAAAAGGCGTTCAAGGAATTAGCCTTGCAGATGCGGCACTCGGCAAGCGCTCTGACCAACGCGATGCTCTACTTATCATGAAGATGCTTCCCGGCGGCAATCCCTGGATTATAAACGCGGCAACTGAGTGGCGAGGAGTGCGCACAAAGACCCATACATACGCTCGCCTTGCGGACGGCGGCCCATGGATACTTTATGATAACAAAAATGACCCCTACCAAATGAGGAATTTGGTAAACGACCCGGCATATAAGGAGCTTCAAACTGAAATGGAGACCAAGCTCAAACAGCTCCTCAAGGAGGCTGGCGACCCATTTGACACCGAGAAAATTGAACGGGAAATTGCTGAGAAAAGCAAGACAATGCTGAAAAGCCGAGCTGGAAAAGGCATTTAACCTTTTCATTTGTCAGGATTGTTCAGCGCGCCAATTATAAAATGAGCAGAAAAATTAATCGGCGGTTTTTTCTAAGGCAGCTTGGCATGTCCGCTGCTGGTCTGAAGCTGGCTCCAAGTATGTTGTTAGGCAAAGATGGAGGCGGAGAAGAGGCAATGGGTGATGTGGAAGATATCCTAAACACAGAAATTCAGCGCAGCAAGCCCGACTATATAGTGTATAAGCCCAAAAGCATTGATGGCTCAACATTTGATACTGGAAACGAACATTTCCTGGTGTTTGACGGGCCGGATGGCTCGCTGATGGCTGTGTGGACCCAGAGTAGTTACGAAGGTGCTGGGGACCACCGCATTGTTTTCTCGCGTTCTGATGATGAAGGAGCAACTTGGTCTCCACCAAAGCGATTGGTAGGTCCCACCAAACCCGGCGATGGATATATGGCAAGCTGGTGATTCCCCGTTATCTCTAAGTCAGGGCGCATCTATGTAATTTATAATCAATATCAAGGCATAGACGATGTCATCCACCAACATACAGGCACAATGGACTGCATCTACAGCGATGACATGGGGAAAACTTGGTCGAAGCCGCAAACCATCCCCATGGCTCGAAGCCCCTACGACCACCCTGATTCGAAAGTGCCCTCCAATTGGATTGTCTGGCAGAAGCCAATAAAAGATTTGAAGGGCAAGTGGTTTACAGGCTTTACCCGCTGGGTCAGCAAGGCTGTGCGAACCCCTCCGCATAACAACTCTTGGACCGCATGGGAAAGCGTGGTTGAGTTCATGCGCTTTGAGAACATAGATGAAAATCCTGAGCCCAAGGATATCGAAATTACGTATTCCGCTTGGGGTAACAATGCGCTCCGAGTCCCTCATTACAGCAATCCCCTTCTAAGCATTGTCCAAGAGCCGAGTTTGGTGCGACTTCCTGATAAGCGGTTGTTTTGCACAATGCGCACAATGTCTGGTTATATTTGGTACAGCATTTCCAACGATGACGGTTTCAATTGGTGCAATCCACGGCCACTCCTCAGGCGCGACCATGGCCTTCCGATACTCCAGCCGCTCTGTTGCTGCCCGATATACGAGTATTCAGAAGGCAGGTACATCCTCCTTCATCACAACAACGATGGTCGTGTGGATGGCCACCAGCCTGAAGAGACGAAATTCAACCGCCGCCCCGCGTTTATCGCCCTAGGTGAGTACCGTCCAAATGCTGAACAGCCGATTTGGTTCAGCCAGTCAAAGCAGTTAATGGATAACGACGGGCATGGCATTGGCCCGCTGAACCGCCTCGATATCGGAGTCTATCCAAGTGTAACGAAACGCAATAATAACTTTGTGCTCTGGCACCCAGACCGCAAGTTTTTCTTGCTAGGCAAAAAGATAACCGATGAATGGCTGTCTGATTTGGAGGTACCTGCCTGAATTGCTGCGTTTGACTACAGCCTTCGCCTGCTTGGTTCTAATGGCATTAACCTCATCCAAAGGAGTGTTCTCTATGGGTTATATGCTCGATGCCGTGCCGTGCGGTTATTACCTTTATGCTTATGACGATTGCGGCATCGAGGGTAGACAGCCGCATGTTAGGATGGACGACTGCTATCTCTGGACCTTCAATACTAGCGATACAGACGCTGATTTGAAGTCTAGGTCGGCGGTCTTCAGCTACAAAAAGATAAACGCCGTATATGAAAATCTTAATCCACAGCTTGATTATGTTGTTGCCGTAACTTATGCGAATGACCACGTATACAACCGAGTGCAAAGCATGTGGGCGGATGGCATCGAGCTCCATGGTCCATATGCGCTTCCAAAGGCGAAGGCAGTCCGTCTTATATGCAAAATACCCCCAGAGGCTACAAGTGATGGTAAGGTAACGCTGGAGTGGAGAATTCACGGCGAGGTTAACGCCACGGTCTCGATAATTGAACTTTGGGCTTCATCTCCACCGCCAGGGCCATCCATTCGCTTTGGGTCTATTTTCGGCACTCAGACCGAGTTAATCGGCAAAATACTGAATTTGAGCTATGATGGCATTGAGGGCGTTAATGTCAAGCTGACCTCGGCTGACAAACCTAGCATAGTATTAGAAACTACCACTGGAGTTGACGGCTCTTTCAGTTTCGACCGACAGCAGGTTGAGCGATTGGAGGGGGATGTTCGCATCACGGCGAACTTTGAAGGGTCAAAGATTGAGAAGGTCTTGGCTTCTAAGGACCTATTCTTCGACCCTATTCACTTCAGGCCGATTCCCGTCAAGGTGGGCGGATTGAAAAGCAACCACCTGCTACTTGACGGCACCTGGCGCATCAATCCCAACCCGCCTGAGGACAAGCGCCCGCTTCCAATGGACAGCACCCTTTGGGGCGATGTAAAAGTTCCTGGTCAATGGCTCCAGCAAGGATACGATATCCCTCAGGATAAGCCGGTTGCAATGGCGCTCGAGTTTGTAATCCCACAAGAGTGGGCTGGCCATCGCATCTTTCTGCGGTTCGATGCAGTTCATGCCGGAACTGATTACTGGCTAAACGGGCGGTATTTAGGCTACAGCGAGAATCTGTTTACGCCTGTCGAATGGGAGATAACAAAATTCGCCCATGTCGGCATGACAAACCGCCTTGACCTTCGCATGATTGTCGCAACCGTTTCTGAGGCACTTTCGTATTCTTCGGGGTATGCATTCCACAACCTGGGCGGTATTGATCGCTCGGTGCATTTGTTTGCACTGCCGGCAGTCCATATCAGAAGCCTGCATTTGAATACAGACCTTGACAAAGATTATAAAGATGCCGACCTCAAGCTTGCTTTTTCTTTAGACGGCGCACCAAACCACGCGGGCATGGCGCTTAATATCCTTCTTTTCTCGCCCCAAGGAAAGCAAATCAACCATTCCCTTCCAAAGCTTGACCTTGTGCCTGGGCAGACTGATTTTGAGGTGGCTACTCATGTCAAAAATCCGCTCAAATGGAGCGCCGAGAAACCCAATCTCTACCGCCTGGTGCTCGAACTCATGGATGGCGAAAATCTGGTTGAGCGGATTGAGCGCAGCGTCGGCTTTCGCAAGATTGAATGGCACGACAAACAGCTTTTCATCAATGGCAAGCGCATCAAGCTGGCTGGTGCATGCCATCATGAAGTTGACCCACTGACGGGTCGGGCGGATACCATGCGCCATGCCGAAGAGGACGTTCGCTTGCTTAAAGCAGTGAACTTGAATTATATCCGAACGTCTCATTACCCGTCGACCAACGAGCTGCTCGATGCCGCTGACCGATTGGGGATGTATGTCGAGGTGGAGGCGCCATTCTGCTGGGTAGGCCCTCGGGATGATATGGAGTGCCTGCGGCAAATACTCGTACCAACGTCAGCAATGGTTGACTACTGCCACGCACACCCCAGTGTGATTATCTGGTCGCTTGCCAATGAATCACATTTTAATGAGTTTTTTGAAGTCTCAAATAAGCTTATAAAGCATCTAGACCCTACGCGCCCCACGACATTCAACAACCCAGACCCAAAAGAAATCTGCGATATCGAGAATTACCATTACCCTCCGATGCCTTGGCATGAGCAGTTTAAAGATCGCTCACGTCCCATCCTCTTTGGCGAGTATTGGTTTCCAGTTTGCCATGAGCAGACCGACGTCATGATCAACCCTGGCTTGCGAGAATATTTTGGCCGCGGCCATGCCGACCCCGATTCGAAGTTTGCAAGGGAAATAGCGGCAGAATATGACCTTCCGGTCATGAAGCCGTGCGCAAAGCCTGGCGCATGGAGCGGTATCTATCACTCCGAACACATTGTAGGTGGAGCGATATGGGCTTCCCACGACGATGCCTTCTATTTCCCCGATGGAAAGCATTGCGGATATGCTTGGCATCACGGCTTTTGGGGCTTAATTGATGTCTGGCGCCGTCCGAAGCCTGAATGGTATCTTGCACGACTTATCTTCAGCCCTGTTTGTTTTCCAGCTAGTCGTGTGGACTATATCCCTGGCGAGGAGTCTGTGTGCGTTCCAGTGGAGAATCGCTATTCTTTCACAAATTTGTCGGAACTAAAAGTAACCTGGGAAGTTTGCGGTAAATCAGGAATCATAAAAGCTAGCATTCCCCCTTCTTCGATTGGAAATATTGAGATTCCAATCCCAAAGGGAACTCCGATGGGCGAAAGTGTCATCCTGCGAGCTTGGGATAAAAATGGCAATTTGGTTAATGCCCGTTCGATTCAGCTGGGTGAAATTGAGCAAAAACCTCTGCCAAGAAGTAAGGCGGGCCCGCCGAAATGGCAGGATGACGGGAAAACAATCGTTGTTTGGGGCAGAGGATTTTCGCTGGTTCTCGACCGCACTCTAGGTGATTTCGCAGTCAATGATAAACGGCATGATGCTCCTATCACTGCATTTCCTTCCATCCACCTGACTAGATATGATTTTGGGGATTTAGCAGGTCCAAACTCACCGCCCTGCGCGGTATTCCCCGACAGCAAAACCAGAGTTGTTGAGGAGGTCTCCGCCGAGGAGACGCAGGAAGGCCTAAAGCTCACTGTTCGCGACCGCTATGAAGGTTTTGCAGGTTGGACCAGCTGGCTTGTAGATAAAGAAGGCATGGGGCGAATTACTTATGACTATATCTACTTAGGCGACGAGATGAATATGCGGGAGCTAGGCGCAAAGCTTCTCCTAAAGCCTGAATGCGACGAGATAAGATGGCGCCGATGGTCGGAGTGGGGAAATGTATTCCCCGAGGATTGCATTCTTAGACCTGAGGGTAGCGCAAGGGCCCGCCGCGACTCAAGGTGGGGAGAGGAAGCGTGGAATAAGAAGCCAGCTTGGCCTTGGTCGCTCGACCAAACTGAGCTTGGAACTGCGGACTTCCGCTCGGTAAAGTTCGATATATATGAAGCATCGCTAGAATCGCCGGATAGGAAAGGTATCAAAGTTCACGCCAATGCCGACGTTCATGTGCGCCCCGCACTTTCGAAAGACGGCGTCTGGATGCATATCTTGTCTCAGTGTCGTCTTGGCCAGGTTTTACTAAAAAAGGGCGACCGGCTTTCAGGCGAGTATGTTGTGGAGGTTGTGAAATGATAAAGGGGTCGGCGTTGCTAATCACATTGACCTTGCTTTTATTCCACAGTATGGGGGTTGCTGGCAATATGGAAGCTGAGATTGTTACAAAAGGCAAAACTAACTGGCGGATAGTCAATGTGTCAGATGGCGAAGTCTGCAAGTTTGCGGCAGGCGAACTGCAGAGATATCTAAAAGAGATAAGCGGCTGTGAACTGCCGATAGGTTCGGGCGACGGTCCTGCGATTGTGCTAGGCCTCCGCACTGACCTTTCTTCGGACGATGATATGCTTCTGCCAGACCCAGCGGTTGGTTTTGATGGCTATGCTTTGGCAATAACCTCGGACAAAATTGTTGTTGGCGGCGACAACGAACGCGGCGTTGTTTATGGCGTTTATGACCTCTTGGAGCGCATCGGTTGCCGATGGTTTTATCCTCAGCAGGACCCCAAAGATGTTGAGGTTGTTCCTCGCCTAAGTACTGTTCGTTTGGAAGTTGGTAAAACTGCGATTGCCTCACCTATCGAATACCGTATTTGCAATGCGAGCTCTTTCTTTTTTGAAGTTAATCCCTCAGCAATGAAAGCCCAGCTCGACGTTGCCATGAAAGCACGGTATAACGGCATGGGCTGGCAGTGTGACCACCGGACTCCCGTAGGCGAACAATATAAACAGATGGAGGCTGGGGGCGTCATTAAAGAGATAAAGAAGCGAGGCATGATTCTTCATGGTCCGGCACACAGTTATCCCCATTTCCTTCCGAATGACCTCTACAACGAACATCCAGAATGGTTTGGAATGCGTAATGGAAAGCGTGTTAAGCAGGAGTTTGCCGGCTCGCAGTTCTGCCTTTCAAACCCTGAGGCTCGGCAAATGTTCATTAAAAATGCTGAGAAATTTGTGCTGGAGAGCCCTGGACTGGACATTTTTTGCCCGCTTCCATTCGATGGTGGACAGTTCTGCGAATGCCCCGAATGCTCCAAATCAACGCCAGCTGACCTGATGTTCGTGCTGATGAACGAGCTAATTGAGCGGCTTTCGGTAAGTGCGCCGAAGTTGCTGGTCGAGACTTACGGCGGCTACAACCCAAAAGAGCCGCCAGAAAAGGTGAAGCCCCATCCAAAGCTGCGAATCATTTGGGCTCACTGGGGGCGCTATCATGGCTATGGGTATGACGATGCAAGATATGACCTTAAAGATAATTTGGAGAAGTGGCGCAAGTCTGCACCAGGTGGATTCACCCTCTGTCAGTATTATACCGATAACTTTGCAACTCCATGGATATCCGCACCTTATGCGATTGTCATTAAGGGCGATAGGCGGTATATCCTAAGTAGCGGCGTCAAAGGTGTATATGTGCTTCATTGGGCGAAGGGATATTGGTGGAACCACGGCCTGAATAGCTATATGGCTGGTAGGTGCTTCTACGACGTTTCTCTCGACCCATATGACCTAATTCGAGACTATGCCGTGTACTATTTTGGCGAGAATGCTGGTCCACTGCTGTCAGCCTACTACACTCAATGGGCAACGAATATAGATTTGCCTTATCATGTGAGGGATGGGACCAGCGAGTCGGACCGCAAATTGCTTGCCGAACAGCGCCGCCTCTGGATAAACCCGGCGGTCGAGGCAGTTAAAGACGATCCCCTGCTATCTCACCGTGTTGGCAAGGTTGACAAGCTTCACCGTGTGGCTGAAATGCTGGCGGAGGCGCATCGCATGCGGGAGGAGGTTGCCGAACTGCGCAAAGCGGGCGACATCAAAGGGGCTAGGAAGCTGCTGGAAAAGGCAAAGGCATACACAGATGAAGTTCTCGCTTATATGGCATCCGTTGCCGACCTGGGCGAGGGCTTAATTGACCGCAATGAGGTTTCTGGTTTTATTACCCTAGGGGTCAAGAGATGGATTGAAGAAGAGGAAAAGGCGATTGGGGGGATTGCAAAGTAAAGCCGCTTGCTTTTTAATTAAAACCAATGGTTTTTGCTAATGAGAGGTGTTTGCTTTTAAGCAAGCGCTAATCTTTATCGGCGGTTAAAGAAATTACAGGCAGAGAGTTATTTGGAGGGTTAGTATGCGATTTCCAAAGTACGGATTAGTAGTCTTGTTGGCATTTACAATTCTGCCACTTGCAGCACTCAGCGGACAAAATACCGAAAGGATTCCAACGGTCCAAGAGGCTATTAACTCGCGGCGAGATATATGGGGCGAATTGGCGATGAAACAGCCTAATGGGCCAAGCTATGAGTTTTTCGAAAAGCTTCTTCCACCCCTCAGGTATGTCAGTGCCACATTTGAGCACTACCCAATAGTGCTCTGCGCACCTAGTGGAAAAGTAAAGGCAAGGTTGGTTAGCAATGGGAGCTCGGTCAACGCCTTAGCCCGCACTCTAACTTGGCGCTCTGAAGCCGGCAATCCCGTTATCTTCTATGTTGGAAGGGATGAGGAAGTCTTCGGCAAGGACCTTAGCAAACTCGACGGCCCTAAGTACGAGAAAGGTTACCTCCCGATTGTTCACAACCGCTACCGCCATGCTGGCGTCACCATAGAACAAGAGGCATTCGCATGTGTTGAGCCGCCATATTCTGATAGCGGCGTCGTGTTCTTGAGCTTCAAAGGAAGCGGCAAATTGGTGGCGTTGCTCACAATGACCACAAATGCGGTTATGTATCCCAAAAATGGGGTACTTCGCAATTCCGAAGGCGGCGCTGTGTTGTGGTTTGGCAAGGGATGGAAATGGGAGCCTGGAGGCCAGAGATTGGTTACTGAGCTGTCTCCTATTAGGCCGGCACTGCTAGCTGTTCCAACAAAGCCTATAAAAGAACAACTGCCAACTCTAGACCAGTCGCTATATCAAGCCCAACGCAGAAAGTGTGCTGATGTCTGGGAAGCACTCCTCAGCCGTGGGATGCAAGTTGAGACCCCCGAACCAGTTGTTAACAATGCTTGGAAAGCCCTTATAATTGGTATTTTTGAACTCGTCCACGGCGATGAAATGCGCTATAGCGCCGGTAACCAATATGCGCAAATGTATGTAAGTGAAGGGTCAGACGCAATCCGAGCGGTTTTGCTGTGGGGCTATAAAGAAGATGCGCGCCGAATGCTCTTGCCGCTAATGAACTTTAGACGCCAGGGTCTACTTTACCATCAAGCTGGCAAAAAACTCCAAATGCTGAGCCACTACTATTGGCTGACAAGGGATGAATCGTGGTTCAAGGAGCATCGGGACCTGTGGATGATTGAAGCCAATAGGCTTGCAAACGAACGCGAGAAAGAAACTGGATTGCTGCCTCGCGAACGATACTGCGGCGATATTGGCACACCGGTTTATTCCCTAAGCACGAATGCAAATGGATGGGCAGGTCTCCGCGACCTTTCAGCTATCCTCAGGGAAATGAAAGAGTATGACGAGGCGGTCCGTCTTGAAAAATCGGCTGAAGAATGGCTGCCCCATATATTCGATGCGCTTGAGAAAAGCATACGTAGAGATATAGACCCACCTTTCATTCCCATTGCGTTATTCGGCGAAGAAAAGCCATACGACCCTCTGACTGGGACTCGAATTGGCGGCTACTGGGACCTAGTGGCACCATATATACTCGGTTCGGGCATTTTCAAAACTGGCTCGTACTATGAGACTTGCATCAAGCGCTACCTTGAGGAAAAAGGCGGGCTGATGATGGGTATGGTGCGCACCCATCCGGGGATATCGTGGTGGATGGTCAATCAAAACATTGACGATCTCTACACGATTCGGTATGTCCTTACACTACTGCGGCGGGACGAAGTAGATCGTGCTCTCGTGAGTTTCTACGGTAAGCTTGCTCAAGGGCTCACGCGTGATACTTTTATTGGCGGCGAAGGAACCTGCCCTCTGCCGAGGGACGAGTTTGGCCGTCAGATATCACTGCCCCCCAATAGTGCAAGCAATGCTTTCTTCCTCTGGATGCTTAGGTACATCCTAATTCAGGATTGGGATACGGACGATGATCGAAAGCCAGATACCCTGCGGTTGATGTTTGCCACACCTAGAAGATGGATGGAAGATGGTAAAGTAATCAAAGTAGAACGAGCTCCAACTGCCTTTGGGGAAGTCTCGATGACCATGACCTCCTACCTTAGCAAAGGCGAGGTCGTCGCCGAAGTAACCGCCCCGCCCGAGCCGCCGAAACACATGCTTATCCGTTGCAGGCTTCCGGATGGCTGGAAAGTTGTCTCGGCGAAGGTGGGCAACCGCAGCCTGGATGTAGATGGGCAGGGCACTGTAGATATAACGGGGCTCAAGGGCAAATTTAGCGTATCTTTCAAGGCTATTCGAATAGCTAGATAGTTTACAACAATTTAATAGACATTAAGGGCGATAAGAAGCTCAAATTTAGCGGTATATGCGAAGGATTTGCGGATTTACTGCCTAAATGTGAAACGAAGACTTTTAGTAAGGAGGCTTATACTATGCCAAAACTACCAGATCCTACTCCTGGCGACACTAGTTGGTTTGTTCATGATAGATTTGGCTTGTTTATTCATTGGGGAATCTACTCCGCGGCGGCCCGCCATGAATGGGTCAAGAACCGAGAGAAAATCAGCGATGAGGATTACCAAGTGTATTTTGACCACTTCGACCCTGACCTTTATGACCCCACCGTTTGGGCTAAGGAAGCAAAGAATGCAGGAATGAAATACTTTGTTGTTACAACCAAGCATCATGACGGCTTTTGCCTTTGGGATTCCGCGCTCACCGATTACAAGGCTACCAACACCCCGGCTGGGCGCGATCTCCTCAGACCAATGGTTGAAGCATTCAGGGCGGAGGGCCTGAAAGTCGGATTCTATCACTCGCTTATTGACTGGCATCACCCCGAATTTCCGATTGATGGCTTGCACCCAATGCGTGACAACCTGGAGTTTCGCGAAGCCCAAAAAGGGCGGGATATCAGAAAGTATGTCGAATACCTCCATGGACAGACTCGAGAATTGCTCACCATGTTTGGGCGTATCGACATCATGTGGTTTGATTTCTCATATCCAAAAGCCGATTGGGGCTGGTCAAAGGGCAAGGGCCGCGATGACTGGCAGTCCGAGAAATTAGCCAAAATGGTTCGGGAGCTTCAGCCGCACATAATCCTTAATGACCGCATTGACCTGCCGGAAAGTGCAGATTTCCGAACGCCGGAACAGTATCAACCAAAAGGATGGCTGGAGGTTGATGGCAAGCCAGTTGTTTGGGAAGCGTGCCAAACCTTCAGCGGAAGTTGGGGATACTACCGCGATGAATGCAATTGGCGCTCGACGGATGAATTGATTCGGACGCTAATAGATTGCGTTTCCAAGGGCGGCAACTTCCTATTGAATGTTGGGCCGAATGCTCGAGGCGAGTTTGACCCAAGGGCTGTTGAAAGGCTTCGAGGAATCGGTGAGTGGATGCGGCTCCATAATAGATCAATCTACGGCTGTACTGCCAGCGACTTTGTGCCTCCGCCTAACTGCGCATATACTCAAAATGGCAAGCGGCTCTACCTGCATATCTTCGCATGGCCTTATAAACACATCCACCTCGAAGGACTTGCGGGCAAGGTTGCCTATGCTCAGTTGCTGAACGATGCATCTGAAGTAAAGAGAATTGAGATTGACCCTCACCAAGAGCCGCAAAACACTACGATGAAGGGCACGCCTGGGACTCTTACCCTTGAGCTGCCGCTTCAGAAGCCGCCCGTGGCGATTCCAGTGGTGGAGTTGTTCCTTAAGTGAAGCAAATCATGCTTTTGCTTGCCATTATCCCAGCCTGTGTGTATGCAAAGGATGTATACCAGGTCCGCAGGCTTTCTGAGCATGAGTTGCTGAAAACCTACGAGAATATAATGCTTGACTGCTGCCGATTCTCGGACAGAGATTGGCATGAGTCAGCCTTTGATGTCGAAGCTGGATATTGGGGCAACGGAATAAGCGAGGGAAATGAGGGCATTCGTGCAATTGGAAACATGGTTCTAACGAGTGCCGCACTCTTAAAGTACTCTCGCCTGAAAGATGCTGAGCGCCAATATCTCAAAAGCAGAGCCCTGCGCGCAATTCGGTATGCTGTTGCAACTCATGTCACTGGGACGCAAAAGTGCACCGACGGCAAAAAGTGGGGCTGCAGTTGGCAGTCAGGGATGTGGGCGAGCAACCTGGCGTTCGGTGCGTGGCTTATTTGGGACGACCTTGATAATGAATTGCGGGAAGGGATTGAGCGCGTCGTTTCTAAGGAGGCAGACCGTCTTCTTAATAGAACCCCGCCAACTAATCGCTGGGGTGATACCAAGGCTGAGGAGAATGGTTGGGACCTTACTTGCATATCTATTGCATCAAATATGTTCGCCCACCATCCCAATGCATCTGAATGGAACAAAAAGGCAGTCGAATATATGATGAACACCCTTTCGGTTCCCCGCGACCTTAGGGATGAGAGGCTAATAGATGGGAGACCGGTCAAGGAATGGGTCAAAGGTGCAAATTTGCATCCCGATTTCACGCTCGAGAACCACAACTTCTTCCATCCATCCTACGTCGCCTGCAGTAGTTATTTCCTAGCAGTAGCTTCAATGCACTATGCCTATGCAAGACGTCCAATTCCACAAGCTGCGACCCACCACCTTATGGATACTTGGGCAATGTTCCAAACTTTAATGCTTCCATGCGGAGAAACCATTTTCCCACAAGGGATGGACTGGGAGTTGCACGGGCTTCCCTATATAAATCTATTTGCTTTTCTATCCACTAAAATGCACGATTCCCTTGCCGCAAGGTTGGAAAGCATTCACTTGCAGTACATCAGGACGTGGCAGAATATGCAAGATGGCAACCTGGCAATTCCTGGGTCAAAATTGGGGTTCACGCGGCATGCTATCTTTGCCGAACAGGTGACATATGGCTTTCTCTCGCATAAGCTATTTGGTCCGGCATGCGAGCCTAACGCCGACACTCGCCAATTGGAATGCGTGCGGCAATTCGGTCCAATTGGCGTTATTCTTCATCGCACGCCCAGCAAGCTCGTCTCTTTCTCCTGGAAAAACCGAGTCATGGGCACGCTGGCACCCATTGGAGAGAAGCACAAAGGCAATTGCCATTTCGCTGTCCCAATAACTAATGGCTTTATAGGCACGTTCCAATTGGGCGAAGGAGGGAGCCAGGCGCTGACGGTTGTAAAACACTCCTGGCGAAAAACGGAGAATGGATTCGAGACGTTTGGTGAGTTGCTTACAAACGGTGGGCTTCTTAAACAAGAGCTCAAGGTGACTTCAGTTGGTGAGAAGGTAGTGGTTTATGAGGACAAGGTAACCGCTCTAGATGACGTATTAATTGAAAGCGAACTCGGCGTTCCAGTTGGCATTGAAAATGATATTCTCACTGGCGGCTTAAGAACTGTATATCACCAAGGCGGCAAAATTAACTTCGACTGGCAGAACCCGCAGAAGCCAGTTGCATTTCATGGCAAGTGGGTCAATGTAGATGGACGGTTGGGTGTTGTGTCTGTCGCTGGGTCTGGAATAGCTTATGTGCAAGCCACGGCGTACAATACTCAGGCAGTCTATGCAGATGTACTTTATGGTTCTTTCTCAAATCGCCGGCGGCAATTCAAAGCAGGCGATCAGGTTGCATATAGGTTAATTGTTTTCTTTGTTGAGACAACGCCGGAGGAGACTTCTCTAATTTCGGAAAGTGTGATGATAAAAGAGAAGCCCAAAGGCAGAGCGCTCAGCATTAAACTTTGTGAAGGTAAAGAGCTTCAAATAGCGCTAATGTAGAGGTTTTTGCGTGCAAAGTCGTCCACTTAGAATACCAAAGGATGTGTTAATTGGCGAGCCTAATCCTCCAATCGCATATGCCAGCGAAAAAGGGTCATGGGACCTTTCCTTTATCCTCTCTAAGCCGGTCTCGTCTGACCAAGTGCTCTGGCTTTGCTTTCATGGCGGCCGCAATCTCAAGCCTCCATGGCAAGGGTTTCAGACCGATAATCCATCTCAAGAAGGATATGTTTCCCTGCAAACCGCATCTGGCGAACTGCTGAGCGCCATCAATCATAGCGAAGATAACGGCATCTTTTCATTCAAGGTTCCCTTAGAAGGGTTTGAAAAAGGAGAGGTTTTGACAGCACATTTAACTGGAGTTACCGCACCTCGGCTGTCTCACCCCGACCGGTTTGTTCTACTTATGGTTGCCTCTCCTGTTGAAGAAATCAAAATCCACGGCATTTTCGGAGAAACGCTGGATCGCATCGTTGGTGCGTGCATGTTTCCAGTTGTGGGAAGCGTTCCTGCTAGCATCAGGGCAATAGCGCCGAGCACTATTCCTCCTGCGAAAAGGTTATCCCTGCTTGTGAGGCCTGAGGATGCGAATCGGAATACGGCGTGCCAAACCCCCGGTGATATTATCGTGCGCTTGAATGGCGAAAAGATACCCACCACTCGCTTTGAAGTTGATGGCTCGAACTGCGCCCACCTTGAGGCTTCGATTCCCAAGGAGGGTATCTACCGACTTGAGGTAGAGGATGCCGCAAATGGTATGAAATCTGTTACTAATCCAATCATATGCGGCAACGCCGAATATAAACTCTTATGGGGTGCGCTCCACGGACATACTGAAATTTCGGATGGCGTCGGCTCTCTCGATAGGTATTTCAAATACATTAGGGACGAATGTGCGCTTGATTTTGCCGCCTCAAGCGACCACGACAGTGAGAAGGAAACGCCAGAGAACCTTTGGCACTTGGTTCAGGAAGCTGTGGCTCGATATAATGAACCTCACCGATTCACAGTTTTCCTTGGTTATGAATGGGCAAAATGGCGCAAGCTTGGTCACGGTGACCGCAATGTGTATTACCTAGAAGATTATAGGCCAATCTACCGCTCTGATGAGGGCCATTATCCGACGCCGCTGGATCTTTTCGGTGCACTGAAGAATGAATCAGCAATCATCATTCCACATCATCCTCCACATCCAAGCAACCACAATGACTGGACCTTTCATGAACCCGATAAAGAACGGCTGGTCGAGATATATTCGATATGGGGATGCTCTGAACGCAGCCCCGAGGATGGCAATCCTTTGCCTGGTAGTCCTGTCCTGCGCGAGGATAACACGCCAATGAATCCTTTAGGCTATGTGCAGCGCGCCCTTGCGCTCGGATGGCGTGTGGGTTTTACAGCGGATTTTGATGACCATCTCGGTCATGTAGGCGACCGAACAACACGCGGTCGTGGGCAGACTGGCGGGCTTACTGCTGTTTGGGCGAAAGAAAATACTCGGCAAGCAATCTGGGAGGCACTTTGGAATCGGCGGTGCTATGGAACTACAGGCGAGCGCATTATTTTGAATTTTCAAATAAACAATGGTTTTATGGGGTCGGAATTCCTGCTTGCAGAACATCCGAACCTTGCGTCATCTCGAAAAATCTCAGTTTCGGTCTGCGGCACTGCACCAATCAAGCTAATCGAAATAGTAAGAAACAATAAAGATATCTATGCTTTCACTCCTGGCAGGCTCGACGTCGAACTAGAATGGGTGGATGGCAAACAACTTGAAGATGTTAATCTGCCGCCTACAGTGCACTTGCCCAAGCCGTTCACCTTCTACTACATTCGCATTACCCAAGAAGATGGCGCAATTGCCTGGTCGAGCCCAATTTGGATTATCTCATAGCTTAATTTGGTGTTTTAAACTGCGCCTAGGTTGGTAGTATATTTAGGATAGGCAGGTTAAGCCCTAAGCCTATAAGGGTCAAAATGATGTAGAAGGGAGAAAAGTACTTTGGACTTGAAAGGAACGCAGACAGAAAAAAACTTATTAAAAGCATTTGCCGGAGAATCTCAGGCAAGGAATCGGTATACCTTTTTTGCAAGCGTCGCCAGGAACGAAGGCTATATGCAAATCGCTGACATTTTCCTCGAGACAGCTGAGCAAGAGAAGGAGCATGCCAAGCGATTTTTCAAGTTTCTCCAAGGCGGCGATGTTGAAATTCAAGCCGCCTATCCCGCAGGTGTGATTGGTACAACTGCTGAAAATCTCAAGGAGGCGGCAGAAGGCGAATACTTAGAGTGGGCAAAGCTTTATCAGGAGTTCGCCAAAGTTGCCGAAGAAGAAGGCTTCCGCCAGATTGCAGCTGTATTCCGCGCAATTTCAGTCTCCGAGAAACAACACGAAAAGCGCTATAGGGGGCTTTTGGCAAATGTTGAGGCTGGAACCGTGTTCCAAAAGAGCCAGCCGGTGGTTTGGCGGTGCAGGAATTGTGGATATATTCATGAGGGAACATCGGCGCCAAAAGTTTGCCCAGCTTGCGAGCATCCCCAGGCATATTTTGAATTGCTGGCAGAGAATTGGTAGCCGTTGCTATCAAATCCCATTAACTTGCAATAGGAGGCAAGAATGTTAAGTCAGAGAATGTTAGATGCATTAAATAAGCAGATAAACGCAGAGATGTATTCAGGCTACCTTTACCTCTCAATGTCTGCCTACTACCAATCAATTGGCTTGCCTGGTTTTGCAAATTGGTTCTTTGTGCAGAATCAAGAGGAGCAAGCCCATGCTCAGATTATCTACAACCATGTAATTGACCGCGGTGGGCGGGTCATCCTCAAAGCGATTGATGCGCCGCCGACTGATTGGTCGGGACCTATCGCACCCGTTGAAGACGCCCTCAAACACGAGCAAAAGGTTACCGCAATGATTAACGATTTGGTGAACCTCGCGCTGGAAGAAAAGGATTTTGCCGCAAACGCCATGCTTCAGTGGTTTGTGACCGAACAGGTAGAAGAGGAGAAAAACCCAGCGGACATTCTCCAGCAGCTCAAGTTAACAGGTGATGCGCCTGGCGGTTTGGTGATAATTGACCGTGAGCTTGCCGCGCGTGTCTTTGTGCCTCCTGCAATCCTAACAGGCGGTGGAGCAGCGACCGCGGGTTAGCCCCTGTCGTTCGCAATATAGGCTCCTCTTTTCCCTTGCCTAATGAGAAGGAAAAAAGGCCCAAAAGGGAGAAGAGGAGCCTTGTGAGCAGATTTCAAATTTCAATCAATATTTTCCAGTTGAATGCTAATATATTTTTCCCGAAGACCATCTTGCCTTCCCCAACCGAGCACATAACTTCCTCGCATGCAATAATTAACTGGTTGATATTTATTCTGGCTAGTGGCGTGAACCCGCTAAAATATGAAGGTGAAAGCAATTTGGCGAATCTTAAGGGTATATTAATTGCTTCACTTTGCAAGGAAAATTAGTCATGTTGGAGCAAAAAGTAACTAGGCGAGAGTTTCTCAAATCGTCCGCGGCGGCAGTCGTTGGAATTGGAGGTATCGGTATGCCTTTTGCAAAAGAGCCTGCTGCAAAGAAGCCCAACTTTGTTATTATCTACTGCGACGACCTAGGATATGGCGACTTGGGATGCTTTGGGTCGAAGGAGGCGAAAACTCCAAACCTTGATTCTCTTGCTAAAAGCGGCGTCCGCTTTACAAATTGGTATTCGAACTCCCCTGTATGCTCTCCATCTCGCGCATCTTTACTGACCGGCCGCTATCCAATGCGCGCCGGAGTTCCTCGTATTCTTGGCGGGAGGCGGGGTTTGGCAGGCCTTCCGCCAACAGAGGTTACGTTGGCAACAGCCCTGAAGCCCCTTGGCTATCGGACAGCGATTTTCGGCAAATGGCATCTCGGCACGGCAGAAGAATACCGGCCAAATGCCCACGGGTTTGATGAATTTTTCGGGTTTCTGGCTGGCTGTGTTGATTACTATTCTCATATTTATTACTGGGGCCAGGGACGCGGCGAAAATCCTGTGCACGACCTCTGGCACAATGACAAAGAGGTGTGGGAAAATGGGCGCTATCTAACAGAGTTAATCACCGAGAAAGCGGTGGAGTTTATCAAGCGCCAAAGCAACCAGCCGTTTTTCCTCTATGTGCCTTACAACGCCCCGCATTATCCAATGCATGCGCCCAAAAAGTATCTCGACCGCTTTGCTAACATACCTCCCGACCGCCGAATCATGGCCGCCATGATTGCCGCTGTGGATGATGGAGTCGGCGAGATAGTCAAAGCGCTCAAGCAGGCGGGGCAATATGAGAATACCGTAATCTTTTTCTCTAGCGACAATGGACCATCTAATGAGACCCGCAATTGGCTCGATGGCAGGGTTGATCCATATCTCGGCGGCAGTGCTGGAATCTTTCGCGGACACAAGGGGAGCCTTTTCGAAGGAGGCATACGCATGCCAGCAATCATGAGCGCACCTGGCCGCATTCCAGCAGGAAAAGTTTGCCACGAAGTAGGCGCAATGATGGACATCTTCCCAACATTCATTGAATTTGCCGGCGGTAAGCTCCCAACTGGCCGAAGTATTGACGGCATAAGTATCCAGCAGATGGTAGTCGAAGGTGCAAAGTCTCCACATCATCGGCTCTTTTGGGAGTATGCTGGCCAACTAGCAGTTCGACAGGGAGAGTGGAAGCTTGTGCTGAATGGCAAGCTTGATTTCAGCCAAACCCAGCCCGATGCTGTTCATCTTTCTAATCTAGAGACAGACCCTGGCGAAAAGACCAATCTAGCAGATAAGCATCCGTCCCTTGTAGAAGAGCTAACGGCTGCCGTTCAGGGTTGGTTCGCCGAACTAAGGAGTGATTAATGATGGGTGATAGTTCAAAAAATCGCCGCGGTTTTATATTAAAAGGCTTGCTGGCATTATTAGGTGGACTCATTGGCAGGCGCGTGCTTGCTGAGGAGAATTCTTCTGGATTAGAAACCGAAGGGGAGGTGCTCAAAACCTGTGTCTATAAAGGGCGCCCGCCTATTGAGCCGCTCGATACGATGGTTCGCTTTGAGCGCTCGGATAACAATAACAAGCGGGCTATGACTCACGAAATCCTGTCCCTAATGCATGAGGAAAAGGGCACGAAGTCTTATCCTTGGACCATTTATTCTCACTTGACTACTCATCATGTCGAAGGAGATGCTTGTGTAATCTGTTCTCGCCTGCATAAAAACGGTAGGGGTTGGTCTTGTGGCCTTCATTCGGAAGTTTTCAGCAATGCTCCAATGGTTGGCCTAGGAGTTAATGTTGAAATGAGCAATCTTTATGCGGGCTCTGAGCAGACGGTATTGTATGGCGTCAATGTCATGGCTTGTGGACCAAATCCATGCCAGAGCGGCATTGTTATCAAGAATAATGGCTCAGGTCCAGGTGCTATCTTCGAAAAGCAAATATCGCTTGAAAGTGGCGGTTCGATTGGGATTGACCTACCTGCGAAGTTTGACGTTGGCATTCAAATGCATGGGAATGCCATAGCTTTAGATGGTGAAGGCAAAATTAAATTGCGCTATTCCAATGGGCGCATAGAATTCCTAAATGGCGACAAATGCATTGGCCATATTAATGTGGAAGAGGAGGACCACGAATTATAAGGCTTGTGCATTTTGAATACTTTTGTCTTCAAAGGAGGAAAAAAATGGCTTACAAGATGATTCAAGTTGGCACGGGAGGCTTTGGCGCTTGGTGGTGCAAAGTATTTCTCCCGCCAAACATCAAAGAAGGACTTGTAGAAGTAGTAGCCGCGGTGGATATTAATTCGGAAGCTTTGTTAAATGCTCGTGAGCATCTTGGTTTGCCAGAGGATAAGTGCTACACCGATATTAATAAAGCGTTCGACGAAAACCCTGCCGATTTCTGCACCATAGTCGTACCGCCAGCATTTCACGAGGATATAGTTGACGTGGCACTTGCTCACGATATGCACATACTATCCGAGAAGCCAATCGCAGACACCTTGGAAGCATCCGTCCGCATTGCCGAAAAAGTCAAACGCGCAGGAAAGAAAATGGGCGTTACCATGAGCCACCGCTTTGACCAAGACAAGACTACTCTTCGGCAGGAGCTTAGGTCGGGGCAGTATGGCCAGCTTGACTATTTAATTTGCCGATTCACATGTGATTGCCGGCGGTTTGGAAGCTGGGGCAAATTCCGTCACGAAATACCTGACGCCCTAATGGTTGAGGGAGCTGTTCACCATCTCGACATACTTGCAGACCTAGCTGGGGCAAAGTGCGATACTATTTACGCACAGACCTGGAATCCGCCGTGGGGTGAATTTGCTGGTGACTCCCAAGGGCTTGTTATGATGTCTTTTCAAAACGGAGCGCGCGCTTTCTATGAGGGTGCCAAGACCAATGCCACAGGGCTAAATGGCTGGGGCCAGGAATATATTCGCGCCGAATGCGAGAAGGCAACTATTATCCTAAACCACCGCCGGATTGAGCGATTCTGGTACAACCCATCTGGTTCATATTCGGATGAAGGCACAGGCGAAATAGTACCGCTCATTGAACAGCCAAAATGGGCAAATACATGGCTTATTGAGAAATTCGTGCGTTGGCTCGACGGCGGCGAACCAATGGAAACAAATGTGGAGGACAATCTCCAGTCGGTTGCGCTAATCTTTGCGGCAATCAAAAGTAGCAAAACAGGTAGCCCCGTTAAGGTGCAGCAGCTTCTAGAAGAAGCACGCAGAAACATCACATAAGGCTGGTGACGGCGTGGCGAGGGCTGTTTTGGCGAACAGTCGTTATTTCTGCATGGCGAAGTTTAGGGCGAATAGGGCGGAAACAACAACCATCAAAGGGTGCAGTTCCTTCCACTTCCCAACCATTAGCTTAACTAGAGTGTAGGCAATGAATCCGTATCCGATTCCTCGTGATATGCTTAGAGTGAGAGGGATTACGAGGATGGTTAGGAATGCCGGGAACGATTCCTCTAAGTTGCCGAATGGAATCTCGCAGACTACAGTCATTAGAAGAAAGCCAACGACAATGAGCGCTGGCGCGGTTGCTACGGCGGGAACAATGCTGATTGCTGGCGCAAAGAACACGGCAAGCAGGAATAGAACGCCTACGACCACTGCAGTCAGCCCAGTTCGGCCCCCCGCCGAAACACCAGAAGCGCTTTCAATATAGGTAGTTACTGAGCTTGCACTACATATCGAGCCCCACACTGCCGCAAGTGAATCCACAAGGAGCACTCGGTTCAGGCGCGGAAGGCGCCCATCGGGGGTCAGATAGCCTGCCTCGCCTCCAACTGCAATTACCGTGCCCATGGTGTCAAAGAAATCAGTGATTAGAAAAGCAAATATCGTTGCAACTAAGCTGAGATTCAACGCCCCTAAGATGTCCAGCTTTGCAAACGTCGAAAAGTCTGGAGGGGCGATTAGCTTATCGGGTATCTTACCAATTCCGGCGGCGATGGCAATGCCGGTGGTGATTAAAATCCCAAGCAGTATAGATCCTTTAATTCGCCGAGCCATGAGCACAAGCATGATAACTAAGCCGCATGTCGAAACTAGCGTGCCGATGTTTCGAAAAGAACCAAAGCTTGTTAGCGTCGCTGAGTCTCCAATTACCCAGCCGGCTTGCTGCATGCCGATATATGCGATTAGAAGTCCGATTCCGACTCCAATTGCTCGCTTTAAGCTTAGAGGAATTGCATGCATGACGGACTCGCGAATTCGGGTGAGCACCAGAATTGTAATGATTGCTCCCTCAATAAAAACAATTCCCATGGCTGTCTGCCACGGGATATTCATGCCTTTTACAACCGAATAGGCGAGTACAGCGTTTAAGCCCATTCCGCTCGCAAGCGCAAAGGGGTAGTTTGTGTAGAAGCCCATCAAAAGTGTTGGGATTGCAGCAGCAAGGGCAGTGGCCGCGATAGTTGGGACAAGGGGTAGCCCGGCTGCCTGAAGTATGCTCGGGTTGACGAAGATAATATACGCCATGGTCATAAACGTAGTTAAGCCGGCAATTACCTCGGTTCTTATGTCAGTGTTTCTTTCTTTGAGTCGGAATATGCGTTCGAGCATTCTGCCACTCCAGACTGTTTGCTATTGTTTTAATGCCTAGCTCTAGCCGACTTTTTAGTGCCGTTATGTCTTTTTACCATGAACGATAACAAGAATCGAGCGATTTATATCAGTAAGTTACAAAGCTTTTCACATCATAGCCTTTGAGCTGATCTCGACCACGAAGGAAAGTAAGCTCTACAAGGAAGACAAGGCCAGCAACTTTTCCGCCAAGCTCCTCAACGAGCTTCACCGAAGCCGCCGCAGTGCCGCCTGTTGCCAGTAAATCATCCACAATTACTACTCGCTGTCCAGGAACAATTGCATCACGATGCATCTCGACTACGTTCGTCCCATATTCCAAGGCATACTCGCACTGGACTGTTTCATGTGGGAGTTTGCCAAGTTTCCGCACGGGGATAAACCCAACGCCTAGCTCTAGCGCAATTGGGGTCCCGAACATAAAACCCCTTGACTCAATTCCAACGATTGCCTCTGCCTTTTTCTCTCTGGCAAAGTCAGCCATCCTTTGTATGACCTCAGTAAATGCTTGTGGATGCAGCAGGACTGGGGTGATATCTTTGAAGATTATCCCCGGCTTAGGGAAATCGGGTATATCTCGAATTAGGTTCTTTAAAAGCTGTTCAGACATGGCATCAGCTCCTCTCTGTGAGCCATTGTAATCATAAAGCGCAATAATTACAACAATAGTTTATTGCCTTCTCCCGATTGCTAGGCTTTCCTCGAATGGTGGCCATAGGATGCCGCGCTCGGTGATAATGGCGGTCACATATTCGGCTGGAGTCACGTCGAAGGCTGGGTTCATTACACGCACGCCCTCCGGGGCAATTCGAATGCCAGAAATATGGGTAACTTCATCTGGCGATCGTTCCTCAATGGGAATCATTTCGCCGTTGGGAAGCGAAAGGTCAACGGTTGACATGGGAGCTGCGACGTAGAACGCGATGTTATGTTTTCTCGCTAAAATGGCGAGGCTGTACGTGCCAATCTTATTTGCAACATCGCCATTGGCTGCAATTCTGTCCGCTCCGACAATCACGCAATTGACTAAGCCTTTTTGCATGGCATAGCCAGCCATGTTGTCTGTAATAACCGTAACCGGAATGCCAAGTTGCTGAAGTTCCCATGCTGTGAGACGCATGCCTTGAAGACGAGGGCGTGTCTCGTCGGCAATGACTTTGACCTTTTTGCCAGACTCAACGGCGGCTCGGATTACCCCAAGAGCTGTTCCATATCCTGCGGTTGCAAGGGCTCCTGCATTGCAATGAGTGAGCACGGTGTCTCCATCTTGAATAAGCTCAGAGCCATTCTTGCCAATGCGTTGGTTAACCTCAATATCTTCTTCGAGTATTGTGATAGCCTCGTCTATGAGTCTGCGCCGGATTTGGTCTATTGGAAGGCGAGCGTTTTCGTTTGCCGCGCGCAGCATCCGCTCAACCGCCCAGAAAAGGTTTACGGCGGTGGGTCGGGTGGCGCGGAAATCATTGGCTACTTTCGCGATTTGTTCCCAAAAATTGTTTTCTGGAATTGATTGAGCGGCAAGAGCAATCCCAAGGGCAACCGCAACTCCTATGGCGGGTGCGCCTCGTACTTGCATTGTTCTTATTGCTTCCACGACGCCTTGGTAGTCGGCATATTCAATATATGCCAGCTCGTCTGGAAGCTTTGTCTGGTCTATGAGAACTACCTTGCCGTCTTTCCAATCAACTGGTCGAAGTTCGGCAGCCACCGTAATACCTGTGTTTTTCTAGCTGAACTTAGCTAAGCGATTGGAGACTTCGTCTGCAAATCGCGAAATATAGCCTGCTACGTACTCCTTCACATCTAGCGATGGGTCCTTAATTAGAGGAGTTAAGTCCATCGCAAAGCTCATCTGGGTTGTAATATCAGTGCCGTGCGACTCGAAGTAGGTTGCGTTTGCCCTTCGCCTCCCAATTGTCGCTAAGTCATACCGCTTTCCGCCGCAGATTTGGGAGTCGAAGACTCCTAGGAGTGCTGCCGCCAAATTCTCATGCCCTGCAAGGTCGAAGGCAACTTTGTCCTCATCAATCATCCAGTCGAGGTCCCGCCAAACTTCGCATCCATAGACGGCTTTGGGTTTGGCATCGTCCGGAAGCTCTCTCAATGCCTGAATTGTGCGAAGGGCAACCGACACGTGGGTGTCGTGTTTGTCCGCTAGGTTATGAGTATAAAGGATCTCTGGGCGGCTCGCTAGTAGCAGTTTTTTAATATCCTCAACTACGTTCTTGTTAGACGGATCTTTTACTGCTGAACTGCTGTAATCTAAAAGCGCAACTGCTGCGTATTCACCCACAACAGCGGCTTTCTTTTGTTCCGTTCGGCGGACCTTCTGCATGTCTTCATCGGTATAGTTGGCATACAAGTCGTCCCTCGGACTGCCGGCTCCATTTGTCACTACAACGCCCATGAACCAATTTGTCGGGCTTCCGAAGCATTTTAGAATGCCGTCGTATGCCATAATTTCAATATCATCTTGGTGACACCCTATTGCCATATGGGTTGTTCGAGCAATTGCTTTTTCAACCAGTTCGCCATCTGGGACAAATATTTCGGCGTTTGGATTTGTGAGTTGCATTAGTTTTTCCTCCGCATCCGTCACTCTCTATTCCGTAAAAGAGAGTAAGGTTTGAATTATTTCTTAATCTCCGGAAGGCTTGCCGCCGCAACGGCTTGGCCAACACGACGTGTGGCTTCGTCCTCCGGCAGGTGAAGCGATATCCGGTCCACGAGCTCAGGAAATTCCGTCCGCAAGACTTCCTTCGCACGCTCGATTATTATTGGGCCTCCACTGCCTGAGGTTACGCGTCCAAGAACTAGCATGTGCCTGATTTCATAAAAGTCAGCATAGTGGGCAATGGCGTACCCTACATAGCAACCAATTGTGTGCCAGATTTGCTTTGCACGTTCTTCGCCCGCCTCAAGCAAGTTTTGAACCGATTTTAGCTTGTCTGCTAAACTCAGATTCTCATTAAGTTCGATTCCTGCTGCGCTTGCCAACCTGAATACGCCCTGCTGGGAAAGATATTGAACGCCACAGCCAGCGTCACCTGACCATTCGTCTACTGGGGCATCAGGATGGTAGTCAATTGGCGCAAAAGCAAGTTCATTCAACCACCCTGTGATATTTCCTTCTTGGTTGACGTATCCTGCCGCTTCGCTTGACCCCATTGCAATGCCAAGAACTGCGTTGTCATTTAGAGACATTGCACCTGCGAGTGCGGTTACGTCGCCGTCGTTTACAACAACTAGTGGAACACCCCATTCTTCGCCCATTCGATTGAATATTGATTTTACTTTTGTCTCAAACAGCTCCTTCGGAACGCCGCGGAATAACGAGGCAACCATTGGGCGGTTGTTGATAATAACCCCAGCAGAGCTCCCGCCTATTGCGTCTACCCGAGGCATATGGGCGGCGGCCGATTTGAGCCCAGCCATGATTTCGCGGTAGTGGTACTCTGGATCGCTCTGTCCGCGTGGGTCCCATACAACTTCCTCGCTGAAAACGGGCTCGCCATTAATCACAGCGGCGGCTTTCCGATCGCTTGCACCGAGATCGAATCCTATGCGGCATCCGTCTAAGTGCCTACCAAGAGCAGCGCTAACTTCGTGCGGTGGGGCGACCTTTTCAGGGTCGGTAATTTCAACTTCGAATGGCCTCTCGTACGTAGTTGGGCCCATGAAGTCCCAATCAAAGGCGCGCTCCCCATTTGGCGAATAAACTTCCTGGATGTATTCGCCAATCTCTCTCGGGCCGCCAATGGTTACTTTCCACGCGCCTTTCTGCCATAGAAAGAACTTTACCAGGCGCTCAACGTATGGAAAATTGAGGCTAGCTTTCTCATGGCTCGCCGGAAGTATTTGCGTTTCATATCGCGACCTGGTTCCATCTCCTCTCTCCAAACCTATGACGAGAGGGACGCCTCTGCCAGATTCCTTGACAAGTTCGCGAAATGCCCGGTTTGCTAGGACCGCTGGGCGGAACATGTCATCCAATGGCGGTTTAACCTTCGGTATACCGAGTTCTGCTAGCTTTTTCAAATCTTTACTCATACAATTACCCCTCTGCTATATGCGAATTGGCGATATGATCGTTGGTGAACGGAGATTGCGACTGTTTGCCCTCCTTTTTCGCCAAAACGCGATTGCCAATGTAAACGTATGCATTTCAATAATAAGACGCAGGAGTGATATTGTCAAGGTTGGGTGAGCGTTTCCTAGGCTAGCAATTGGTGTTCATGCAAGACACGGCAAAAATAGCTGGCAAATTCTAAATCTTTATAGAAGGATTTGACCCGCTATTGAAAGTATGAATCATAAAGAATAACGGTTGATTATGATTATTTTGACTACCGATACCAACCGAACAGTTGTATTGGACTTGGAGCGAGTAAGAAGATGAAAAGAATTTGGGTTATTATGCTTGCCTTAGGCATTATTATTCCCTGCAGAGGTGATGTCGTGAGCATTCCAGACGATTTCCCAAAGTTTTCAGTCCCTGGCTATGAAAAGGAGATGGCGAGCATTCGTCAGCTTTTCTGGCTGCATTATCCTGGCTCGGGCCCCAAGGCTACGCTTTGGGACGAGTGGCTAAGTGGCCCAGCGTTGTGGCCTGCTGTGAGTGGTTCGATGGAAAAAATGCGTAAGGATTGGGCTCGTGTTCTTAGCGAGAGGATTATTGATCCCGAGGGGTATGTGGCTACTCATCAGCATGCATCAATAGCTCACCAGCATGGCTGGCCGTTTCCTTTTTGGAATCAGGGCGTGGGTACTGTAGGGTGGCATTTTTCGTTTAAGAACACCGTGGGTCCCCCTTGGCGCCAGCATGATTTGAGCACAACCAGCGGATGGAAATTATCTGGTGCTGAGGATAAAGGAATTAGCGAGGACGGTTGGAAACTCGAGCTGACCGAACCAAATGCCTCTGCTTCTACGCCTTCGATTAAGGTGGACACCTTTCAGTCGCCATTCCTCCAACTTCGCTGGTCAGCGACTGGCCTTGGAGATGCAAAGCCCTTCATCGAATGGACAACCAAGGAAAATCCCAGGTTTTCTGCCGACCGTCGAATGTACTTTGAGCCTGTTGAGGGGACAGCGATAACCTATACAATGATTCCACTCTACAAACACCCAAAATGGGCTGGTGAGGTCACAAAGCTTCGAATCTGCTTTGGAAACTCTGTTCCAGGCGGATTGGTTACTATTCAAGCTTTCTTTACCCAATACGATACTCGGCACAATGTTAACAGCCAGAACTTTATACTTGGTTGTTCAAATTACTTTCACTGGACAGGCGATATCAATTTCCTTCGACGGAATATTAACCGCATGAGAATGGCGCTGCGGCATATGATGACAGAACATCATACGCTTGAGAAAAAAGTTGTCTATACTACTTGGGTTGGTCACGATGGTCGAAGCGGTTTGAAACGCAACGCCGATGGGTCAAAGGAGATCTTCTCCGGCAGGGGGATTGGAAATAACTATTGGGATTTGCTGCCATTTGGTGGAATGGATGCATATGCGACAATTCATTACTATGGTGCACTGCTGGCAATGGCAGAAATAGAAAAAGAAATTACTGAGCATCCGGAATGGAACATTCCGCTTGGCACGCTTGTTTTTAATTCCGAAATGCTGCTTAAGCATGCAGAGGAAGTAAAGGAAACTGGCAACAAGATTTTTTGGAACTCTAAAACTGGACGTTTTGGCACCGGTCCCGATGCAGATGGGAAAATGCATGATTATGGATTTACTTTCTTAAACTTAGAGGCAATTTACTATGATTTTGCCACGCCAGAGCACGCACGCTCGATTATGGAATGGATGTCAGGCAGGCGCATTGTAAAGGATGATACTGCGCAAGGCATGGATATCTACCATTGGAGATTTGCGCCTAGGGCGACTACAAAGCGAAATCTGGATTACTATTTCTGGGCATGGAGCTCACCTGAAAGCATTCCTTGGGGTGGTCAGGTTCAAGACGGTGGAGCAGTCCTCGGATTTTCTTATCACGACATTATGGCGCGTATTCGCACTCTTGGAGCGGACGATGCTTGGGCTCGCCTAAAAGAAATCGTTAAATGGTTCGATGAAGTCCAGGCGGCGGGCGGATATCGTAAATACTACGACGGTTCTCGCGAGGGCACTTTGCAGGGTGGTGGAACCGCAGGCGGCTTGGGCCTTGATTGTGAGTTCTTCGAGAGTGTTATGGTTCCGCAAGTGATGCTCGACGGATTTCTTGGTTTCAAGCCAACTGCGGATGGTTTTAAAATAGCCCCCAAGCTTCCGCGAGACTGGCTTGAGCTGACCATTGACCGCATTCGCTGGCACGATTTCATCTTTACCATCAAAGCGACGCATACCAAAGTAGAAGTTCGCCGAATTTCCAGTCTACCTGCATGTAAGCCTGTCATTATCTCACTGCCTGGCAGTTGGAAAGCATTGGATACATCAGGAAGTGTAGTTAGAAGGCTTCGCGATGGGTTATTTGAAGTAGATTGGAGAAGCGGTGATACCGTAAGGTTTGAGATGACCGACTCGGAGTTGCGATAGAAATAAGGTCATCTGCGAAGATGTCCGATGGCGACTTTCTAGGGTTTGCTTGACATACGCACGGATATATGGCATCCTGTAAGAAATTATAGTACCCACAACAGCAAGGAAGATTCATAGTTGTTCGCCGCACTCAGACACCGAAATTATAGGCTGTATTGGTCAGGAATACTGATCTCAGCCATTGGTAGCTGGGTGCAGACAATTGCTCAGGGATGGCTTGTCTTCAAGCTAACAAACTCCTCCCTGATGCTTGGCACAGTGCTGTTTTTAAATAGTATTCCCTTCACAGCGCTGTCGCTTTTCGCGGGGGTGATTGCAGACCGGGTTGACCGCCGAAAATTACTGCTGCTGACCCAAAGCATATTGGCACTTTCGGCGTTCATATTAGGGGTGCTCGTCACTATTGGGAGCATTAGAATTTGGCATATAATGGGGTTGGCGTTTTTGAGTGGATGTGCAAACGCTTTCGATATCCCCACACGCCATTCGAGCATTCCTTTCCTTGTTGCAAAAGAGCACCTGATGAATGCAATTGCCTTGCAGTCGGCAGCGTTCAACAGCGCACGTATCATTGGGCCGGCGATTGCAGGGATACTTGTAGAACACATTGGGATAGGGCGGTGTTTTTTCGTTAATTCGGTTAGCTTTTTGGCAGTCATTGCGGCTTTAATATTAATAAAAATAAAGAGTCCGAAGACTGCAGAGCGAGCCGACGTGCTCTCTGAGTTTCGACAAGGAATGAGATATGTTTGGGAGCACAGCACCATTAGGACTCTTATCATTATGGTGGCATTTCCCAGTGTGTTTTCGATGCCTTATACAACGTTGATGCCTGTGTTTGCAGACCGAGTGCTAAAAGTTGGCGTGACTGGCTGTGGGACCCTAATGTCGGCGGTAGGTATAGGAGCACTTGTTGGAGCATTGAATCTTGCATTTTTTAGCAATTCTCAGAGGAAAGGCTTGATTCTCTCCATAGCCTCGGTCTCGCTTGCAGTTATGCTGATACTTTTTGCAAATTCAAAGATATTTCCCTTGTCGCTGGTTTTTTTGGTTGGCCTTGGTTTTATGAATGTAACTTACCTTGCAACGACAAATACGCTTGTGCAGAGCATTGTGCCGGATAATCTTAGGGGGCGCGTTGTGAGCGCATACTTATTTGCATTCCAAGGCCTTTTGCCACTTGGGCATATTCAGGCGGGGGCGCTGGCAAATGTAATTGGAGTGCAAGCCACATTGACTATAGGTGGTATTATCTGCGGCAGCGCTGCTACTCTGATGCTCTTATGCCAACCCAAAGTAAGGTGCCTTAAGTGATATTTTGAGATAATACTGTCTAATCCGATTATGGAGGTAAGTATTTGTTCCGAACCTGTTATATAACTTTGCTTTTCTTGGTTTTATCTGTGGGCGCAACAGCGGCTGTCTCAATCCCACCGGTAGCTTGGTCCGGTGACGGTGCGAAAATTGCCGTAGCCAGCCAGATTGAGGGAGCGTATGGCATACACATATTTGACCCTAATGGATGTAGAGGTAATTTTATAAGATTTCACCATGAAATTCTTGCGATGAAATGGCCAGCAAGCGACCAGCCAATTGCAGTTTTAGCGCGTCAGTCGGACGGCAAGTGCTATTTGTGGCTATTAAATATTTCAGGAATCATTAAGAAAATTTCTAACAGGGCTGTCTACATACCGAAAATAGCAAGCCCAAATTATTTCTCTTGGTCGCCAGACGGAACAGCTATCGCCTTCGCTTCGAACTCCGGCGGTAGCGTGAATATATACCGCATTCGCGTTGATTCGGGCAGAGAGCAAAAGCTGACAAGTGGGAGCATGGATTTCGAGCCAACTTGGTCTCCCGATGGGAGTAAAATTGCTTTCACTAGCAGAAAGGGGAAATCCCTTGGCATATATCTCGTCTCCTCAGCAGGTGGTTCTGCGCGGTGTGTTATTGACACACCTGACGACGAAGAGAACCCAACATGGTCGCCTGATAGTACGCGCTTAGCATTTCTTCGCACTGGCGGGCGTACTGGAATATACACCATATCAATCTCAGGTTCGGGGTTAAAGCCAATCGCCATAGGGGGAAGTAGTTATCGGTCGCCAGTATGGTCATCTACCGGTAAGTGGATTAGTTATATATATGGGAAGGAACCAGCAAATATTTTTGCTACTAGCGTTGCAAAATCCACAGGATTTGGTCCCCATTTTCAGGCTTCGTTCGACCGCTCAAAAGCAGTTAGCACTTGGTTAAGGGTGCCGACGTGGTCTCCAAACCACGACCGTCTTGTTTATGCAACTTACGAAGATGGGAGATTGAGCGTCCGCATTGCTACTCTTTCAGAAAAAAGTGGCCCCGCTATATCTTATGTTTATACTGCTCCACCTATTGTTCGCAAGCGCTCGTAAAGGCAATTGTTTAGAATCATGCATTGTTAACAATTCAAACCCGCATTTATACCAAAAGCAGACGTTCTACGTATTCGAATAGTAAAATTATTTAATGTCGAAGAGTTTGTGTAGACCTGAGATTTCAAATATTCGGCGGATTGAGCCATGAGTTCCTCTCACCTGAATTTTCCCTTTTCCTTTTAACTCATGGTAAGCTTTAATAAGAGCTTTCAATCCCTCCGAATCCATGTATTCGACGCCACTTAGGTCTACGCAAAAAGTGGTATGATTGCCTTCTATTAGTTGTTGGAGACATTTGGCGAGATGCGGGGATGTATCGAAGTCAAGGTCACCAGTTACGACGACGACAGGCATTTCGCCATCGTATTCGAGGTTTACTTTGAAGTCCATCTATTTCCCCCTAATCCATTTTTTTGTCTTTGCCATCCCTCAACTTCGGGGGATAACGACGGCCTGCTTATTCTATAGTTTAGCAAATACTAATCTTCTTGTCAATCTCTTTAAGCAACTAGTAAATTAAAAATTTCACTTTTGAATCTCTTTGTTCAAAGCATTTTTAAAAGTACTGCTGGTCTAAGTATGGCAGACGCCGCATCTACGGCAGACTCCGACCAAACATTCTTCCGTAGGAGCAGCCATCATTGCTCGCTCGTATTCAGCCCAGAGATATGCTTTTGCCACCCCGATGTGGATGTGGTCCCAAGGGAAAATTTCATCTTTGTGTCTTTGCCGATGAGCGTAAAACTCGGGGGAAATCTGAGCATTCTCAAAAGCTTTGCGCCATGAGAGACCCTCACGATGCATCAAGAGGAGTATTTCTTTGAGCCTGCGGTCGCCTCTAGCGAGGATTCCTTGGACCACGGCTTCCCTTGCGCTTTCGCATGAAACGTTCACATGTTTGACAGTTCGAAGTGCCCTTCGGATGGTCGTTAATTTTTCTGAAAGTTCTTTTTCATGTTCCATTGAGCACCATTGGAATGGTGTCCAGGGTTTAGGAACAAAGCAGCTAGCAGATACGATAAGCCGCCGCCATTTAAATGCCTCAGCAATTTTTGTAACAAGATGAATGATTGCATAAACATCTTTGGCTTCCTCAGTTGGAAGGCCAACCATAAAATAGAGCTTCAAGCTTCGAAAGCCGCCGTCCCAGGCAATGGCCGTCGCATTAAGTATCGCCTCGTCGCTTATTGGCTTGTTTATTACCAATCGAAGCCGCTCACTTCCTGCCTCCGGTGCCAATGTTAGAGTCTCATGGCCGCCTGCGTGAAGGGCTCTTACAATGTCGCGGTTGAGGGTGTCCAACCGAGTGGATGATATCGAAAAAAGTCTGTTTTGCTCGATAAGCGATTGGCAAATTAAAAGCGAACTTGGATGGTCGAACACCGAAGCGCTCACAAGGCCTACTCTTGTTTGTCGTGCTGAGTGCTCGGAAGCCTTTATCCCCGCAAGCACAGATTCTGGGCTTCGGGGTCTTGGAGGGCGATAAATATGTCCCGCAACGCAGAATCTGCATTGCCTGCCACACCCGCGCGCAATCTCGGCGAGTATCATGTTCGAAAATTCGGTCTCGGGCGTTTGTATGACGCTTGCAGGGTTATACAAGTTGAGATTCCTTACCCAGCGCCGTCTAATTCGTTCTGGTGCGCCGTGGGTTACTTTGTAGCCGCTGAGCGTGCCGTCGTCTTTATACGAGGGGTGGTAGAACTTCGGTATGTAGATTCCTTCGACTTGTGCCAGGGCTTCCAAAATGGCATCACGATCATTCGGACGACGAAGTATCTCAACCATTTCCTTGATGAGTTCTTCCGCCTCACCAATTATAAAGGCATCGAAGAACGGCGCTAAAGTTTCGGGATTGAATGTAACTGCGGCTCCCCCTGCGATTACAAGAGGCTGGTCTGGCCCACGATCCTCTGGAAGTTCGCTAATTTTCGAAAGAGAAAGTATTTTAAGCACATTGAGGTAATCAAGCTCATATGAGATTGAAAAAGCCAGCACATCAAAATTTCGAACTGGCATTTGGGATTCCATGCTTATAAGCGGCTCGTTGGTTCTGAGTAGGTCTGCCATATCATCAGCATCGGGGAGGAAAACTCTCTCACAGACTGCGCCCTCGGTTTCATTTAGCAATCGGTAGACTACTTGGAAACCTAGATTTGACATGCCGATGTAGTATGTGTTTGGAAAAGCGAGGGCGAATCGAATGTTTGCAGCGTGGGGTTTATAGATTGTGCCCGTTTCCTTTTCAAGGCGCTTCCTAATAGTCTCTGCTAGTTGCTTTGACATGCTGGCACCTCAGGGAACGGGTTAATAGATAATGGGAGAATGGGAATCATTGCTTCTTTTCCTTTGCCCATTCTCCCATTTTAACTCTGGTTTTGTTTTACCCTTTTGCGTGTCTTTTTATCTTCGTCGCAGGAAAGCAGGGATGTCAAAGTCTTCTGTCACGCCGCGAGTGGGAATGCTCTCGCGGGCTGTCATGCGTTCGGTGCCCATCGTCCTAGCTCCGTCGAAGCCAGTTGCTAGAACAGTGACCTGGACTGCGCCTTCCATTCGCTCGTTAATAACTGTTCCAAAGATAATATTTGCGTCGCGTTCGTCGCTTGTCTTGAATATAACATCAGCTGCTTCGTACACCTCGGAGAGCGTCAAATCTGGGCCGCCGGTAATGTTGAAGAGCACGCCCCTGGCTCCTTCGATGGTGCTTTCAAGAAGCGGGCTTGATATCGCCGCCTGAGCAGCCTCCACAGCGCGATTGTCGCCTGTTGCATATCCAATGCCCATTAGGGCTGTTCCCGCGTCCGCCATTACAGCCTTAACGTCCGCAAAGTCCACGTTAATCATGCCGGGAATAGTGATGATATCTGAAATTCCCTGAACACCCTGCCTGAGAATGTCGTCTGCCATCCGGAACGCCTCAATAAGGGTGGCTTTCTTTTCGGTGACTGCTAGTAAACGGTCATTTGGGATTGTGATGATTGTATCAACTTTGTCCCTGAGGCTGTCTATGCCTTCCTCCGCTGTGCGCGCTCTTCGGGGTCCCTCGAAGCTGAATGGTTTGGTGACCACAGCTACCGTGAGAGCGCCCAATTCTTTGGAAATCTGGGCCACAATCGGAGCGGCGCCTGTCCCAGTGCCGCCGCCCATGCCTGCGGTGATGAAGACCATGTCCGCGCCTTCAAGTGCCTTTTTGATATCTTGCTTGCTTTCCTCAGCCGCATTTCGTCCAATCTCAGGATCGCCACCACAACCCAGGCCTTTTGTAAGGTTCTCGCCAATCTGCAACCGTTCGTCAGCAGATGACATTGCAAGGACCTGCGCATCGGTGTTCATGGCTAGGAAGCCTACACCGGTAACGCCGCACTCAATCATGCGATTGACTGCGTTCGTGCCTCCTCCCCCAATGCCGACCACTTTGATTTTTGCGTAATGGTCCGAATTGCTGCCGTTTGCCATAATACTTTGCCCCCCTTTGCTGTATTTAGAAAGCTAGTCTTGGTAAATCCTAGCAAATACCTCGCGGATACGCTTTAATATGTTAAAGAGAACTGTGCCGTCGCGCCTTTCGTCCATTTGTTTGTCCTGGTATTTGCGCCAGAACTCTAGCAGACCGACCGCCGTCGAACATGCTGGACTGCTCACCGCGCTTGCATGCCCAGTTAGGTTTGACGGCGCCCCGACTCTCACGGGGAGGCCTAGTATCTCGGACATCAACTCCGGCAGACCCCGAAGTAGTGCTCCTCCGCCAGTTAGCACTAGCCCAGCAGAGAGCTTTTCTCGGCATCCTGCCTTTTCTATCTGCTCCCCAATGAGCTGGCACATCTCTGCGGCTCTGGGTTCGATTATCTCTGCCAGCACTTTTTGGGGAAGCCGCCTTACTTTATTGCTGCCTATGCTGGTGAATTCGAAGCTTTCATCATTTCCCACAAATTTTATGGCAGCATATCCATAATTTAGTTTGATGCGCTCCGCTTCCTCAATTGTTGTTCGAAGGCCGACGGATATGTCCTTTGTAACATGGTTTCCGCCGACGGGAACAATCCCAGAGAAATATATTTCTCCTTCTATATATGCGGCAACGTCACTTGTGCCGCCGCCAATGTCTGCCAGGGCAACGCCAAGCTCGCGCTCCGCTGGCAAAAGTACACATTCGCCGGTTGCTACGGGCTCAAGTACCGTGCCATCAACCGACAGCCCAGCTTGGTTGACACATTTTAACACATTTTGGAGGAATGTGGATACCCCTGTTACAACATGAGTTTCTACTTCTAACCGATTTCCATGCATTCCAATTGGGGTGCGAACGCCACGCTGTCCATCAACCGAGTACCATCGCGGGATTGCATGGATTATTTCACGGTCGGAAGGCAGAACAATAGTTCTGGACGATTCCAAGGCACGCTCTAAATCAGCCTCGGTAATTTCTCTCCTCGGATGTGTTATTGCTACAACGCTTCTACTATTTAGGCAGGCGATATGTTCGCCAGTTATGCCGACAACTACGGAGTCTATCTTTTCGCCTGCCATTTTTTGTGCTTCCTCGACTGCCTTGCGGATGGCTGAAACGGTCGAGGCAATATCTACTACCACCCCTTTCCTTAACCCCGTGCATGGAGTTATTCCAACACCCAGTATTTCAAGGCTTGCACCAGTGGTTACCTCGGCAACTAGACAGCAAATTTTAGTGGTCCCAATGTCTAGACTGCTTATTAGATAGCTGTAGTCCAAAGCAATCCCCGCCTAATGTTCCTTTTTTGTCAACGCAATCTGGGTGAGCCAGTAGCGCCTTATAAGCGACAGGTTGAGGAAGACTCGCCCTCCAAGTGCAACAACAGCAGCAAGGAATAAATCGACTCCAATTTGGTCGCCAAGATAAGCTAGCAGAACGGCGAGAAGTGTATTTACTAAGAAACCGCTAATAAATATGTCTGCGCGAAACTTTTCTTCCAGTCCTGCGCGAATACCGCCAAAAAGTGAGTCCAATCCGGCAAGTGTCGCCAGGGAAAGGTAGCTTGCAAATCCAGCTGGTACTGTAACATTTGGTAAATATATAATTATGAATCCAATTAATAAGCCAACTATCGGCAGCCAAACCATTCTGCCCATCCTATTCTACGCTCACCGGCTTGGCATATTGAAATTCTGTGCTTCCGTTGTATGCCGGCACCATCAGGTTTTTCTTTTTTTGAATTCGAACCATATCGCTGAGGTCTTCTAGCATTTTAAACTGGTCAACAATCCCGCCCCTGATTTTTAAAGCACTCTCCATCGCATCCGGTGGCCCAATAGCAACGATTGTGTATGGAGGAGCAATGGCTACATCATTTACTTTAATGCTTCCTCCTGTGCATCGAATTGCTGATTTTGCTATGAGGCGCTGGCCGTTTACGGCTATTGCCTCCGCTCCCGCCGCAAGGAGCTCGTTGACGAAATTGCGAATGTCCTGGTCGTGAATAATATATTCCTGCGCTAAATCGGGCGGTGCATCCGGCGGCGGTTCCTTGTCGCTATCTTTGAGAACTACTACTATTCCATCTCCTTGAACGGGGGTCAGACCAGCGAGAAACTTCGCCTTCTGCAAGTCTTTGTTCAAAAGTTCTGTGCGAGTCGATCCCTGCCCTAGAGCTGACTGATACTCCTCTAATTTCTTTTGATAATTCGCGATTTCTTTGCGCAGTTGCTCTCCTCGCTGGCGCTCGTCTTGAAGGGCTTGAACCAACCCTGGGAAACGAGTAGTGGGAATCCCAGAGGCAGTGCGGATGTGTTGCTGAGTTTTTAATGCTGCAGCTAGTAGCATTCCCAACACGATGCTGAGAATAGTAACCTGCCATATCCATGAGTTGTGTTTGATGCCAACGGGAGTGCTCATATTTGTTGACCAAGGATCGTCCTTTAGATTGCTAAGGACATTCTCCTATCATTGCGTTTTATTTATGGAAGCGAGTTAAATTATAGTACAAAATCCTAAGGCTTTACTTGTATTTTATTGCCGAACCTTCGCGCCCGCAGCTGACGTCAATATATTCCGCACCAGTGCGTGCGCTTGGCAACTGCTCCATTGCCGACTCGACTATGTCAAGCTTTTCGTCGAGTTTGTTCGGGCGGCCCATTTTGACCTCAAGCCCATCGGATGTATTTAAACATAAATCACCATTTTGGTCAACGAATATTTTGGCTACAGTGAAATTCTTTTTTTGTTGTGCAAGAAGCAAGCATTCTATTGCAGAATTGAAATTTTGTGTTTTCAAGGGCTTGCCCAAGAGGATTTTTCGTGGGGCTGGGCAGATTACTAGCGGAAGGTTCGCAGATGGTTTGGGAACAATTCGAAATGGCACGCTGTAACGGTCAATTTCATAGTATTTGTCGTTCGCACTTAGTGTTAGTATTGGTTTTCTTTCTGTAATCCTGACAACTAGGGTTCCTGGAACTACCTTGTGCACTGAGGCTCTAAAAACAACTGGGTTGCATTGTAAGCGCTTAACTAACCGGCGGGTTTGCAAACGAAATAAGTTAGTCTTTGGCGGGATATTAAGATACTGCACCACCGCCTTTGGGGAAAGAATTTTTGTGCCTTCAACTTTGATATTTGTAATATAGAACCATGGCGAGGTGAAGGCTGTTGCCACAAGTTCCAAGAAAAGCAGAAAAAGCAGGCAAGATAATGTCAGCCGCCAAGCGTTTATGACGTAGCGCTTTCGGCGTCGGCGCTTTGGTCTCGGCTGTATGTAGGTAATATCGTTCATTAAGCTCTGCCTTCCAATGCGTACTCGATTAACATATCAAGCAGCTTTGGGAAAGAAATGCCCGCGGCTTGTGCCGCACGCGGTAGCAGGCTTGTTGGGGTCATTCCCGGGATTGTGTTTACCTCTAGCACCCAAATGTTCGTTCCTTTGACTATCATGTCTGTGCGCGACATCCCCCTGCACCCAAGTGCTTTATGTGATGCGAGTGCCAAGCGCTCGGCTTCGCGGTATTGTTCCTCTGGAATGCGGGCTGGACAGATTTCCTCGGTTGCACCAGGCGTGTATTTGGCATGGTAATCATAGAACCCACCTTCGGGTACAATTTCAACTAACGGTAGAACGAAAGGCTTTTCATTGCCAAGCACTGCGCCGGTAATCTCAACTCCGCCTTCGATGAATTCCTCAACTAAAATGTCGCTGTCGTATTCATAGGCAGATTCGATGGCTTTAGCGAAGTCCTCTGCTGTTCGAACTATGCTGATGCCAATGGTAGAACCTTCCTCATTGGGCTTAACGATGACGGGATAACCTAATATGCGTTCGACTTCTGCTTGGAATTCTTTTATATCGCTGCCTCGGCGAATTGAAAGACCCTTAGGAACAGGGATTCCCTCGTATTGGAGCACTTTGCGAGCCATAATTTTATTGAGAGCCAGGGCGCTAGCAAGCACGCCTGAACCGACATATGGTATTTCAAGTAGCTCAAGTAGTCCCTGAATGGTGCCATCTTCGCCAAACTTTCCATGGAGTGCGATAATTACTACATCAGGTTTTGGAGAATGGCCATTCATTCGAACTATGTCGTCAAGAGGCCGCAGTTCAATCGACGTATTGGATGAAGGTTCGGCCTTCGCCGACGACCCTGTAATGGCAGTTTTCGGTTTAGTTGCGGCCGATACCCCAATCAGTGCACTATCAACCGCAAAGGCGTCGTACTTTTGCGGATCTAGAGCGTTCATAATCATTCGGCCTGTTGAGAGTGAAACTTCTCGCTCTTTGGATCTCCCTCCCATTAAGACGGCAACTCTAATTTTTTGCGACACTCTACCACTCTCCAACTATTCGTATTTCAGTTTCCAATTTAATACCATATTTTTCTTCAACAAGTCGCTGCAGGCGCCGAACAAGCTCGTAGATGTCTGCGGCAGATGCTCTGCCAATGTTTTCAATAAAGTTCGCATGTGTTGGCGAAACTCTTGCACCTCCAACGGACATCCCTTTTGCACCGGCAGACTCAAGCAATTGGCCAGCATATCCGTTCGGCGGGTTCTTAAATACCGACCCTGCCGTTTTCATATTGACAGGTTGTTTCTCACGGCGCTTTGCCATTAGCTGGTTCACGGTGCGCGCTATTTCAGCTTTTTCGCCGTGCTTAAGCTCGAAGGTCGCCTCGAGAATAATTAGCCCGCGGTCGCTGATATCGCTAGTTCTATAGGCAAGATGCAATTCGTCTCTTTTTAATTCACACGGGCGACCTTCATAATCCAGAGCCTTAATTGAGTAAAGTGTATCTTTAATTTCGCATGATGGGATGCCGGCGTTCATGCATACTGCCCCACCGACTGAACCAGGGATGCCTACCAGTCCCTCCAAGCCTGAGAGGCCGCTATCCAGGGCTTGCTTCACGAGTGCCGGAAGTCGCGCTGCTGCCCCAGCAACCAGCCGTGTTCCCTGGGTATGAATGTGTGTAAATGCCGAACCAAGTTTTAGCACTAAACCCTTTAACCCTTTGTCCGAAACTAAGAGGTTTGTCCCGGAGCCAATAACGAATATGGGCTTTGAGTGTTCGCGTGCCCATCTAAGAAGCAAGCGTATGTCATCTGGGTCCTCGGCGATTGCAAATATCTCTGCTGGACCGCCGACGCCTAAGGATGTATATTTAGACATTGGTTCTCCAAAAAGTATTTCGCCGCGAATTGTCGGCAATTCGCAAAGAGAGTGCTTCGGTGTGGTATTCATTTAGATATTCCTTTTTCCTCGGCCTCTCGAAGTAGTGATAGAAGCATTTCGCCAGCTGTTCGTATGTCTCCTGCACCCATGAACAATACTAAATCGGAAGGCTGAAGCTCTGCCATCAAATTTTCTGCAATTAGCTCTTTATCTGCAATGAACTTAGCCGGCTTATTAGGGTCTTTTGCGCGGATTAGGTTAGTAATTTCAGCGGCCGTCACACCAGGGATTGGCTTTTCTCTTGCAGGGTAGATTTCTGTGACTACTACTCGGTCTGCTTCACTGAGCGCCTCAGCAAACTCCCTTGCAAACTGCTGGGTTCGGCTGTAAAGGTGCGGTTGAAAGACTGCAATAATTCGTCGCCCCAATGTCCGGGCTGCCGCCAATGTTGCTCTAATTTCGGTGGGGTGGTGGGCGTAGTCGTCTACTACCATGATTCCTGCAGCGGTTCCTAATATTTCAAACCTGCGTTCGGCTCCTTTGAATTCCCCAAGTGCTTTGCTGATTACATCAAAACCGATTCGTAGCTCTGAAGCCACCGCTGCTGCCGCCACAGCATTTGCAACATTGTGTCTACCTGGGATACGCAAAGTAACTAATCCCAACTCATTGCCTTTGCTGAGAATTTTAAACGAAGGCTGAGGTGAATCGCTTATATCGGTTGCTGTATAGTCGGCAGGGAAGTCTAAGCCATAAGTTACAACTCGCGTCTTAACTTGTGAGATAAGCGAACGCGTGTTGGGGCAATCGGTGCAGAGGACGGCAAAGCCTCCGGGTTGTACTTGCGATAGAAACCTACTGAACGCCGCCATAACGCCATCCAGCGATTTGTAGTGGTCTAAGTGCTCAGCTTCAATGTTGGTGATGACAGCAACAGCGGGATGGAGTTCAAGAAACGAATCATATGCTTCGCACGCCTCGGTGAGAAAATATCTGCTCTTTCCCAACCGAGCATTGCCCTTTAAGGTTTCGAGGTCGCCGCCAATTAAAATCGTCGGGTCTAGTCCTCCGCGCTCAAGCACTAGCGCAAGCATGGATGTTGTTGTTGTCTTGCCATGTGTTCCTGAGACTGCTATGCCAAAGGTTCCAGCCATCAAACGCCCAAGCATTTGTGCCCGCGTGAGCACAGGTATGCCTTTTTCGCGAGCGGCAATTATCTCAGGATTATCAGCAGGTATCGCTGCGGATGCCACTACTAGCTCGGCATCGCCGACGTTTTGGGCGTGGTGTCCTTCAGCTAGTTCTATGCCGAGGGCCGAGAGCCTTTCCTTTACGTGGCCTATTTTCAAGTCCGAGCCAGAGATATGATAACCCATACCAGCCATCACAGTGGCTAGGCCGCTCATCCCGACCCCACCGATTCCAATCATATGGATACGGGTGCCTTTCGGTAGATTTGTTTTTTTCATTTCTAGTTTCCAACGAGCTCCATAGCTACTTCAAGTACTTTCTCGGCAGCGTTGGGTCTGCCAAGCGCTTTGCTTGCTTTACCCATCTCCACGAGTTTTTCCGGCGATTCCATCAATTGCGTGATTGTATCCGACAATACCTTAGGACTGAGATTGGCTTCCAAAATCACAACAGCGGCTCCTGCCCTGGCTAGGTATTCGGCGTTTAGTTGCTGATGGTTCGCCTGGGCGAACGGATATGGTATTATTATAGCAGGCAAACCCATCGCCGTAATTTCACATATGGTTGACGCACCGCCACGGCTAACGACGAGATTGGAGGCCGCATAGGCTGTTACCATATCCTCGATATAAGGGAAAAGGTGATAGTTTTCCCAATTTTGAGATTTTTGGCGCATCTGGGCTTCTTCAAAGTTGCGCCTGCCCGATTGATGGATTATTTGAATTGGCAGATTGCGCAGTGTTGGCAAACAGTCGGCAACTATCTCATTGATTTTTCGCGCGCCTTGACTTCCACCAAGCACTAATACTGTAAACAATTGCTCTTCCAAACCTAGCAGCTTCCGAGCAGTTTTCTTGTCGGGCGGGTTTGAGAATGCCGAACGAATCGGCATGCCTGTGAGAACTGTCTTTTCTTTTGGAAAATAGGCAAGTGTATCTTCAAAGGAGATACATATCCGGTCAGCAAACCGACTTAGCCATTTATTTGTTCGTCCCGGTATGACGTTTTGCTCATGGATGAGTATATGGCCTCGCCTAAGAGCCTGGGCAAGCACTACTGCAGCTGCCACGTAGCCCCCAGTTCCGATTACCAAGTCGGCCCGGAATTTTCTCAAGACTGCCAATGCTTCCACGAAGCCTCTAGCGAGGACGGCGGCGGTTAGAAGCGTGTCCGGCGAAGCAAGTTTTTTTAGTTTGCGGCTTGATAAGCCAACGAATTCGATGCCCGCTTTATTTGCGAGCTCTGCTTCAGGCCCGCCTTTGCTTCCGAGATAGAGAAGACGCCAATCATGATGTTTTCTGCGGATCGCCTCAGCTATACTCGTAGCCGGATATGCGTGTCCTCCTGTTCCGCCTCCTGTTATTACGACTCTCATTAATGTACTCTTTCACAGGCTCCGGATACTTCGATATACCAAGCAGTATTCCGACGCCAAAAAGGTTTAGTACCAAGCTTGAACCGCCATAGCTTATGAACGGTAGTGGCACACCAGTAGCCGGGACAGACGATGTGACTACCAGCATATTAAGCAGAGCTTGTCCGCATATTAAAATTGATATTCCAGCGGCTAGAAGTTTGCCAAAATTTTCCTTTGTCCGATACGCAATTGCAAGGCCTCGAAGACCAAATATTAAGAAAAGTCCCGCCAAACTAAGAGTGCCTATTAGTCCTAATTCTTCGCCCAGGGTTGCTAAAATGAAATCAGTATGCTCAGCAGGGAGGTAAAAGCATTTTTCTCTACCTTCACACAAGCCAACTCCTCTGATGCCCCCTGAACCCAGCGCAATGAGCGACCTGCATACTTGGTAGCCGCTTCCGTAGTAATCTGCGAAGGGATTTCGAAACGACGTTACTCGTGCAAGCCGGTAAGGTTCGATAATTATAAGTAGAGAACCTAAGATAACGCCGGCTAAGAAGATTACTAATAGGTGTTTTTTTCTTGCGCCAGCCATAAAAAGCATAGCGAACCAAGTGCCACATATTATTATTGCTGTGCCCATATCTGGTTCAGCCATGATTAATATTCCTGTAATACCCATGAGCGCAATTGGGATGATGAGTCCCTCTTTGAACCGGCGTATGTCGGTTTTCTTGTTTGATAAGTACACTGCTAGAAAAAGAACGAGCGCTATTTTGGTTAATTCTGACGGCTGAATTTGAATAGGCGAACCTTTTATACCTATCCATCTTGAGGCACCGTTAACTTCGATGCCCAAGCCGGGAATAAATACCGCGACGAGACCAAAAATTGAAATAAAAAGCAGGGTAGGTGCCAACCCTCTTAGCTTCCAGTAGGGGATGTGCGACGTAATGAGTAACACTATTAATCCAGCAACTGCAAAGACTGCTTGGCGCTTGAAAAAGTAGAAGCTGTCGCCGCCAGTATACTTTGCTTGGCCTGCTGTCGCATAGCTCGCATCGAAAACCAGCAGAATGCCGCCGACGAGAAAAATGATGGTTAGCAGAAAAAGCAAAGTATCTACCTGTCGCTTTCTAATTTCCAAAGCTTACGCCTCCACACGAGCGGCAAGGTCGGCTACTGCCGCCTTGAATGTTGCTCCTCTGTGTTCAAAATCCCTAAACATATCAAAGCTTGCACATCCAGGAGATAGCATAATTGTGTCGCCAGGCTCTGCGTTTTCCCAAGCAATGCGAACTGCCTCGTCCATTGAGGCCGCCTTGCTAATTTGGGTGAAACCTGCTGCTCTAGCTGCCTTTTCAATTAGCGGTGCATCTTGGCCAATTAGGACCACATGCTTTGCATAGCGAGCAAATGCCTCGCCGAGGGGCCCATAATCTGCACCCTTGTCTTTTCCACCGGCGATTACAATGGTTGGTTTGCCAATGGCTTCGAGAGACCGAACTGCCGCTGTGACATTTGTGCACATCGAGTTGTTGAGAAACTCAACGCCCTTGATTACCGCCACCGGTTCAAGCCTATGCTCTAAGGGTTGGAAAGCGTCCACGGCTTCTTGCACTGCATGACGGTTGGCGCCGAATGCTAGGGCGGCAGCAGAAGCGGCGAGGACATTTTCGAGATTATGCGTGCCTCTAAGTCGCATGTTAGCCGTATCGCAAACAAAGCTTTCACCTTCTGGTGTTCTGACCCATACTTCTGTCCCCCGGGCGAATGTTCCAATTTCGACTTCTTTGGTGCGGCTGAACTGCCATATTTGGCTTTTGATTTGGGGGGCATATTGCATAACAATAGGGTCATCTGCGTTTAGTATCGCGAAGTCGGCTGGTTCCTGGTATTGGAAAATCTGCGCCTTCACTTTGGCGTAGGTTTGCAAATCAGGATGGCGGTCCAAGTGGTCAGCAGAGATATTTAGAAGGGCGGCAACCCTTGGGCGGAATGAGCTGACCCATTCGAGTTGGAAGGAGCTAATTTCAGCAACGATTACGTCTGATGCCGATGCTCGATATGCTGCACGGACAAGCGGCAGACGTATCTCACCTGCAACGATGTTGCCTGCTATGTAGACATGGCGGCCGTCACACTTCAAGATTTCGCCAGTCAAAGCTGTTGTGGTGGTTTTTCCGTTCGTGCCGGTTATGGCGATAATTGGAGCAGGGGATATGCGATATCCTAGTTCTACCTCCGAGAATATGGGAATACCGCGTTCGCGACCCATAACAATAGCTGGGCATGTATCCGGCACCCCGGGGCTTGTTACAATAAGGTCGGCAGTCCAAAGGTTTTCATATGCCTGCTTGCCAACCTTTACTTGGAGGCCAAGTTCGCGCGCTATCCTCAGGGATTCCTGAATTTCTGATTCTTCTTTATGGTCATGAAGCGTTACAATTGCGCCAAGGGCAGTTAAAACTTCGGCTGCCGCCATACCTGACCGTGCCATTCCTATAATGTGCGCATTCTTGCCAAAGAAATCGGTCTGCTTGCTTAATGCCATATTCTAAACATCCCCATCCCTGCCAGTATGGCAAATGCAATCAATCCAGACACCAACCAGAATCTGACTACAATTTTTTGCTCCGGCCATCCCATAAGTTCAAAATGGTGGTGAATGGGCGTCATTTTAAACACCCGCTTCCCGGTAAGCTTGAATGATGCTACCTGAATCATTACGGATAATCCCTCAATCACAATTACCAAAGCAATGAGTATATAAAGAAGTTCTCGTTTGCCCGCAATGGCAATTCCGGCGGTGGCGGCACCGAGTGCGAGCGATCCCGTGTCGCCCATGAAAATTCTCGCTGGATTGGCGTTGTACCAAAGAAATCCTACGCATCCACCTGCCAGCGCCCAAGCTAGAACGGTTAGTCCACTTTCTGCAGATAGAACAACAAGTGCTCCGAGCGTAAGCGCGATTATTGTCGTAAGCCCTGCGACCAAGCCATCAAGCCCATCGGCAAGGTTGAACGCGTTTGATATCCATACTATCAGCAAAACCGCAAGTGGATAGTATGCCCAACCTAAGTGAACGTCGGTGTTCCCCCACAGATGCACTACTGTAGTTGCAGGCGTTCGATTAACATGTAGCCACCATACAAACGCAATTGCTATCAGAAACTGGCCGAGAAGTTTATGCCGCGCCTTAAGCCCCAGTGATTTTCCCCTTGATGCAATCAGGTAATCGTCTATGAAGCCCAATACTGCAAAAGCTAGGGTAAGAAGTGCGACCGCCGCAATCTTTGCATGACTTACCCAAACGGCCGCCGCTCCTGCCGCGGCACCTACCAATATGATTAGTCCGCCCATTGTGGGCGTTCCTTGTTTTTCTCGATGCCGCTCAGGAACGTCTTCGCTTATTGTTTGCCTCACCTTGAGGCTGGTGAGCAGTGCAATTGTTTTGTGCCCAATCAAAAGCGAAACCACTGTGGCTATAAGAAATGCTATTGCCGCGTTATTCACTGAGCAATATCCTCACAATCTCTTCCATCTTCATAGCTCTTGAGCCTTTTACAAGAATTGCATCGCCGTCGGCAACTTGCTTTTTAAGGTATTCGGCTGCATGTAAACTATCTGGAAACCACTGCACTGCTGAATCCGAAAGTCCTCGCATCCGGGCACCTTCTGCGATTCCCCGCGCGAGTTCGCCAACTGTGATTAGCATATCCACTCCAGTTTCCACTGCTGCGACGCCGACATCTTTATGGGCTTTTGGGGCATAATCGCCGAGCTCAAGCATATCGCCCAATACCGCGATTCTGCGCTTGTATCCGCTGAGCGATTGGAGAGTTCGAAGCGCTGCCAAAGTAGACGCAGGGCTTGCGTTGTAGGCATCGTTCAGCACTACGTAGCCGGCTCTTGACCTGACCAATTCCATTCGCATTGCCGGTGGAGTGAAATTTTCAAGGCCTTCTCGAATTAAGCGTAAGTCCACGCCAAGTGCGTAGCCTGTTGCTGCCGCTGCAAGCGCATTATAAACATTATATCTGCCAAGCACAGGAATAGAAATCTTTATCGCAGCACCTTCTACCACGAGTACAAATTCATATCTGCCGCATGCCGCTTGCTTGATTCGTGCGCCAATGACATCAGCTGATTTACACGAGCCGAAGCTTATTATCCTGCCTGCAAAACGATGCTTTAGAAACTCGAAGTATCCATCTTCAGCATTTAGAATTGCAATCCCGTCTGGCGGTAGTTCGCTCAAAAGCTCAGATTTTGCTTCGGCAATCGCACCTTGGGAGCCAAGCCTTTCGATATGAGAGATGCCTATGTTGGTTATCACACCAATGTGGGGTTTGGCAATCTGAGAAAGCCGTCGAATTTCACCAAGCCCTCGCATCGCCATCTCGAGCACCACTATTTCGTGGGTGCGGTCAAGTTGAAAAAGCGTCAATGGCACGCCAATTTCGTTGTTAAAGTTAGCTGCGTTTTTTAGAACATTCCACTTGCGACTGAGGACCGAAGCGGTCATTTCCTTGGTTGTCGTCTTTCCTACGCTTCCTGTAATTGCCACAACTCGCACGTCAAACTTGCTTCGGTAATAGCTTGCTAAATCGCCCAGCGCCCATAATGTGTCCGAAACGCCCACAACTGGCACGTCTGCTTTGGGAAGATAACTGTTTTCTGCAATAACTATTCCGCTGGCGCCTTTTTTGATTGCCTCATCAACGTATGCATGCCCATCTGTTCGCTCGCCCTTCAGCGCGAAGAAGAGGTCGCCAGGCTTCAACGTTCGGGTATCAATGCTGACGCCCGTAGCCTTTGCTGAAGCATCGCCTCCGAGCAAGTCTCCACCTGTGGCAGCTATGACTTCTTGTATGGTAATGCCTTCCAATTATTGTCTCCAGAAACTTTCAGAATAGCTAATGGCACAAGTTTTAAGGATTTGGCTGTGCATTTCAAGATATTTATACCTAAATCCCATACATTGGGCTGTTACTTTGCAAGCATTCATTTAGTCTTGCCAAGAATTTCGCGAACCACCTGACGGTCGTCAAACGGGATTGTTTTGTCTTTAAATATCTGATAAGTTTCATGCCCCTTGCCGGCAATGACGACTATATCGCCAGGCGAAGCAACCTCTAGTGCTAGCTTGATTGCCTGCCGCCGGTCGAGGTCTATCTTTACTCGGTCCATGTTCTCGGGGGAGATACCCCCAAGTATTTCCTGCGCTATTTGGTCGGGCGGCTCGCTTCGTGGATTGTCGGAGGTTATAATACAGATGTCCGCCATTTCCGAGCCTATCCTTCCCATAATCGGGCGCTTTGCTCGGTCGCGGTCACCCCCACAGCCGAATACGACAATCAACCGACCAGCTGTGAGCTCTCTTGCCGACCTCAGGACGTTTTCAAGACCATCTGGAGTGTGCGCATAATCAACAATCACCGAGAATGGCTGGCCGCAGTCCACCGCTTCGAATCTGCCAGCTACTGGTGGGATGGATTGGATGCCTGCTTTAATCTGCTCAATGCTAAGGTCAAGGGCAACTCCTACGCTTATTGCGGCTAGGGAGTTGTATACGTTGAAGAGTCCGCCTAGCTTTAACGCTACCTCAAATTCTCCAGTCGGCAAAGCTGCGCAGAATGAAATACCTTTGGCTGTGGCATGGACATTCGATGCACGTACGTCGGCTTTCTCCCGCATCCCGTAAGTTATAACTTTTCCACACGTGGCATCAACAAACCGCTTGCCATTTGGGTCGTCAATGTTTACAACCCCAGTGAACGCCTTATTAGAAGCCTGCGGGTAATCCCTAAAAAGCTTTATTTTTGTTTCGAGGTAGTGCTCGAAGGTTTGGTGGAAGTCCAGATGGTCTTGAGTAAGGTTTGTGAACACCCCAATGTCAAACTCACACCCGTCTGTTCTATGCATAGCCAAGGCATGCGAGGATACCTCCATCGCTACTGCCGCGACACCTTCATCTGCCATATGCGCGAGAAGCGCCTGAAGGTCCACCGCCTCTGGTGTAGTTCGCTCAGTGGGTATGGTTTTCCCTCTAATGCGAGCGCCCAGTGTACCAATGACGCCTGTCGCAAGCCCTGCTTGGCGTAGCATGCTTTCCACAAGGTAGGTCGTGGTTGTCTTGCCGTTTGTGCCGGTTATGCCAATAAGCTTCAGGCGTCGCGAGGGATAGCCAAAGAATTGATTTGCCAGGATAGGCAGTGCTTGGCGAACGTTAGGCACTATGACGAACGGCACGGAGTTGCAGCTCGCATGAAGGCAATCAATGCGGTCAATTAGGATCGCCGATGCTCGCCGGCTTATTGCTTCGCCAATGAAATCGTGGCCGTCGAATTTCTCGCCCCGAATGCATGCGAAGAGCGCCCCAGGGTCTACCCGGCGAGAATCGTAAGCGACAGCCTTAATCTCGGGATTCGCCGATCCTGTGACGCGCTTTTCTGGAAGCGGCTCGATTAATTGACTTAACAACATCGGACGAACTCCCTTGAGCTTTCCTTGTGAGGTGCTTCGCACTGCCTTCACCAAGGTTGCTCGTGAACATGAAATTATACCATATGGAAAATTCCTTGTGAATTGGAAACACTCAGACGCTCCTTTAATAGCTATCCTGACCTTTGCTTGCCGTTTGCTTCCCGCCCTTTTGTTCTGTTCGCAACTGGCGGGCTGTTTGGCAAGTCATCGGGAGGAACTTTCATATACCACATTGCTTTTCTCGCCACCTCTCGGAAAACAGGCGCGGCGGCTACCGCTCCGAATTGGGTGTCCTTTGGCTCGTCAACCGCAATTAGGATTACCGCACGTGGATTTGTCACAGGAAGAAAGCCTACAAACGATGCGACATACTTGCCTGCAGCATAGCCCTTCCCGACCGTGCTTGGCTTTTGAGCAGTTCCTGTTTTGCCGGCAACGCGGTATCCTTCTACTCTTGCTGCCTTTCCAGTACCTCCAGAGACTACCCCATGAAGCATTTCGGCGATCAAGTCTGCGGTTTCTTCCGTGACCACTCGCCGAACAATCTTCGGGTGAAATACCCTGAATGGTTTTCCATCTGGCCGACGAATCTCTTTGACGATGTGCGGGCGCATCATTATGCCATGGTTAGCAATTACCGCGTAGACCTGAGCTAATTGGAGCGGTGTGACTGCAATTCCTTGCCCAAAGGCAATGTTCGCAACCTTAATGTCTGGCCAATCCTGCCACTTGCCTGCCCATCCTTTCATTTCGCCTACCATTCCGGTGCCGGGCTTGTCGAAAAGACCGAAGGCTTTTTCATATTGGTAGAGTTTTTTGGGCCCCAGTTTAAGCCCAATGGATGCAGCTCCGACATTACAGGAGTGTTGGAGAACCTTTGCGACGTTGAGTTGGCCGTGGCCGCCTTTGAATTTTCCATGGAGTGAGCAGTGGATAACGTGATTGCCTATCCCCATGCTTCCGCGACAATAAAATGTATCATCTAGATCAATAACTTTTTCGTTAAGGGCTGCGCTACATGTTACTGTCTTCAGTGTTGAACCTGGTTCGTATAGGTCGGTAATTGCTCGATTTCTACGCGCAGCAGCATCTGACGCTGCAATTTCCTGCGGGTCAAATGTTGGCATATTCGCCAAAGCCATTATCTCGCCAGTCTTGGGGTCAATCATGACTGCCGAGGCGCCGGCCGCTCTGCGGTCGTTATATGCCTTCCTCAATTCCATTTCGAGGTTGTGCTGAAGTGTAGAGTCTATTGTGAGGATAATATCCATTCCATCTACCGGTTCCACCCGCTGGCGAACTGTGCCGGGGATAATCCTCCCTCTAGCGTCCACCTCAGCAATTATATAGCCGTCTTTGCCTCTCAAAAATTTATCGTAAGCTTTTTCTAAGCCTTCAATGCCCTTGCCATCAATGTTTGTAAAGCCAATAACATTTGCCCCTAGGCCGCCTGCTGGATAGACTCGCTTAATGATCGAGGTTACTTCGACTTGGGGCAGTTTGGCTTCCTTGATTGCAAGCCCTGCTCGGGCGTTCACACCACGTTTAATATAGACAAACGCCTTATCATTGCTGAGTTTAGAGAGCACGAATTCTTCATCGCAACCCAAAATCTTTGCAAGTTGGGCGGCAATCTTGGGTCTGTCCTTTTTTGCTATCTTTTTGGGGTGAGCGCCGATGTCGTAGGCCTGAACATTTACCGCAAGTTTGACTCCGTTCCTATCGTATATGGTACCTCGTCTAGCATGGAGAACGAATCGCTTTAGGCGGTAGTACTCGGCTTTTTTAGCGAAATATGGGGCGCGGATGACCTGTATCCAAATGAGACGCAAAGCAAGGCAGGCATAGAGGAAAATCAAAATGTAGAAAAGATTCCGCAGCCTGCGCTGTACACGCCGTTCGAAGTATATTTGGCGTCTCAATTCAGCCACCCCTCATGTTGTGCTTCATGAGATCTTTACAAGAATACCAGCTCATGACTTTGCGAATCATGAGCTGGTTTTTGGGAGAGCAATAAATAGGGTTGATGTTAGCCTTCTGGTCTATCTTGCTTCGCGACCTGTAGTATTCTCCGCCAACCAAAGCTCACGCGTAGGGCACTGAACATAAGCCATTTGCTGGGCTGGCACCATCCCATTTTCAATGGCGAGTTTTGTGATTCTATCCGGTTGTCGAAGAATATCTCTTTGAACCCTTAGCTCCTGGTTTTCGATTTTAAGTGTCTTAAGATAAGATTGTAGGTCTGATTTTTCGTATCCTTGTTTTGCAACTTTGGCGTACGCGCTTACGTAGACCGTCAGAACGCCGAAGCATGTTGCGGCTATCACAAGGATTGCTACCATAGGGTTGCTGAATAGCAATCCTAGTAGCCCTTTGCGCTTTCGCCTTCTGGTTTTCGGAGCAATTTCATAACGGACTTCGTGTCTCTTTTGTGCCAACATTTTAGCCACCTCTCCCCATGTGGTGAAAACTTTTATGTAATGGGAGGCCTGCGTTTCTGCTTTTAAAGCGGTCGGTAGGCTTCCCCGTCCATGCTAATACTCATGGCTACAATTTTTTTGCTGCACGGAGTTTTGCACTCCTAGCCCTAGGATTTGTTCGAATCTCTTCCTCAGACGGTGTCACTGGTCGCTTTGTAATTATCTCGATATCCTTTTTTGCTCCGCAGACGCATACCGGCAGTCCTGGCGGGCAAATGCATCTGCCAATGTGCTTTCCGAAAGTGTCTTTTACGATTCTGTCTTCGAGCGAATGATAGCTTAAGACGACTAACCTGCCGCCGCTTTTAAGAAGCTTAATGGCAGCTTCCAAACCTTCTTGAAGTGATTCCAACTCGCGGTTAACTGCAATTCTTAGCGCCTGAAACGTGCGAGTTGCTGGATGAATGCTGGTAGGCCTTGCACCCGCAGGTATTGCCGCCAAGATTGTTTCAACCAGCTCGAAGGTCGTTTCGATAGGACGTCGCTGTCTTCGGTTTACAATGAACTTGGCTATTCTTTTTGCCCAGCGTTCCTCGCCGTATTTCCATATTGTCTCGGCCAAACGACGCTCAGAAAGAGAGTTCACAATCTCTTTGGCTGTCAGTCGCTGAGCCGTATCCATTCGCATATCGAGCGGAGCATTGTATCTAAAGCTGAAACCTCGCTCTGCGGCTTCAAGCTGCATAGATGAAACACCTAGGTCGAATAGTATGCCATCAGCCGCATCTATGCCTACTCTCTCTGCGATTGCTAGCAAGTCAGCATAATTCCCTTTAACGAGAATTAGGTTGTCGGAATAGTCAGCGAGGTTCTTGGAGGCAGCTTCAATTGCCTCCTGGTCCCGATCTATCCCGAGCAGTTTACCTCCCGGCACTATCTGCTTGAGGATTGCGGCGGCGTGCCCTCCGCCACCGATAGTGCAATCAACTATTGTTTCTCCCGCCCGCGGGTCCAAAAACCGCAGAACCTCTGCGAGCATGACGGGAACATGGAATTCCGTCATGGCTAGCCCGCCATTATCCAAGTCCTATTTCTCTTGCGGAAGCACTTAGTTGTTCGTCAGTCAAGGTGGAGTTGAACTCATCCCACCGCTGTTTGCTCCATATTTCGATTTTGTTGCCAGCGCCGATGATCATTGCTTCTTTTTCAATGCCGGCGTGTTCTCTGAGATTGGCGGGAATTGCAACTCTGCCTTGAGCATCAGTGCTGCAATCAACAGCTTCGCCGGAGAAAAACCGCTGGAGGGTGACAGCATTAGGGTCTAGAAGCGGCTGTGCCTTCAACCTTTCGTCTAGCTGTCGGAATACTTCATCCGTGAAAATCCAGAGGCAGCCATTCAGACCCTTGGTGATGACGAACTTTTCGCCAAGAAGTAGCCTGAACTTCTGCGGAATTATTATTCGCCCCTTTTCATCTAAATTATGGGCGTAACCACCCCTAAACATGCCCGCTGCCTCCGCTAAGTTACTACTCCGGCACCACTTGCTACCCCAAAATATACTGCTAGTTTTCCTGCTTGTCAACCCCTTTTAGCCCGGAATGTAAAATTTTTTGAAAGAATTTTGCGCTGACTTGCATAATCAGCGAATAATTGGAAGGAAAACAAGCACTTTGATGAATTAATTAGTAAATCTAGAATCTGAATTTGTGGCGGCTTTTTGTTTGGCCAAAGGTTGCAAGGAAATCTTGGGTAATTGTAGAAAATAATTCTTGGTGTAGGCATAGGCTATAAAACTTTTTGGCGAAGGAGTGAAGAAATGGCAATTAACCTTATTACAACAATTAAGGGCTCTCTTCTTGAGAATTTCTTCCCAGCGGGGTGGGACCTTGAAAAGATTGATAAGCTCTGCTCGCTTCTGCCTGAGTCCATTACGGAGCGTCAGCCATGGTGGAATCCCCAATTTAGACCCATACCTTGTGATTCTCTTGAAGATTTCAACGTAATGATGGGCGAGGGTATTGCAGGATGTATCCGCGATTCAAGGGCTGCTGGGAAACCTATCGTTTTCATTCTTCCTGTCGGACCAATGGGCATGTATAGATGGGCGGTCTACTTCTTGAAGGAATGGAATATCCCTTGCGACCATGTCCACGGCTTTAATATGGACGAGTGGAGTGATGCAGAGGGAAATACAGTTTCTCCTGACAGCCCAGAGTCATTCCAGTATGCAATGGAGGATGCGTTTTATGGACCGCTTGGCAGTCTTACAGTTCCCAAGGAGCAGCGCCACTTTGCGGTAAAGTCGGAATTGCCGACTTATGGCGAGAAGATACGTGCCCTCAAAGCGCAGGGCGCACGGTTGGTCGTTGTCTTCGGTATCGGACGCGTTTGTCATATCGCATTTTGGGAGCCTCACTTCGCCGCCGAGTTCACCCTTGACGAATGGAAGAAACAAGATTATCGGCTCGGTGCCCTGCTTCACCCACTTACGATTGAGCAAAATGCGATTACGAGTTTCAAGAGCCGAACAACCCTAGTGCCTGCGCGGGCGAATACTATAGGTCCAGGGCTATTTCTGATGGCTGACGAGATAATAGGCGGTGCAGATGGCTCTCTTGGTAGAGGGATGATGTGGCAGGGAATGTCGCTTTGGATGACGCTCAGGCATGAGCCAACTCCTTGGATTCCAAGCACATTTATGACCACGCTCCCCGGCAGGCTGTTCTTCTTGAAAGAGCTTGCTGGCCCACTGATTCCCGAGTGTAACTAGGGTCTGTAGGCGCTAGCGGTATTGTTATTATACTCGAATGCAAGTCGGCGGTGGTTTGCGGCAGGCTGTAGCGTTAATTTTTGTGCCTGATTGTGGCGTTTAGATGGGAGTTTGTGCATATCAATTGAGGATTTTTCAACATTGTTTGACTAGTTGAATAGTCCGAACTTGAGTGGCGTAATACTTAATGCTATACTGTGGGCAGATTAGGAGCTCCAGGGGGTAGGAGAGAAAATGAATGAAAGGGAGCGGGCTTCTAAAACTGCCAAGACGTCTCCCCAAAAGCCGCTTATTGAATCTGCGAACCGGTCGCCACTTGTAACAATAGGGTACTTGCTAGTCCTCCTAGCGGCTATTTTCGCAATCAATTTCGGCCGCCAGCTCAGTGGGGATGTTTATTCGCACCTCAAAACTGGCGAATGGATAGCTACTCACCGCTCTTTCCCTTGGCCTGACCCCTTTTCATATACCGCCACAAAGCAGTGGATCTTTCATGAATGGGCATTTCAAGTATTCGCTTGGTTTGTTTCGCGTATCTCATTCGAATTTCTCACGTGGTTGTGCTTTGGTTTAGTAGCCGGGGCGCTTGTTTTGGTGTTTTTTACAGCGCGGTCGCAAGCATCCATTCCAGCCGCATTTCTTGTAAGCGTATTAACCGCTGGTGTAAGCGCAGATATGGTGGATGTTCGTCCGAATGTAGCAGGAATTCTTGCTTTTGCAGTCCTTGTATGGGGGGTTGAGAATGGTGCCCGAAGCGGAAAAGGGCTGCCATATTGGTTGCCTCTCCTATTTCTCGTATGGGCGAATTTACACGGGAGTTTTATATCAGGCCTTCTACTACTCGGTGTTGAGTGTGTTGCCGCCTTTTATACTGCTTTTCGTGAGAAAAACAAGAAGATTGACTACTCCATTCCTCTGCGGAATCTAGCTGTAACTTTTGGGTGTGGAGTTGCTGTTTTAGTGAACCCCAACGGCTTGAGCCTTTACGCTTATCCATTTAAAACAGTTGGTCATGGGGAGATGACTTCAATTATAGCCGAGTGGATGCCGCCCGACTTTCGGTCTTTATTTGGTGCTTTCTTATGCGTGCTGATATTAGTTCTTATATTTGCCATCTCGCAGAGCAGTAAGCCGCTCCGCCCGCGAACGCTGGCAATGATTGTTGTTTTTCTCTCTGCATCGCTCATGGCCAAGCGAATTGGTCCTTTGTTCGCCATCGCAGTTGCGCCTGCTTTGGCGAGCTTGATAACCCCACTTCTTAGTAGGTTATTAGAAAACCGTTGGAGGGCGTGGGTGATAGGAATACTTGTAATCGCCGCTGTTTCTGGAGGCGTTGCATATAGGATATCCGATATAGATGGGATGGATGTCTTTACCTATGTCACGAGCTCCGACGTTTTTCCAGCTGCTGCTTGCGACTTCATTCTAAAAGAGCGGCCGCCCGGTCCGATGTTTAACGAGTTAAATTACGGCAGCTATCTTATCTGGCGACTTTGGCCCAAGTATAAAGTTTTTATAGACAACAGAGACGATATTTTCTATGAAGGTGCCTTTGAAGATTTTGTGCGGGTAGCAATGGTAGGCGGCAACTCCGTATGGAGAAAGATATTCGACAAGTATGGCGTAAACTTAGTTATCATTATGCCCGATACTCTTCTCGCAGACGTGCTCACCGAAGCTCCCGACTGGCAGCGTATTTATCAGGATGACAAAGCAGTTATATTTGTGCGTCGGGTTCCTTATAAACGGGCGGTTTCAATGTAAGTTTGGCTTCTAAGCGTACCAACTCCTTGGCGGCTGTGACTTTGCCCCTTTCCAGCACAAAGTTATCAATCATGTTCCGCTAGTATGCTTATTCATCAGAGGAAAGCAATGCCCATAGGTGAACATTTACCATACAGCGCCGTCATGTTAAAATGAGTGTATCTAAACGGTGCTTTAGGAGGTGGTTTTGGTAAGAAGGCTTTGCTTTTTTCAAGGCGTTGTTGCACTTATAATTTGCATAGTTAGTGCTTCAGTTTATTCGGCTCAGGAACCTGAGAAAACTGCGCCCGAACCGATGTCGGTTCCAGCGCAAAAAACACAGACTTCATCTGCAAAACCAAAGAAGCCTCGTGGCACGCGAACAATCGAAACCCAGGTAAGCGGATTTACCTCGCAGGACGCAGACCAGTTGTACCTAAGAGTCTCGCTGTCGGAGAAAAGAAACCAGCGTGATTGGTTTGTGCGTGGGGCTTACATCCGGACAGTAGCAAAATCTGGGAATACGTCGTGGCATGTGACGACACAAAAGGTTGATTCGCGGCTTGAAAACTCCAAGCCAGATAACGGTTATTCTGTCTGGACTGCAGTATTGAGCAGACGGGATAGAAATCGGGTGTCAAAAAACCAGCCAAAGAAATCCGGCTACCATCTTCTTTCCTATGGAGTTGGGAAACAACTTGGAACGAAAATGAAGGGTGATGTCGGTCTCGGGTTTTTGGAAGACTACGACAATGGCACCGGTACAAAGCCGGTACTTGTTGCATCGCTACGTGGTCGACATTCTCTCAATCCAAAGCTTGCTCTAGAATCAGATATTTTGTTGCTTCAATCCATGGAAAAATTCCGCGCAACAAAAGTTGATTCGGACATTTCCCTGGTCCATGAATTTGCACCGGGGCTGTCGTTGCGACTCGGCTGGTCTGTGAACAACCTCATTCGCTCAGTTCGTGGAAGCCGCGAGTGGGATTCAATCCTTAGGTTAGTCATTGGCTATCGGCATACAAGCGCAATCTAGTTGAAAGTGGAAAATGGAGGAAAGGAAAACAGGTGTTCACTTTCCTCCATTTATCTTTTTACAGCTCTAATAATTATCCAAGGATTGCTTTCAGGTCTTGCTCGGGGGTTGTGATTGGCATGATATTGAACTTCTCAACAAGGACGTTTAATGCTGTTGGCGGCAGGTAGGCTGGCAGGCTTGGGCCAAGCCGCATATTTCTTATCCCAAGGTGAAGTAACGTTAGCAGGATTGCTACTGCTTTTTGTTCATACCATGAAAGTATAAGAGAAAGCGGCAGGTCATTTATGCCTACACCAAAGGCATCTGCAAGAGCCGCTGCTATTTGGATTGCCGAATAAGCATCATTGCACTGGCCAATGTCGAGTAACCTTGGGATTCCACCAATGTCTCCCAGGTCCATTTTGTTGAAGCGGTACTTTCCGCATGCTAATGTGAGTATGACGGTGTCCTTTGGAGCTTTTTCAACAAACTCTGTGTAGTAATTTCGTCCCGCTTTGGCGCCATCGCACCCACCGACGAGAAAGAAATGACGTATCGCTCCGCTTTTGACCGCCTCAATGATTGCATCAGCTGTGCTGAGCACTGCCTGCCGCCCAAAGCCTACGGTTATATACTTTTCCTCGCCATCTTCCGTGAATCCGGGTGCAGCGAGTGCTGCTTCGATTACTGGTGTGAAGTCTTTGTTCGCTATGTGTTTTACGCCTGGCCAGCCAACAAGACCTGTGGTGAAAATGCGGTCCTTGTAAACGTCACTCGGGCGCTGGAGGCAGTTTGTTGTCATAAGTATTGCGCCTGGGAAGGCGGCAAACTCCCTTATCTGGTTTTGCCAGGCGCTTCCATAATTGCCAACTAGATGCTTATATGCCTTAAGCTTTGGATATCCGTGCGCCGGAAGCATCTCACCATGGGTGTAAACGTTTATTCCCTTTCCGTCCGTCTGCTTTAGTAGCTCCTCGAGGTCTTTGAGATCATGGCCAGAGACGGCAATTGCTTTTCCTTTAACAGGCTCGATGCGCACCTTTGTCGGCTCGGGATGACCATATGCACTCGTGTTTGCCGCATCTAAGAGCTCCATGGCTTTCAGATTTAGTTCGCCGATTTTTAGGCACATTCCAAGCAACTCTTCAACGGTTGTATTCTCTTTCGTAAGAAAGTCTAAGCCTTCATGAGATCTGGCATAGACTTCATCGGATTCCTTGCCGAGAATTTGTGCATGGTCTGCGTATGCAGCTGCACCTTTCAAACCATACAGCACAAGATCTTGAAGCGCAGTAATCTCTTCGCCAAATTTTTTCCTACGCGCAATGACGCCTACCGATTCACCTTGACGAAGAAGACCATCGCGGTCGGTTGCCGGAGTCCATCTCGCAGGACCATTAAGCAATTCGGGGGACTTGCCAGATTTTCGAGCAGCTTCTTCGTAAAGCTTACGTGCTTTTTCTTTTATCTCTGCCGCTTTTCTTACGAGTTCTTCAATTCGGTCGGCGTCGAAATCAACATTTGTTACCGTGGAAAATAGCGATTCGAGTACGAACACATCCACGGCACGGTCGGATAATCCTAACTGTCTAGCTCGATGAGCGTACATGGAGATGCCTTCGGTTGCATAGACAAGAAGATCCATCAAAGTTGTCGCTACAGGGTCTTTGCCGCAGACGCCTTGGATGGTACATCCGGTTCCTTTTGCTGTTTGCTCGCACTGATAACAGAACATTTCCATAATCTATCTCCTTTTCTTTAGCTTTATATTTTTCGCCGAAAACAAAGGTTGGCGGGTTATAGCCCTCTTAGCTGTTTATCTCCTCACCGCGAATTGAAATAATAATTTCATTAATTGGTATTTCTTTTCCCGATGCTGCGACTGCCATTTGGGCAATCCTTGTGAGGCCGCTGCAGCAGGGAACTTCCATGCGCGCTACCATTAAACTTTTTATGTCGGAATGAGCTAGTATCTCTGTGAGTTTTTCAATGTAATAAGGCGCATCGTCGAGCTTTGGACAGCCAATAACCAGCACTTTGCCGTGTAACATTTTGCGGTGGAAAGCCGAATATGCGAACGGCACACAGTCTGCCGCTAGCAGAACGTTTGCGCCCTGAAAATAGGGAGCATTGGATGGTACCAATCGTAGCTGGACCGGCCAATTGCAAAGAGATGATGGGGCGACGTCCCCTTGCTCCGACTCGCTGGTCGCGGTAGGTGTGAGTATTTGAACATTAGTACCTGGACATCCACAGGGGAGTTGTTCGTTGTTTCGTGTTTCTGAGGTTTGAACTCCAGTATCCGACTTTTGAATTGTCGGTTGTTGGGCAACCCATTCTTTTGCTTTATGTTCGTCGAAAGGCTCAGCTTCCCGTTCTTCAATCGTTATTGCTCCTTGGGGACATTCCCCAATGCATGCGCCCAAGCCATCACAATAGCTTTCGCTTACCAGTCGAGCTTTGCCTTCGATAATTTTGATTGCTCCTTCAGCACATGCATCCACACAAAGCCCACACCCGTTGCATTTCTCTTCGTCGATTTTGATGATTTTTCTGACCACCTTTTGCATGCTCCTTATTACGATTTACAACACAGATAATCTAGCGTTGTAGAAGCTAGATATTCTTTGACCTGTGTATTTACGGAATGAATGAGATTGCCGAAGATACACTTGCTTCTTTGGCACACAGGTTTGCCCAAGAAGCAGTCTATTGGTTTTAGGACGCCTTCGATTGCTTCGTAAACCTCCAGAAGCGTAATTTCGGCTGGTGATTTTGCCAAACGAAATCCTCCACCTTGACCGCGGACAGACTCAACCAATCCTGCTTTAGCGAGACGCTGGCAAACTTTTGCCAGATGGTTTTCGGAAACACCTAGCTCAGAGGCGATCTCCCGAGTTGATATCCATCTTCCAGGAGATTGGACTAGAAAAGCCATGGTATGAAATGCCAGCGAGGCTCCATCTGTTATTCTCAACATATTTGACATTGCTTCACCCAATGAATAAGGTATTTCGGTACCCTTATACCCATTTTTTATCACTCTGTCAACATGTCAGATAAACTTTTTGTGATTTATTTTTGTGATTTATTTTTGCAAGGCTACTCTTCGGGTGGTGTGTCCCTTTGCGTGTTGGAAACGCCCTCGGTTGTTAAACCAAGCGAACTAACTGGTAGGCGGATTATTGAGATGTCGTCAACCCAAGCTCGCGCTTTCGAGTGCTGGCGCATTACATTGATGAGCACTTCGATTGAATCTGTGCCTGCAGGAGTGGTATAAGTCATGCGAAACTCCTGCCATTGGGTGGTTGGGGTTATCGGCTCTCTTATCCAATTTATGATTTTGTCGCCACTTTTTGCATTTACCCTGAGACCATAAAGGGCGGGTACATTGTTTGGGCCAGGATGTTCCAATGAGCGTAGCCAGACAGAAATTAGAAATTTCTCGCCTGGACCTGCTTGAACCCTTTTAACGATACTTGATGATTTGCAGTTCCAAATAATCGCACACCGCTCGCCGGAGTGGGGTTTCTCACGTGTGATGGCTACTGACCCTTGCTTTGGTTCATCGTGCCGTAGCTCAGGCTTTACTCCGCCCTCAAAGCCGCCATCGTTGGCGAGATTGGTTAAGTTTTGATTCGATGCCATTGCAAGAACTGCCTGTGCGGACTGGGCAATAATTGGGTCGGGGTCTTTAGCAAGTCGTTGCCACTCCGGGTCTTTTGGATTGGCTTTAAACGCCATCTCGAAGCCTTTGTCTATTGCCTGGTGGACCTCCTGCGGTATTTCACCAACTTTAATAAAGTCATACGGCTCGCGGTAAATCATGTGCCATTGTTTGATTGGTTCTTTTTCCATGACTTTCTCTTTATACTCGGCTTTTGCTCGAGCAAGGCGTAAAACCTCGCGAGCTTGACTGGCTGCTTCTGATGCACTGCGGCATTTTGGCAGCGACTTTGTGAGCCAATATTCATGGTCGCATATGCGCACGAATTCAAATATTGCTTTTACGATGTGGATACGTTCCTTTACCTTCGCATCTCGTGCTTTTGCTTCGGCTTTTTGAAGAGCCTCCCATGCTAAGTCCGCGCCTCTCGCTGTCAGAACCTGGAATTGTTCATAATCATGGTCGAGATCAAGGTCACTTCTGTCGGGCCCATAGGGGTGCGGTGGTGAGGTATTCTTTAGCCATGTTTCGTAATCTTTTTCGAGCAATTCATAAAATCTTTGCATTTCCTTTGCGGATTCACCGAACATGTCGGAGTAATATTGCTCAAGGATTTTATCTTCGTCGAGACGAGGATCCCATTGAAGTTCAGCAGTTACAATGGCGGCGTGGGCATCTAGCGGGTAGGTTGGATTAAATTCTTTATAGTAGCCGCGCTGTACTCCACTGCCAACCATGTACCGGATTCGCCGTGCTTCTTGGTGGGGGTTAATCTTTGGAATGATGAACCATCGGTCATCATGGTAGCCGTAGTGGCCCATGTTCTTAGCTCCAGCGGCAATCCACGAATCCCAGCCGCGATAAAGTCCTTGCCCCATAGCGCAGAAATAAGGCACGAGATTTGGGTGGAGCTTTACGGTCTTTGGTGGGAATCGGACACCCCCATATGCAAGAAAGCCAATCAATCTATCTGGGTGTTTTGCCGTTACTTTCTCTGCTACGGCATTCATGAATTTGACATACCTATCGGTCAGCTGGGTTGTGTTTATGTCGGATTCGGGCGCATCCATCGCTCTGCAATTCGCGCACTCGCAATGACCTGCCCCATCATTTACGGAGAGTGCGTGGCAGATTCGATAGGGGTCTCTGTCAAATGCGGCAGTGATTTTCTGTGCGCAAATATCTACTACTTCAGGATTGCTGACACAAGGTTGCCAATGTATCTGCTTGGTTGGGACAAAGCGTTTGCCATTTATTTCGGGGAAGTACTCAGGATGCGTTTTTCCATATTCTTCAGGCGAAACGAGGCTGAAGAAGTTGTGCATCATCGAGAGTGTCGTTCCACACCGATACCAAAAGAACATCCAGGGTGGATTGCCTTCCTTCTGCGTTAATTCCCAGCCCTTAGGATTAAAGCCTACGTGGCGGCTAATGAGATACGGCCAGTCAATCCAGGTGAGCTTTGGCACAGTTAGCGTTGGTCGCTTTTCGAAGACGTCGCCAATCCCTCCAGGCTCTGATGGCCAATAACGCCGAACCCCTAGATACTCGCGGATAAAAGAATAAGTTGCGTAATTATTGCCTATATCTTTATTGCCCCGAATTACTAGTGTGTTTTGGTTAACCGTCTTCACCATGAAGCCGTGTAGGTTCGGGAGTGTGAGGTCTCCATATTTAATCGGCGGCAGCTGGGGCATGGCTTCCCTGCCAACGTCTGTGTTTCCAATATAAATTGCCGGGCCATGCGCGAAAGGTTCTGACTTGATATCAAAATCAGCACCTGTGACCAATTTTAAGTAAAGCTTCAGTAATTCAGCGCATTTTGTTTCATAATTAGTCGGCTTCGCAGGGATTACAATTGTACACGCAGGTTTTCCATCCTTGGCGATAGTAAAATAGTCAGGTTCACCAACCTCTCTGGGTGGCGGCCAGTTGAAATCCACCTTCTCGACGGGTAAAATCTTTGGGTGCCACTCATCAGCCATTACTAATGAGGTGATTGGGCAACTTGCGATTAAAAATATCAAAACAAAGAATGCTAAAATTCTCATAAGAACCCTTATGCCTCCTACCGATATATTTTCTAAAGGTATTTACAAGTCCTACATACTTTTACAAGTTTGCTTATTTTTGTGGAACTTTCGATTGGTGGAAAGGAGTATTTTGGATTTAGATGACTGAAATAATATGCATTTTTCATTGGGTAACTTGGAATACCTTTCTTGCAATCATACCTGTTGCGGCGGGCTACAGCATCCGTTACCTTACTGATAAGCGACGGATGCGTGGAATAAACCTGGCTACTGTGTTCCTGTTTTTTCTTGGCGTTATCTGGCTTGCTTTTCTGCCGAATACATGCTATCTCCTCACCGAATGGAGGCATTTCCTAAATAGAGTTGGCCACTCAGGTCTCTACGCAAAATGGACTGTCGACCACGGTGCGGCATTGGACCTAATGATTTACACGTTGTTTTACCTTTGCTATAGTGGCATAGGGGTGCTAACGTTCACGCTTGCTGTGCGACCAATTGCCAGAATGCTTAAAGCGAGAGGGGCAACGCTGTGGGTTTGGGGAATTCCATTTTTCTTGTTGATGTCAGTCGGCGTTTATCTCGGCTTGGTGCTGAGGTTTAACAGCTGGGATTTATTTACTAGGCCTGCGACAGTATGGGAATCGGTAGTCAATCTGTGGTCACGGCCTGCGCCAAGCTTCTTTATTATTTCTTTTGCCGCGTTCCTTTGGTTGCTTTTCATTGTTATGGATATTTGGGTAGATGGTTTAATTGCCCGCTGGAAGTCAAGCCTCAAAGAACAATAGAAACAGTTGTTAGGTTTATGCTTTAAGCCAGATATTTACTGCCAGCTAATGCCTACCTAGGTTTTAGCGATTACTATTTTGCTCGGATTGGTTATCCCTACCCGAACTTTCCCTATATTCGTATGAAGAATGAGGTACTTGCACGCTATGTCATCGTTTGTTACACTTGAGAGCGTATATTTTCTAAGTATGCTTGTGCTGATTGGAATGGAGGATAATAATGAAGAAAGCATTGATGGTGTGGGGCGGATGGGATGGCCATGAGCCCAAACAGTGTGTTGACATTGTCGCCCCCGTTCTCGAGGCTAACGGTTTTTCTGTCGAGATTTCGAATACCATGGACTCGTATCTCGACGAGGAAAAAATGAGGTCGCTCAGCTTAGTAGTGCCATGTTGGACAATGGGACAGATTACGCCTGAACAGGAGAAAGGGCTTCTCAATGCGATAAAGAGCGGCGTTGGAATCGCTGGTTGGCATGGAGGTATGGGAGATTCCTTTAGGAGCAACACGGCATATCAATTTATGGTCGGCGGCCAGTGGGTAGAGCATCCAGGTGGTATAGTGGACTATGTGGTCAATATTACCAAGCCTGAAGATCCAATCGTTAAGGGGCTCGACGATTTCAAAATGAAGTCCGAGCAATACTACATGCATGTAGACCCTTCAAATGAGGTTTTAGCAACGACCACATTCGGCGGCGAACATTATCCATGGATTGCGGGATGTGTTATGCCTGTAGTTTGGAAGCGGAAGTACGGCGAAGGCAGGGTATTCTACATGTCGCTAGGCCACGTGGCGAAGGATTTTGAGGTGCCTGAAGTACTCGAGATCATCAAGCGTGGAGCAATTTGGGCGGCGAGATAGCAAATAGCCGCAACAAGTTATTATATGCTGAGCCGATATAATTCGAGGCTAGGAGTATTGCAGAATTAGGTTATAAAACAACCACTTTGCATGAAAATACACTAGTGTTTGTAATTTGTGGGGGCGTCTATGAAAACTGCAAAAATTGGCATTGTTGGATGCGGAAACATTTCAGGTATTTATTTCCAAAACGCAAAGATGCTGGAGGCAATCGAGGTTTCTGCGTGCGCTGATATCATCCCTGAGAGGGCGAAGGCGAAGGCGGAAGAATTTGGATGCAGGGCGGTGAGCGTTGAAGAGCTACTCGCCGACCCGGAAATTGAAATTGTGCTCAATCTTACGATTCCAGACGCCCATGCTTCGGTTGCAATGGCGGCGCTTGAGGCAGGAAAGTCGGTCTACAACGAGAAGCCGCTAGCTATTACTCGTGAAGATGGCCGCAAAATGCTTGAGTTGGCAAAATCGAAAGGTTTGCTTGTTGGATGTGCGCCTGATACGTTCATGGGTGGTGGGATACAAACTTGTCGGAAGCTTATTGATGATGGGTGGATTGGCGAGCCTGTTGCCGCGACTGCTTTTATGATGTGCCATGGTCATGAGGGTTGGCACCCAGACCCTGAGTTCTACTACAAACCTGGTGGAGGCCCAATGTTCGATATGGGGCCCTACTACCTCACGGCTCTAGTTAATCTTATAGGCCCAGTACGCCGTGTGACTGGGTCGGCAAGGATAACGTTCCCCGAGCGAATCATTGGAAGTGAGCCGAAGCGTGGCACGGTTATTAAGGTTGATGTTCCAACCCATGTTGCGGGAGTTATGGATTTTGCAAATGGTGCAGTTGGAACGATAATCACCAGCTTTGACGTGTGGGCGGCGAACTTGCCTAGAATCGAAATCTATGGCACAGAGGGTTCTCTCAGCGTTCCCGACCCAAATACGTTTGGCGGACCGGTTAGAATAAGGCGTGCTGGTGAAAAAGAATGGGCGGAAGTTCCCCTTTCTCACGGTTATGCTGAGAATTCCAGGGGGCTTGGTGTTGCGGACATGGCTTATGCACTGCGCTCGGGAAGGGCACACCGTGCAAGCGGTGAACTTGCCTATCATGTGCTAGACATCATGCATGCTTTCCATGATGCTTCGGAGAAAGGCATGCATGTCATACTTGAAAGCACCTGTGAGCGACCATCAGCTCTTCCGCTCGGGCTTCCCAAAGGAAAGTTGGACGAATAGGAGTATTTTGCGGGTTGGCGCCAACCATTTAACTTTACCATTCTTTGGTTAACTATTATGGCAACGCGGTTTGCATTGGGAGTAGATGGCGGCGGAACAAAGAGCGACGCCGTTCTAATAGATGAATTCGGAAATGTCGTTGGTTGGGGTCGAGGTGGGACTGGTCAGAGCCATTGGGCAGGTAGAGAAGGGGCACTTGAATCCTATTCTACTGCAGTCCGCGGTGCCCTCGGAGACAACCATCCTGAGGATTTGTGGGTTGCCGGATTATATTGGCCATATCTAGAGCGAATTGGGATTACCATACCTCCCTCCAGGTATGTTAATGCAGGCGAAGTTGAGCGTGGTTTAGCGGCTGGGCTGGAAACCCATGGTATAGTGGTCCTCTCAGGGACGGGTTCTTTCGTCGCTGGTCTAACAGAGGATGGCAGGTGTCTTACACTTGATGGGTTGGGACCTGTGCTTGGAGACTATGGGAGCGGTTATCAGATTGGGCTGGCGGGAATGCGTGCCGCTATGGCTTCTTCATGGGGACCAAGCCGCAAAACAATTCTAGAGACATTGATTCCGCAGTCGCTTGGGGTTGAAAATACCGAAGGCATTTTCCGCCTTGTCTATTTCGGCGAATTTGGCAGATCGCAAACGGCATCGGTGGCGAAGGTAGTTGCTTGTGCTGCTGAAGAGGGCGATGATGTTTCTCGCAAAATAATCCTTCGTGCAGCAGACGATATATCTGAAGTGGCTGCGGATGTAATTAGGCAGCTTGGGCTCGAGAATAGCAACTACGCCCTTGTTGCTTCTGGTGGGGTGGCGCAGGGTTGTTCCATGTATTGGGAGCGGGTTGTCGAGCGCGTGCTAGAAATCGCTCCAAACCTTCGGCCAATTCGGCCCATCCTTAAGCCATGTGTTGGCGCTGCTTTATTGGCTTTAAAGGCAATGGGTGTTCAGTGGACGCCTGAGCTAGTGGACCGCATAAAGGAAACTCAGCAGGCATTCGCTCAAAATTATGATACACCGCTTAAAGGGTCATAAAATGTGTAAGAAACTTTGCGCGTTATTTTTGCTTTTCATAGTCACGCCTATTTCAAGCATGGGCGGAGGGGAGGATAAAAAAGTGGCTTTCAAACTTGAGAATAAATATGCGATGTTTGCAGTTGGTGCCGATGCCAAGAGCGTTCGCCTAATAGATAAACGCACAGGAAAAGACTATTGCGTCTCCCCTCAGACTGCTTTTGCTCACGTGCGGAAGGCGGGCAAGGTCTATGATGCGTCTACTGTCTCATTTGCTGACGGGCGATTAGCCTTGAATTTCGGTGATTCTGGCATCAGGGCTATTCTCAAAACTGCGGCTAATGAACGGTATTTTACATTTGAGGTAGAAGCTGTAACTGGCCAGCCGGATGAATTCATATTCGTTAATGTAGATGTAAACTTCTTGCCGCATGATAAAGACCCATTTTCATCCTGTGTCATGGCACTAAATCTCAAGACCAATGTTCCCGAAATTCCAGGGGTGAACACCCATCTCAGAGCCATGTGCTATCCAAAATTTGGCTTCGAGGGTGCAAAGGTTGCCGTCATAGCATGTCCTTTCAGCGAAATGCGAAGCATTATGCAAGATGTCGTGCTGTCATCTAATGACCTGCCACATTCTAGCTTAGGCGGCCCATGGGCGCTTGACCAAGAAATCAATAGAGGCTCTTACATATTTAACTTCGACGGCATAAGCGAGGAAACGGTTGACGAATGGATAGCTTTGGCAAAGAAATACGGAATGACCCAGATTGATTTTCACGGCGGTTCGTCCTTTCGCTTTGGCGACTGCCAGCCAAATCCTCAGCGCTATCCCAAAGGGCGCGCAAGCTTGAAGGCAGTCATTGATAAGCTCCATGCTGCAGGTTTGAAAGCTGGTCTGCACCCATATGCCTTTTTCATTGCAAAAGATTGTCCTTGGGTAACGCCGGTGCCCGACCCGCGGCTTGCGAAAGATGCCGCGTTTACCTTGGCAGAAGATATTGCGGAAGATTCAAATGCCATTCCTGTTGTGGAACCAACTGATAAGATGTCTGCAGTTACGGGTTTCTTTGTTCGAAATAGCGTTACACTTCAAATAGATGATGAGTTAATAACATATTCTGGCGTATCAAAAGAGCCGCCGTATTCTTTTACTGGTTGTAAAAGAGGTGCATATGGGACAAAAGTTTCGGCGCACAAGAAGGGGGCGAAGGTTCACCACCTTAAAGAATGTTTCTTCCTCTTTGCGCCCGATGGCGATTCCACCCTGCTTGCGGAAGTGGCAAAATCAATCGCCGACACGTTCAACGAGTGCGGCTTTGATATGATGTATCTTGATGCTTTGGATGGCGAGGATGTGCTTGGGGGTGGAGAATATGGCTGGCACTATGGGTCCAAGTTCGTGTTTGAAATATGTAAGCATCTAAAAAAGCCTGCACTGATGGAAATGAGCACTTTCCGCCACCACCTTTGGTACGTGCGATCACGTATCGGAGCTTGGGACCATCCAACCCGAAGCTATAAGAGGTTTATCGATCTTCATTGCCGCGACAATGAAAAAGGTAAGTACATTTTTATGCCGGTGCATCTCGGCTGGTGGCATATAATTACCGGTGAAGGTCCTGCCGCGATTCAGAATGAGCGTACTTATCCAGATGACATTGAGTATCTTCTTTGCAAAGCTTTGGGAAATGACGCAAGCCTTTCCTTGACTGGTTTTGGACCAGCAACACCTGGTTATCAAAGGCTTGCGACATTATTCCATAACTATGAGAATCTGCGCCATATGGGTTATTTCTCCGAAAAAGTTAAGGCGCAGTTGCGCGAACCAGGTAAGGAGTTTACCTTAGAGAAGAACGGCGATAAGTGGCAGTTTCGCCGTATGAGCTATAGTGTCCATAAGGTGGATAGCGAGCACACCTCTAAATGGGAAGTGAATAATCCTTTCGCAAGTCAGCCACTGCGACTCCGCATTGAAGCTCTTTTTTCGGCGGCAGATTATGACTCTCCTGAAAGCATGGTTATTGCAGATTTTAGCAATCCGTCGGATTACCCGGACCACGAAGCCGCGCAGAACGTAACAGCGAGTCTTTATGCCTCAACAGACCAAGCAATGGCTGGAAAGCCGTGTGCGGTTTTCACCGCAAAAAGTGCCCTTCCGAAGCGAGATGCATCTTGGGCGAAGTTTGGCAAGGTACTGAGCCCAGACCTAAATATTGCAGATAAGCAAGCACTTGGAGTATGGGTGTATGGCGATGGACAGGGAGAGATTCTCAACCTTCAATTGCTCAGCCCTCCCCATATGGTTGGTGGTATAGCAGACCACTATATTAAGGTTGATTTCAAAGGTTGGCGCTACTTCGAGCTAATAGAGGCTGAGGGAGGCAACATAGACAATTACTCGTGGCCATATAATGCTGGGGCTGCTGAGCATGGCTACGGCTACCTTTATAAAGTATACCGTGAATCGGTAGACTATGGGCATATTGGTTCAATCTCGCTTTGGTGTAATAACCTGCCTCCAGGAAAATCCATAAAATGCCTTCTTAGTCCAGTTAAGGCTCTTCCTTTGGTTAAGGCAAAGATTAAGAATCCTTCGTTAACGATAGGCGGCAAAACCATTGTTTTTCCTGTCGAAATGGAAAGTGGATCATGGCTTGAGTTCAACTCTCTTAGCGACTGTAAACTTTATGCTCCTAATGGTGAATTGATTCGAGAAGTCGAGCCAAGGGGTGACGTTCCCATGCTATCGCCTGGCGGTAACAAGGTGGAATTCGATTGCGAAGTGTCCCCAAGCGTTACCCCGAGGGTAAAGGTTACCATAATAGCTAGTGGCGACTTGATAGGAGAATGAAATGTTAGCAAAAAGTTATATTCAGACCCTCCACAGCCTCCTTGATCGCATTGCCGATGAGCAGATGGCGAACATCCGTAGGGCGGGCGAAATGATAGCCGATACTTGGGCTTCGGGTGGAGCCGTGTTCATCACTGACATGGGGCATGGGGTTGCTTCCGAGCTTACTGGTCGAGCTGGTGGTTTAATGGCGCTAAGGAGGTTTGGCTTCTCCATGCACCTAGACAATCCAATTGCCGATTGTCAACGCAACCGCCCAAGAAACGAACCTATTGAGGTGGATTTAGAACAGATTCGCACGGCAGTTCGCACTAGCCAACTAAGACCAGGTGACTTGGTGCTTGTCGGTTCGGTTTCGGGGCGGAACAAGTGGCCGATTGAAGTGGCGATGGAGTGCCGGAGGCTCGGGGTTAAAGTCATAGTTCTCACATCCTTGGAATACACGTCGCAGGTCAATTCTTTGCATCCCTCGGGCAAGAAGCTTTCAGACGTTGGCGACCTTGTCATTGACATATGCGCCCCGTATGGCGATGCTTCCCAGGAAGTAGATGGACTCCCTGTAAAAGTCCTTCCAGTTTCGGGCATTGGATTCATTGCCATCCTTTGGATGATTTGCGGAGAGGCAATCGAGAAGATGCTCGAAAAAGGGTTGCGGCCACATGTTTACATGAGCAACAACCGCGACGGTGGCCCTGAATTTAACGAAAGGGAGCTTGCCGAATACAACAAGGTGGGTTATTAGTTCGGTTTGCCATACTGTGGTATATCAACCTTATGTGAATCACTTGCTGTTTTAAAAATGCTCCTCACGACTTTTGCGATTTTGAAACGTGATATCAGGAGAATCTGTCACTCTCATTTTGAATTCTTAGCGGTAAAGGCAAAATATATACTTGTGCCAACGCTAGGTGCTGTTTAACCTCAAAATGGTCATAGAGGAGGACTATATGTTGGCGAAATTGAATCTACATTTGACGTGAATTCTCCTTTAGGAGCGCGAGGATGAAAGATACATTTTTCGCCGCTTTGTTTCTCCTCACTTTGTGCAGTTTTGCTAATGCAGATTTCTACGTTGCGCCAAATGGTAATGACGAAAATCCCGGGACAAAATCGAAGCCATTTGCTACCCTTGAGCGAGCCCGAGATGCAATCCGCGTCTTGAAAGAGAGCGCAGGCCTTCCGTCGGGAGGAATAACGGTATGGATAAGAGGTGGCGATTACCAGAGGGACAGTGCATTTCAACTGACTGCCGAGGATTCAGGTACAAAGGAGTCGCCCATTGTCTACCGGTCTTACTTCGGCGAAAGAGTTCGTTTAATTGGTGGGCTAAAAGTCAAAGGATTTAAGCCTCTGAATAAACAATGTGACCCATCAATTCTTCCGTCAATTCAGCCAAAGGCTCGCAGCAAAATATTCACAGTCAATCTTCGGGAGCTGGGAGTGGCTGATTTCGGAAGGTTATCCCCACGAGGTTTTGGGAGGGCTTCAACTCCTGCACACTTGGAGCTGTTTTTTAATGGAATGCCCATGACCCTTGCGCGCTGGCCCAATGACGCTTGGGCGAAGATTGCCGATGTTCCGAATGGTCCCCAAGGCGGGAGATTCACCTATCATGAAAGCCGACCTAGCCGATGGAGCAAGGCGGCGGATATTTGGTTGCATGGTTATTGGACGTGGGATTGGGCAGATTCTTATGTTAAGGTGAGGGCGATTGATACGCGGGCGAAAGAAATTATTACCGAAGAACCCCACGGAGTGTATGGGTATAAGGCTGGTGCCAGATATTATGCGCTAAACCTGCTTGAGGAGCTAGATCAGCCTGGTGAATACTATATCGACCGTGTATCTGGAATCCTTTACTTCTGGCCGCCAGGTCCTCTCGACAAAGCAGAGGTAATGGTTTCGCTTCTAGAACAGCCAATAATGAGGCTGGAAAATGTGCAACATCTAACTGTTCGCGGGCTCACGTTTGAATGCACCAGAGGCAATGGGGTTGAAATCAAAGGGTGTTCGGATGTCCTAATCGCCGGTTGCACCCTTTCCAATATTGGAAATACAGCTGTAGTCATTACAGGCTCTGTTAAAAGCGGCGTGTTGTCATGCAATCTTTCGCACATCGGCGATACTGGAATTTCAATTTCGTGCGGTGACCGTCAAACGCTTAATCCTGGCCAGTGCTTTGCCGTGAACAACTACATTCGAGACTTCAGCAGATGGACGAGAACATACCATCCGGCCATTAGCCTCCATGGAGTTGGCAATCGTGCGGCACATAACTTAATATGCTATGCACCCCATAGCGCCATACTGTTCGGCGGAAACGACCATATAATGGAGTTTAACGAAGTGCATCATGTTTGCATGGAAACCAGCGACGCCGGTGCCTTTTATGCAGGTCGTGATTTCTCTTGGCAAGGGAACGTGATAAGATACAACTTCTTCCACCATATGGGCACGGCTGACGTTCGCTCAGTATATCTTGACGACAACCTAAGCGGGGTGCAAGTTTATGGCAATGTCTTCTACAAAGCGAAGATGGGGGTGTGCATAGGCGGTGGTCGGAATAATGTGGTGGAAAACAATATTTTCGTGGATTGTGAGCCGTCGGTGCATATAGATAACCGTGGCCAAAACTGGGCAAAGCCGACTGTTGATGGCTATATGAAGCAACAACTTGAGGCAGTGCCATATAGGGAGTTACCTTGGAAGGAACGCTACCCCATGCTACTCATGATTTATGATGATGACCCTGGTGCACCGAAGTATAATAAGATTGAGCGCAACATCTCATTTGGCGGCAAGTGGTTGAATATCTACAGCAAAAACTATGATTCTACTATCTCAATTAAGGATAATCTGGTAGATGTTGACCCCTGCTTTGTGGATGCCGCTTCAATGAAATTTCAGCTCAAGGATAACTCGCCTGCTTTTAAGCTTGGTTTCAAGCGTATACCCTTTGAGAAAATAGGACTCTATAAGGATAAGTATCGCAGAGTCTTGCCACCAAAGTAATGCCAAGTCATGCGAAAATCCATTGCCACACGAATAAGTCATAAGAAAGCACAATATCTAGGCATATTAACTATTGTTCTCCTAACGGCTGCTGCCTACGTTCCAGCAATGCAGGCTGATTTTATTTGGGATGATGACGTTTATGTCACGAAGAATCCCCTTGTAATATTTCCTGGCGGTTTGAAGAAGATATGGTTTTCGCTTGATTCCCCGTCCCAATATTTCCCGCTCGTATACTCAATGTTTCGAGTCGAATATGCCCTTTGGGGGTTGAACCCAGTTGGCTACCATGTAGTGAATATAGCACTTCATGTCATAAATGCACTTCTCGTTTGGGCTGTATTAAGCTATCTTCGGGTTCGAGGTTCATGGCTCGCTGCTGTCCTTTGGGCTCTCCACCCAGTGAATGTGGAGTCGGTCGCTTGGATAACTGAACGAAAGAACACGCTTTCCACGCTTTTTTACCTCCTGGCAATAATTGCCTGGGTGAAATTCATAGATAAAGAGACCAAACGTGCTTGGGGATATTACGTCCTATCGCTGGGTTTGTATGCGCTTGCGCTTTTTGCAAAAACAACCGCATGTACTCTCCCCGTAGCATTGTTTCTAATATGGTGGTTGCGAAGAAATAAAGCAATTGAAGGTCACTCACATGGGCTTAATCATAATTTGGTTGGCAAGCATGAAGCAGCCGCTTCAAGCTTTGCTAATGATGGCATAGCGAGAAGGATAGTCCAATTGGTTCCATTTTTGGCGCTCGGATTTACAATGGGGCTTATCTCCATATGGTGGGAGCAGCATCATCAGGGCACAGCAGGGCCGGAGTTTGCATTCACTCCTGTTGAGCGTCTCTTAATCGCCAGCAGAGCCATCTGGTTCTACATAGCAAAACTTATATGGCCAGCCCGATTAGCGTTTAGTTACCCAAGATGGGATATCAATGCATCCGACCCAAATCAGTATATTTGGATTGTAGCATGCATAGTTGCCGTGGTTGTGCTGTGGAAATGGAGACAGTCGCTAGGTAAAGAATCGTTAGCTGCTATTATCTTTTTTGTGTCAGCCCTTGCGCCAACTCTGGGTTTTATTTCCATTTATACATTCAAGTATTCATTTGTTGCGGACCACTATCAGTATGTTGCTTGCATAGGCCCCATAGCGCTCTTTAGTGGGGCAATCATCAGCAGATTTAAAGCACGTAATATTCTGAGAAACGCGATTCCGGCTGTCATCATTTCAGTGCTTGCAATTCTTACTTGGCGGCAAGCCCACATCTACAAGAATGAAGAGGTCCTATGGCGTGATACAATTGCGAAGAACCCAAAAAGTTCAATGGCGTACAATAATCTTGCAAATTATCTAGCAAACAATCAAAGGCTTGATGAAGCGCTCGTGATATTCGGAGAAGTACTCAAACGCAGGCCCAAAGACCCCAATTCCTACTACAACATTGCTGGGGTTTTAATGGCTCAAGGGTATATTGAACAGGCAAAGGAATGGTATTTAAAGTCGCTAGAAATTGATCCTAGCTTCGGTCGTAGCCATGCCAACCTGGCAGTGATATTGAACATGGAGGGAAAGCTTTCCGAGGCAATCTCTCACCTGCAAAAGGCGGCGGCTTTCGTTCCAAATAATCCTGAGATACGATATAATCTTGCCTGTTTGTTAGCAGAACAGGGGGACCTAGATGGAGCCATTGAACAATACCGTGAAGCTGTTCGCCTGGCTCCGTGGATGGTTGAGGCGCAATGCCATCTGGGGCAAAATCTGCTTCGTATTGGCAGAGTAAAAGAAGCCATCTCTCACTTTGAAACAGCCCTTCGCTTTAAGCCTGATTACCTCGAAGCCCAAAGTGCTCTTGAGGAGGCTAGAGATTTGTTAGTAAAAGAAAACAACCGCTGACTTGTTGAAACAATGGGTTTGTAGTAGTATTCTATTTTGAGTGCTTTTGGGGCATTTTTAGTTAAACTGTTTAAGATAACTTGCCTGGGATTTTAGGCAATCTCGGAGTATTTTAATAGCGGGGGACGAAATATGGCGTTTCTTGATGAGGTAAAGGAGAAAAGCAAGGTTCTACGTGATTTAATAGCATTTTACCGACGAGATGAGGGCCGTAGCCTTTTAGAAAAGCTATGGGCAATGGCCTCACGAAGGCCGAGAAGCTTTATATTCACTGGCATGGGCACTTCTGAATTTGTTTCCCAGGTATTGGTTGAATATTTATCTAAAAAATCGCCTGTGCCTTTTGTTTTTTGGGAGGCCGGCGAACTGCTCCACTATGGTATCGAAAGCATTCGAGATGATGATGTTGTCATTGCCGTGTCGCAATCTGGTGAAAGCATAGAAACGCGTCGCATTACCGAACATCTTTCCTATCACTTACGGCTGGTGGCGGTTACAAACAATCCTGAAAGCTATATGGCACGCTACTCTAGAGTTAACCTTCCAATGCTTGCAGGCAAGGAGGCATCTATTTCGAATAAGACCTATTCAAACAGTATGGCTCTAATGCTCCTTATCGGGCGGGCATTGATTGGAGAAGATTACGATGAGGTGCTTGCCAACCTTGAACAAGTTGCTAATGAAATGGATCGGTTCCTTGCCGAGCGTCAGAATGAAATTGCTCAAGCCGCAGAGTTGCTTCGGGATGCGACTTTTGTATACTTCATATCTCGCGGGCCATCCCTTGCAGCTGCTAGGCAAGCTGGCTTGACTTACCAAGAGGGTGTGCGTATTTTTACCTCAGTCCTTCCGGGTGGAAGTTTTCGCCATGGGCCCTTCGAGATAGTGGGGCAGGGACACTACGCAATTATGTTTGCCTCCGATGGGCATGGCGGCGACTTGGTAAGAAACATGGCACTTGAGATGGCAGAACTTGGTAGTAAAGTTGTTTTATTTACATCCAAAAATGCCGGTGAACACAAAAACCTGTTAAATATTGTGCTGATGCCTGCTGCTCCCGAACTTTTCCCACTTGCCTGTGCGCTTCCTCAAGAACTCCTTCTTTACCGTATGGCCGCAGACCGAGGATGGGAAGCGGGCGTTTTCCAACGTGGAAGTAAGGTAACTTTGCGAGAATAACAACGGAGGCCTGATAAAAAGAAACCCACCTTTCGGTGGGTCCGTTATGCTGCTATTGTCCTAAGGCACAACGAAGAAGATTCTTGCAATCACCCAATTAAATTATGAACGATTTTTGTGAAATCTTGAGATAAATTCTGCTCCTCGGCAAGAAAAAAGCTAGAATTAACATCCTGGGTATTTCCTTAATCTAGCCATTAAGAAGGAATGGACACTTTATATGCTTAATGTGACTGCAAAAATGTTTTGCATTTTTTAATTGTATTGAATCCTAATCTTTTGAAAGGATTGATTGCAATGGCTGGACGTATGAATCGAAGAGAATTTTTGGAAACAAGTGGCAAAGCAGCACTAGGTGTCGGGCTCGGGGTGGCGGTGGCGGAGGCGCTTGCAACGCCCACTTACGCCCAGGAGCCAAAGGTTTCTCCCAACGACAAGATTGTGGTTGGTTGCATTGGGATGGGCGGTATGGGCATGGTGAATATGCGCGGTTTCATGAGCAACCCTGATGTGGAAGTTGCCGCCGTATGCGATGTGGACTCGAATAATCTCAAGAATGCCGCGAAGGCAGTCCATAAAAAATACGGCAGGTTACCACTTGCTGTTAAAGATTTTCGGTATGTGCTCGACCGCAAGGATATTGATGCAGTTGTTATAAGTACCCCAGATCATTGGCACGCGCTTCCATTCATAATGGCATGCGAGGCGGGTAAGGATGTCTTTTGTGAAAAGCCAATCTCACACGATATCATTGAGGGCAAAGCAATGGTTGCGGCCGCCAAATACTTCAAACGCGTATGCCAAATTAACACTTGGCAGCGAAGTGTGGGGTTTTTTCGGCAGGCGATAGACTTTGTTCGGTCGGGCAAGATGGGTAAAATAAGCATCTGTCGCGCATGGGTCTGCGGTCCAGGCGGCCTTGGCAAGAATCCAATTAAGGACCCACCTCCACACCTTGATTGGGACTTTTGGTGTGGCCCCGCGCCGAAGGTGCCCTATCATGACACGTATCACCCCGGCATGTGGCGGCTTTACTATGATTTTGGCACAGGGATGAGCGGCGATTGGGGCGTCCATATGATTGACATTGTCTTGCTTGGCATGAATGAGTGGCACCCCCTTGAGGTAGCGGCTTACGGTGGAAAGCTGAGGTGTGCGCCTGACGATGACCGAACGACGCCTGATACCATGATAGCAATTTACAAATTCTCGAACTGGATACTCCAGTGGGAAATACACGTTGGCGGCGAAGGTTTGGATGGCGGCGGCGGCCACGGCGCAGAATTTATCGGTGAAAAAGGAAAGTTAATCGTTGACAGGAGCGGAATTAAGTGGCATCCTTATGGCGACCATCCAGGTCCCGAGGAAGCCGGCAAAGATCAAGGTGGTGATGCACCTCATCGCTGGGCAGATGCAAACCACATTCGCAATTTCTTGGAGAATATTCGCACTCGGGGCAAGTGCACCTCAGATATAGAGACAATGCATTACACGACGGCGTGTTGCCATCTCTCGAACATCGCCTATTTGCACGGAAAAAGCATCAAATGGGACGGCGAAAAAGGCGTCATTGTAGGCGATAAGAAGGCGATGGAGGTCCAATGCTATCAGCGCGAATATCGAAAGCCTTGGAAGCTCCCAATGTATAAGGTTTGATAGCGAGTTGCAAATATAGCCCGAAAAAGATAGAATGAGGGCGTGATGAAGAGATCCATATTCCTAATCCTAGCTGCCGTGAGCACAGCAGTGTTGTTATTGGCTGCTGCTGGGGAATCGCATTTGCGCGGTCAGCCGCAACTATATACTGCCGTCTATTGGTTCGGCGGCCTTGTCGCCATTGCTGTCTTTGGGATTATGCTCTCCGAGTATTATCTCCATTCACGGAGAATCTTCCTCTACCTCGGTGCAGGTTTTCTCGCAGCAGGCGTCATGGATGTCTGGAATGCGCTATCTTTCTCCATCCCTGGCCACGATACAATTAGGAGCCAAGCAGGATATGCCATTTGGATGGTCAGCCGCCTAACGCTGGGCACCCTTGCGGTAGTTGGATTTATAAGACATCGAACGCCTGCCCTCAGGAGCCGAAGTGCACTTGAGGTTGCTACTTTCACAGCTAGCGCGGTTCTCTGGGCAGCAATTCTCATTTTCCTGGCTTCCACATTTCCACTCGGGAGGTTCTTCTCCGCAAGAGGTGTGAGCCCAATTATAAATGCGGTCTGCATAGTGCTTTTCGCAGTCGCATGTGTTGGGTACTCCAGAGCTAGCGTCCACCGTGGAAACCTTCTTGTCGCATGGATGACCTATGGTTTTATGTTTGCAACATTTGGACAGCTTGCAATAGGATTGGCAAAGAATCCTGTGGGGCTTCTTTTCGGTTTTGCCAACGTAATGAAGGTTCTTGGCTACCTGACGCCGCTGGCTGGTCTTCTTGCAGAGCAGTCCAGGCTTCAGAGACGTCTTCATCGGCAGAGCAGCGAATTCTATGGACTTATGCAAGCTCAACAGGCCGTTGTTGAAACTAGCGATCCTCTTGAGGCGTTCCAGAAAATTGTTGATGCAGCGAAAGCATCCCTTGATGCACAAGCTGCTTGCCTCATGGTGCACGACAGGGCACGAAATATCTTGGAAATAGCCGCTCATACTGGTTTTGACAATGAAGTGGCAGAGGCACTAATTTTCAGACCAGCCGAGGGTGCCTTTGGCAGCGCCTTTGCCACGAAGGCGACAATCGCACTTTTTGAAATTTCAGAGGATCCAGCTCTAACAGGAAAGCTTGGAGATAGCGTTGGTTTGGCATCTGTTGTTTGTGCGCCCCTGGTTGTGAAAGGTGAGGCGACTGGCGTTTTGGGACTTTTCTTCGAAAAGCCTACCAAGCTTACGAAAGAGCAAATGCGAGTCCTCGATGCTTTCGCCGGGCAGGCTGGACTTGCCATAGAAAACCTGCAGGTTCGTGGACAAGCGAAGGATTCGCTCAAGGCAATTTCCGAACGGACCAAAGAATTGGAAATTGTCTATGAAGTTAGCCAAGCTATTACATCAAAGCTTGAACTTCACGAATTGGTTGATGCGCTTGCAGAGAAGCTGAAGTCGAGTGTCCAAGCTCATGCATGCTCGGTTCTATTGTTTGAGCCGGACAATGATTCTTTGCGGATACTGGGGCATAACAAGCTGTCGAGATATGTAGCGGTTGAAGGCCATGTGGACCAATGCGATATGGTTGCAGTCTCGGTAGCCAAGGAAGGTAAGGCAAAGCTGATTGCCAATGTGCCGAATAGCTCGCATTGCAAGTACCCTGACCTTGCGGGAGACGATGGCGGCAAGCACCATCTGCTTTCTGTGCCGATGTTCTCGCAGGGGGTATCAATTGGCGCAATTAATGTTTTTCGACGCGGCGGTGAGCCGTTTGGAGAGCGAGAAAAGCGCCTGATGACCTTGCTTGCTAATGTTGTTGCAGTAGGAATAGCAAATTCGCGTCAATATGAGTATCAGAAAAGAATCGCAGACAGCCTACAGAGTACTTTCGCGCCAAAGTTAGAGATCATACCTGCTGGGACCGAAGTCTATACTTTGTATCGCCCAGGGATGAGCGAGTCTGACCTTGGCGGCGATTTCTATGATATCATTCACCTTGGCGGGCCCAAGTATGCGCTTGTAATTGGTGATGTGGCTGGCAAGGGACTCGATGCGGCGGTTTATACGGGAATGAGTCGGTATATGGTGCAGGCTTATTCACACGAAGATCCAGACCCTGTATCTGTAATAACAAGGGTGAACAATGCGCTGTGCCGATACACTCCCGCCAGCAAGTTTGTAACGATGATCTATGGGGTCTTTAATTCAGAGACAAGGGAGTTTACGTACGTAAACGCTGGCCATGAGCTTCCGCTTCTTTTTAGGCAGTCGGAGGGAAGCATCGAAAGACTCAACACCTCCGGGCCAGCAGTTGGGGCGCTAACTGAAGCAGAGTATGCCTCAAGCGCTGTCACTCTTTCACCGGGAGATGCACTTGTGTTTTATACAGACGGTGCAACTGATGCGCGCAAGGAGGGGAAGTTCCTCGGGACAGAGGGGTTGGAGAAAATCGTTGCATCAGAACTACGGCGTAATATTGGCGACCCAGCTGAGGGGATATTCGAAGGAATAAATTCCTACGCGAACGGTTATCTTCGCGACGATGTTGCTATTCTTATAGTTAAAGTTCGCAAACCTGGCTCATTGTTCTAGAAGCAAAAAGTCAGCCGCCGACCTTTAGTGAAAAGCCGGCGGCTGATAGCGATTGGAGAAGCTATATCTCTTTTACCCACGCATGTCTGGGGTCATCGGAAAGTGCCCCAGGCTTGCGAATGTCGCCAGCCATCGCCCACGTATAGTGAAGCGTATATCCTGGCGCAGCGGCAACTGGGTGGTAGCCTCTGGGAATGACAACTGTATCTCCGTTTTCCACTACATAAACTTCATCCATTGGCCCTGGATCGTTTGGCTCGGTATAAATGCGAATAATCCCAAATCCCTGGCTTGGATTGAGCTGAAAATAGTAAATTTCTTCCAAAGGCACTTCATTTGGTGGAACAAATGCATCGTGCTTATGCGGTGGATAGCTTGACCAATTCCCTGGAGGATTGACCGTTTCCCCAAAGATTATTTTTGTAGCAGGCAAGTTATTGCCAATTGCAGTATAAACATGCCTCAACCAGTTATCTTTGCCTGGAGTGGTCACAATGTTATCCTCGGGGCGTATGATAGTAACATTAGCCTCGGAGGAAGCTGCGGCCGCAGAGAAAACAGCAATGTCAGCTGGTCCTTCAATAACACTTAGGCGGTAGGGCGTCTGCGGTGGTAGATAAATCACCGTGGCTGGTCCTTCGAATACGTTTTTGCGATTGCCAAGCCGCTCAAAGTTCGCCGCATTGGTCTCTAGCGAGACTACGCCCGAGTAAATATCCAAAACAACCTCGCAGTCTTTACTGTCCGACGACCATTCGCCTGATGTGAGCCAGAGCCTTCCAAACTCGAGGTGCTTCAATCCCTTTTCACCTCGACCTATAATTTTTGTATATCCTTCCGAAATAGTTTTTGCTTTTATAAGCAAATTCTCGGTGCATTGCTCAGAGCGGCTCATGTTCCATATCTCCTATCCAAGTTATATCTTCGCCCATGCCTCGTTTAGAACACGCTTTGCGCCAGCTATTACAAGCTCTGAACTCTCGCCAGGAAGTGGTTTAACCTCAAAGCTGACTACTGGCATTCCTGTCGGAAGCTGCTTGTTGAAGAAGCCAATATCCATCAGGCAGCGAAGATATTCGGCAACCTCATTCACATCGTTCTCGCCTAAGTCACAGCCAAATGCAGGATGTGCGTCTCCATAAGCTGGATTCGAGGGATCGCGCATCACGCAGTTGCCCATATGGGCGTGAATAAGATATTCAGATGCTCCTCTTACCATCTCAGGAATTGACTCCGAGAGTAGCGGCTGATGGCTGAGGTCTATAGTGAGACCGAAGTTTGAACACTCTTTTTTAACACGCTTTGCCAGCTCGACAGCTTCTTTTGTTGGACCAATCAAGCACTTTTTTTCAATGGTACGGTCGAATGTTTCGAGCGAAATGTATATCGGATTTTCTTGCCGCTGGGCTTTCGCATAATCGCAGATTTGGCAAAGCGAATCTACTAGTCGGTTCATTGCATTAGCTCTATCTGCATCTCCAGGGTCTGGCCCGCTCAGGATGGCAACTAGGTGGGCGCCGAGTTCGTAAGCTTGGTCCACAGAATCCTTAGTTTGGTCAATTGCACGCTTCCGGGCAGCTTCATCGGCCGCATTGAGGTCAAGCCCTTGTGTGAGAAGTGGCGGTTGTCCGGCGAAAACTACCTCGACATGGGCAGTCTTTAGCATCTTGGCGGCTTCTTCTCTGACTTTCTTATCCTTTATCCATGTTACTTCGACAGCACTGAAGTAATCATCCGCCAAGATTTTTTCTAATGTCTCAAGAATTGGGCCTTCGCCCTTGATAACCGAAGGATATGCCATGGGGTGTATAAGCCCCACCCGGAAATACTTCGAAATGGGTTCCTGCACCTTATTTTACCTCCTGGTTTGGGTTTTATTGCCGGCGCTGAGAGTTGCCAGCTTCTTGAGATTATAACCTTTGGCAGAAGTTGGTGTCAACGCTGGCATTGGAGGCAATTAATTATAAGCTATTTAAGTTTCTCTAATGAAACTTCTGTTTATTGGTTGAATCTCTGCCAACACAAAAATAGATTGGAAGTGTTTTAAGAGCTTGCCGAAGGATTGAATCTCATTTATGGCGTAAATCAAAGTATGATTTTGATTTAGGAGGAAAAGATGAGTATTTATGGCTCGCTAACAATAATCACGTTATTGTGCACGGCAATTGGAGCGTCTGCGGCAAATATGCTTGACGTAAAGCAATTTGGTGTAAAGGGAGATGGTAAGGCAGATGATTCTGCGGCGATTCAAAGGGCGCTCGATGCCTGTGCGGCAAATGGCGGCGGCACTGTGAAGCTACCCGCGGGCAAATATAAGCTTTCAAAACCGATTACCGTGCCTTCCGGCGTTATGCTCGCAGGCGAGTGGGAGGCGCCCCACCACGCCCAGCTTATGAAGGGCACTGTGATACTTGCCTATGCCGATAGAGGCAAGGAAGACGGCCCAGCGCTTGTGACTCTCTCGCCAAGCAGTGGAATTAAGGGAATGACTTTCTTTTATCCTATGCAGAGAATCCCTGGCGTGAAACCTTACCCTTGGACAATTAGGGGGTATGGAATGCACTGCAGCGTGATTGATGTGACACTTGTTAATTCGTACAAAGGAATCGATTTCGCAACTGAGCCGAATGAGCTTCACTACATCCGTAATGTATTTGGCTGTCCGCTTAAAATAGGCATTGCGGTAGATAAGTGCACCGATATCGGGCGCATTGAGAATGTACACTTCAACCCTCACTATTGGATGCGTGCCGAGGTTGAGGGAATACCCACATGGCAAGACTTGCGAGATTATCTACTGGAAAATTGTACTTCTTTTGAGTTCGGGCGCACAGATTGGGAATATGTGCTTAACACTTTTTCCTACGGGTGCAAAGTTGGAATGCGCTTTTATGCTAGCAAAAACGGAGCTTGTAACGGAAACTTCCTTGGGTGCGGCGTTGATTGGGCGCGGACTGCAGTGCTAATTGAGCAGACTCAAGAGCCGGGACTTCTCTTCACTAATGGCGAGTTTGTTGGGGCGGATATTGCCGATGCTGAAATTGAGGTTGCACCTGGATTTACAGGAGTCGCCCAATTCTCAAACTGTGCCTTTTGGGGCCCAACTCAGCAAATTGTTAAGATGGCAGGCGACGGCTTTGTAAGCTTCTCTCAGTGCAATTTCCAAGCGTGGGATAGGATGAATAATGGTACGCCGGCGCTGGAAGCAACAAAAGGCAGTATCGCAGTTCATTCCTGTCGGTTCGGGCGCGACTTGAACCAAATTAAACTTGGTTCCGATGTAAAGACAGCTACAATCATTGGAAACACCTTGGCTGGCCCGCAGAAAATAGAAAATCAAAGCAAGGGTGATGTGCAGATAAGCATGAACGTGAGCCGCGCAGGGAAATAAGGGGGTGTCCTTGGTAGTTTTGCTGTGTTCCGCTTCCTCCGAGGCCTATGTGCTACATAATAATGGCACGGAGGCCGTGCGGTAGGAGACGCGGTACCAGCTTTCGAGCATTCTGCCGGGGAAAGGGGGATCCGGAACCCCTTTCGCTGGGCCCCGGCAGGCTTTTCGGCCTCCATGCCAAAAAGAAAAAAAGAGGAACACAGAACCAAGTTCTGTGCCCCTCTTTTTCGCGTTCCATAAATATTATTCCATTTTCTTGTGAGATTTGGTATGCGAATCTCTTTGTTGTACTCAGGAATTTGCAATTAATTCTTAAGATGGTATTATTACCCTATAGGTTTACTCAGGTGAAAACTAGCATTTTTGATGCTTTCGTTTGCTGAAGAGGATAGATCATATTTACAGTGAACCGTTAAGTTTGAGCATGTTTACCCAGGAGGCAGTTTATGGACTCGCGCGAGAGGATTCTCACGACGCTTAAAGGCGGTATCCCGGACAGGGTTGGCAGGCAGGAATCGCTGTGGAGTGAAACGCTTGCACTTTGGAAAACCCAGGGTCTTGAGGAGGGACAGGACATATCCGAGCTTTTTGGCTTTGACTTCCACAGTCTGCCATGGATGGATATGAGTTTGCGATTGCCTGTCGAGATTTATGAAGAGACAGATGAATACGTGATTCAAAAGGATGCTAATGGTGTAACTAGAAAAGATGTCAAACGCGAATCTGGTCATACGCCCCATTGGATTGCGCATACCGTCCAAACTGCAAAAGATTGGTATGAGTATAAAGAGCGTCTAACGCCAGATGACGTACGCATACCTGCGAATATCCGTGAAGTTTATGAAGCTGGACGGGCAAAAAAGAAGTTTGTCCACTACGCCGGCATAGAGGCGTATGAGTGTGCGTGGCCAGTTTTTGGTCAGGTTAATATCTTTATGCTAATGATGGACGAGCCCAAAGTAGTTGCCGATGTTTTTAACACTTACACCGACCTTCAGATTGCCCTAGCGCAGAAGGTTCTCGATATGGGGCTAGATTTTGATGGCGCATGGATGTATGGCGATATGGGATATCGGAATTCCACGCTATTTTCGCCGGAATGCTACGAACAGCTGCTTTGGCCAGCACACAAGCGCATGTGCGATTTCTTTAACTCCCACGGCAAGCCAGTTATACTGCACTCATGCGGAAAAATCGAGGCGCTGATTCCGAAGCTAATTGAGGCGGGGTTCGCGGCAATTCAGCCACTTGAGGCGAAGTGCGGCCAGGATGTCCGGGTGCTCAAGGAGCTTTACGGAAACAAAATTACGTTCTTCGGCAACATTGACATTCGCAAGCTCTCCGGCACTAAAGCCGACATTGAGGAGGAAATCTCCAGCAAGGTCCCGATTGCCATGAAAGGCGGCGGGTACATCTTCCATTCAGACCACTCCGTCCCCCCGACAGTATCGTTTGACAACTACCGCTATGCGATTGAGTTGTTGGAAAAGTACGGGAAGTACTGAGTGTTATTAAAAAAGCCCATCCCAGGAACTTTGGGATGGGCTTTTAGCTATCGTCTACCACCTATTGATGGTATTTTTATACCTTGAGTGGCTCGGCTTTCTCCGCTTTTTTGAAGATTACCTTGCCGTCGTCCAGCTCAGCGCGGATGACGTCGCCTTCCGTGAAGCGTCCCATAAGTATCTCTTCGCTGAGCGGATCTTCAATTATCCTTTGTACAGCCCTGCGCAGGGGCCTTGCACCAAACGCTGGGTCGAAGCCTTCTTTCGCCAGTACTTCCTTTACCTCGTCGCTTGCTTCAAGGTCCATGCCTTGAACCTTGAGCTGTTCGCGCACTCTGTTCAGCATTAGGTCGACGATTTGCAGAATCTGCGCCGACGAAAGCGAGTGGAACACTATAACTTCGTCCACCCGGTTCAGGAACTCGGGACGGAAGATCTTCTTCATCTCCTCGGTTACTCGGTTTTTCATTGCCTCATAGGCACGAGCGTCCTCGTCAACCTTCTTTGCGGTTCGGAAACCGATGCCGCCATCGCTGCTTATTAGCTGTGCTCCTATGTTTGAGGTCATTATCATAACCGTATTCTTGAAGTCGACAACGCGTCCCTGTGAATCGGTTAGTCGGCCGTCCTCCATAACTTGGAGCAAGATGTTGAATACTTCTGGATGCGCCTTCTCTATCTCGTCGAGCAGCACAACCGAGTACGGTTGCCGACGAACGGCTTCGGTGAGCTGTCCGCCTTCTTCGTAGCCCACGTACCCAGGTGGCGCACCGACAAGTCTTGATACGGCAAACCGCTCCATATATTCAGACATGTCTATGCGAATCAAGTTATCCTCATTGTTGAATAGGAACGCCGCGAGTGCCCGTGCAAGCTCCGTCTTTCCGACGCCAGTGGGGCCCAGGAATATGAACGAACCAGTAGGCCGCTTGGGGTCCTTTAGCCCTGATCTAGCTCGTCTGATTGCACGGGAAACCGCCGCAATTGCTTCATCCTGTCCGATAATTCTCTCGTGCAAAGCCTGCTCCATGTTCAAAAGCTTGGCTGTCTCTGTTTCAACTAGTCTTGAAACAGGGATGCCTGTCCAGCTGAACACAATGTGAGCAATTTCATCTTCTGTCACGACCGGGTCTGTTGCATTCAAGCTTTCCTGCCATTGACGGTCAAGCTCCCGGATTTTTTCGGTGAGATACCGCTCCTGAGCTTGGAGCTCGATTGCGCGGTCGTATTGCCCCGTTGCAGGCAGTGACTCTAGTTCCTGCGTGACCAAACGTAGCTCAGCCTTTGCTGCTCGGAGTTCTGCAGGTGGCAATGTTCTTTGCAACCTTACTCGCGAAGCAGCTTCGTCTATAAGGTCAATTGCCTTGTCTGGCAGGCAACGGTCGGTTATATACCTATCAGCGAGACGAGCTGCGGCATAGAGGGCGTCATCTCGAATCTTTACATGATGGTGCCCCTCATATCTATCCCTCAATCCCTTGAGGATGTCTATTGCCTCCTCAACGGTGGGCTCGCGGACCTGGATGGGCTGGAATCTTCGCTCGAGAGCGGCATCGCGCTCGATATACTTGCGGTATTCGTCCATTGTTGTTGCGCCGATGCACTGGAGCTCGCCGCGCGCAAGGGCTGGCTTCATGATGTTCGAAGCATCGATTGCTCCCTCGGCTGCGCCTGCGCCAACCAAGGTGTGAAGCTCGTCAATAAAGAGGATTACCTCACCATTGGCTTTGCGCACTTCATCTATAATGCGCTTCATTCGCTCTTCGAATTCGCCTCGATACTTCGTGCCAGCAACCACACCCGCAAGGTCGAGAGCCACGATCCGGCGGTCTTTCAGCATTTCAGGGATGTCGCCGGATACAATGCGCTGGGCAAGACCTTCGGCGATTGCTGTCTTACCTACACCCGGCTCTCCAATCAGCACAGGGTTGTTTTTCGTCCTTCTGCTCAGGATTTGGATAACGCGCTCGATCTCGGTATTTCTGCCCACAACTGGGTCGAGCTTATCTTGTCTGGCTAAATCTGTCAGGTCGCGGCCGAATTCATCCAATGTGGGAGTCCTCGACCTTGTCCTGGTCGTTGCCATAGAACTATCGTCGCTTTGGAGATTCATTACTTCTCGTCTTGTTCTTTCTAGATCAACTCCAAGCTTGGCTAGAACGCGTGCTGCAAGCCCTTCACCCTCTCGGATGAGGCCGAGTAGCAGGTGTTCCGTGCCTATGTAGTTGTTGTTCAACTGCCTAGCTTCGTCATATGCCAGGTCAATCACGCGCTTTGCGCGTGGGGTTAGTTGCATGGTATCCTGGCTGAGCCGGCCGTCTCCTCTTGTAACCTGCCGCTCGATTTCAGCCCGGATCCGGTTAAGGCTTACGCCCATCCGGTCGAGTATTCGCGCGGCTACGCTATCGCTCTCGCGTACAAGGCCAAGAAGCAGGTGCTCGGTCGTGACAAAATTCTCGCCAAGCCTGCTGGCCTCTTCCTGAGCGAAGAAAACGACTCTACGCGCCCTCTCAGTAAACCGCTGCCACATTCCACTGTCCCTCCTTTTCTATGGAATGGGTGTTACATAACCCGACCGGAGACTCTAGTTGTATAATACTTATTGCTTTCTAGCTTTTTGATTGTAAGTATTAGTAAACTTATGAGCCCCCTTCGGGGAGTCTTCTATTTATAATTACGTCTTTTTTAATTACAAGGTTCTCCTTCTTCGGAAAACGCTAGTTGGGCAATCGCACTTTCCTCCGCAAGCTTTTCGCGCACTTGCCGGGCACGTCTCACTTCAGCGCCTACAGTTTCTGCAATGGGCAGGCCGCGCCTTTTGATTGAGGCGGTTGCCCCTATTTGCATTGATGCAAGAAGTTCGCTGAACGCTGTCGCCGATATTCCTGGCGGTATCCCAAGCCCGGCTGCAAGTCGGAGTGTGGAGAGATGTGCTAGTGCTTCTTCTCCACTCAGCGCACGCGCCGTTAATAATCTGGCTCGCGCTTTATTTGCCAGATTGGTGATTTCTTCTTTTTTATTATGAAGAATTATTCTTCGTGCCTCACGTTCCCTTGCTATTAGGTGTTCAGCCGCACCTCTTACTCTGGAGGTTATCTCCTTTTCAGAGAACCCTATTGTTGTTTCGTTTGATACCTGAAAAAGATCTCCCAGGGCTTTTGTACCCTCTCCGAAAAGCCCGCGCACAGAGATTTTTAGTTGTGCGGCCGCGGTCAATGTCGAAACCACCTCTCCAAGCATCGTCAAGCCTGCGAGATGAAGCATTACCGACAGCCTGAGCCCTGTGCCTATATTGCTTAGAGATGCTGTTAGGTACCCATAATTGTCAGCCCGGGCATACTGAATCTGTTCGCCAAGAAATGTATCGAACTCGCGAACGACTTCCAGCGCTCTTAATGGCTGTAGCCCCGGCAGGATGCACTGTATCCTCATGTGGTCTTCTTCGTTTACCATGAGGCTTAAAGTGCCGCTTTCGTTTAACACCACAGGGCGGTAACTCCCGCCAGCTACATGCTGACTGCTTGCAAGGTGTGAGTCAATCAGAACAAGTCTTTCGAAGGCTGTCATGTGCCGAGGATGCAACACATAGAACCTGCCGAACCTTTCATCTGTTTTATGAATTGTGTCTAAAACTCGGTCGGCAACCCTTTTAAGGTCTGCGTCGCATGCACGGCAGGGAAATGGCAAGCCTTCTATATTTCGTGCCAGGCGGGCGCGAGTGGAAATCGCAACGTCGCTGGCAGGCCCTTCAGCGCGGACCCAAGCCGGCATTATAGTCTTTTTCTCTGCGCGATTTTTCAGCATTTTATAATGGTTTACCCCGACTCACAGTATATCCATGCAGCTCAGCTATGATAGCGCCTACTTCCTCTTCGAATACAATATAGCACGTTGGACATCCTACCATGCCTGTCTGCCGAGTATTTTCTATTGTATTCCCACAGTTGGGGCAAACCTTTGTTCGATTTTGTTCTTTACTAGAGGCAGAGAGTTTGCTTAAGTGTATGTTTACAAGTTCGGTAAGCAATAAGCCGCTATTGCCGTAAATTATCTTCTCTCTGTCTCCAGTGCATTTAGCGCAGAGTTGCCGTTCCTCTCGCCGTTCGTTTCCGCTTATTTTGCAGACGACGAATTCAGCTTGCCTTTTCCTGCATAACTCGCAAAGTCCTGCGCGCATCAGAACGGCACGCCTTCTGTTTTTGTCAAAGTTCTAAAGGCTTCAATCAGCCTTTTTGTCATATTGCCTGGCTGGCCGTTGCCGATTGTGCGTCCATCTACTTGAACTACCGGGATTACTTCTGCGGCAGTCCCAGTTAGGAAGCACTCGTCGGCTATATAGACATCAAAGAGAGTAAATAGTCTCTCTTCGACTGGTATACCCATGCCTTTCGCAAGGTCAATCACTGTGTTTCTTGTTATCCCCTCCAATATACCTGCATAGGGTGGAGGGGTGATTAGCTTATCATCTTTTACGATGAAAATGTTGTCGCCTGTTGCTTCGGCAACATAGCCTTCAGTGTTGAGCATCAAACCTTCGCCTGCGTTAACCCTGTTAGCTTCAATTTTCGCTTGAATGTTCGCAACGTACTTCCCGAGCGACTTGATTCTTGGTTCCAAGCACTGCGCCGGGCACACTCTTGTGGACACGGTCACCACGTGAAGGCCGTTGCGGTACATTTCTTCAGGGTAAAGGCTAAGCTTGTCGCTCATTATAATTATCGTGGGGGTCTTGCAAACACGCGGGTCTAGCCCGAGGCCAACTCCTCTTGTTACAGTTATTCTTATGTAGCCATCCTGAACCTCATTTCGCCGAAGGAGTTCGAGAATTGCTTCTTCCATCTCCTTCTGCGAGATAGGCAGGTTGATCATCATGGCGTGGGTTGAACGATACAACCTTTGTATGTGTTCGCGAAGCTTAAATACTTTGCGGGAGTAGACCCGAATTCCCTCGAACGCTCCGTCCCCATAGAGCAAGCCGTGATCGTATACTGTGATCTTTGCTTCCTCCAGAGGGACGAATTTTCCGTTCAAGTATACGACTTGACCCATCAGTACCCCCTAAATTCTGTGTTTATAGTATATCATAATACAAGCTTAGTTGCAACACGCAATTATGCTGGTTGTCGGTCCATCTCGAGAAGCGGTTTGGTGTTTGTGTTGCATAAGGGGCGCTTAAAATTCCAAGCGCCCCTTGTTTGATATGCGTTCCTCTGCTTAAGAATCCACGAGCTGTTTGGGCTTTTGGAGCTGTGAATTTCATCAGCCCCGCATGATGTTTTGCTGCTATCTAACAAAGTATGGCAACAGCCTATTCTATGCCCAGAATGCTTCACTCGGTTTCTTTGAAATTACCACCTCTTTTAGGAATGAGACAGCCTTTTCAAAGCCTTCAGTTTGCGCCATAAGGCTGTCTTCGTGTTCAATGGAAAGCACCCAATCATAACCTACAAGCCGCAATGCACTCACAATGTCCTTCCAAACGTCAGCGTCGTGTCCATAGCCGATTGTTCGGAAAATCCAGCTTCGGTTGATTTCATCAGTGTAGGTTTTTGTGTCCAGTACGCCGTTTACTTCTGCGTTTATTGGGTCAACTCGGCAATCCTTGGCGTGAACGTGGTAGATTGCGTCGCCAAGCTTTCGGATGGCTTTTACTGGGTCAATTCCCTGCCAGAAGAGATGGCTTGGGTCAAAGTTCGCACCAATGGCATCCCCGCAAGCATTTCGGAGTTTGAGGAGCGTTTCAGGGTTATACACCACAAACCCAGGATGCATCTCGAAGCAAATCTTGACGCCGTGTTCTTTGGCAAACTTAGCTTCTGCGCGCCAGTAGGGAATGACCTTTCGCTTCCACTGCCATTCAATAATCTCTCTGAAATCTGGCGGCCAAGGGCATGTAACCCAGTTTGGATATTTTGCTCGTGGTGAGTCGCCTGAGCAACCAGAGAAGTTTATTACCCTCTCAACCCCTAGTTTCTGTGCTAGTTCGACTGTCTTGCGGTGCACCGTATGATGCTCGTTTGCGATTTGCTTGTTTGGGTGGAGGGGGTTCCCATGGCAAGAGAGCGCGCTTATCACCAAGCCGCGAGACTCAATGGCTTTGAGGAAAGCTTTCCGCTGTGTCTCGCTTGAGAGAAGTTTGTCGAGGTCGCAGTGGCAGTTAGGCGGATAGTTTCCTGTGCCAATTTCCACTGCTTCTACACCGACGCTCTTTACGTAATCGAGCGCCTCTTCGAACTTTAGGTGCCCAAATGCTACTGTAAAAACTCCAATCTTCACTGTCTGATTACCTCCTTTTTAATCGAAGGAATTGATGGTTTAGATATCCCATTTTTGAGATTCTTGGGTAGCGAAAACTTATTTTAATATCACCTCTCTGCCTGTCTCGGCAGATTTATACAAGGCATCTAGAATCCGAACAATCTCCAAGCCATGTTCGCCAGTTGATATCGGCTCTTTGCCGTGTATTATGCAATCTATGAAATGTCGAATTTCCATCTCATGGCCTGAGACATTTGGGCATTGAGGCATAATGTCCGAGCTTGTGCCGTGGATGTCTGTGTATATGCGGAGCGGGTCGAGCTCGGCGCCGCCTTTTGTTCCTAGCAATTGCGTGTAAATCATGTCGCACTTGATGTGCGATGCCCAGCTAGCTTCGAGCATTACGGTTGCACCGTTTTCAAGTCGGATAAATCCAGCCGCAAAGTCCTCAACGTCGAAAATACCGCTGGCATCCATAGTTCCCCAGGTGCCAATGCCTTCACCTTTTGGACCAAACTTGGCATAGGTGCTGCCAGTAACAGAGATGGCTTTAGGATTGCCCATTAGCCACAAAGCAAGATCAAGGACGTGAACACCAATATCAATTAGCGGCCCTCCGCCAGCTTTTTCTTTCTGCGTAAACCAGCTGCCCATGCCAGGAATGCCTTTTCGCCTGACCCAGCCGGTTTTAGCAAAGTAGATTTCGCCTAGCTCGCCGTTTTCAATGAACTTTTTAAGAGTTTGGGTATCCCCCCGAAACCGATTGTTGAATGCAGTCATGAATATTTTCCCTGCCTTTTTCCCTGCCGCGACCATTGCTTCTCCTTCCGCAGGGTTTATTGCAAGGGGCTTCTCGCAGATGACGTGTTTTCCAGCTTCGAAGCTGTCAATCGTCATTTGCGCGTGCATATAGTTTGGTGTGCACACGCTTACAGCGTCAAGGCCAGGCAATGCTAGCATGTCTCGATAATCGGTATATATGTGAGGAATCCCAAACTCGGTAGCAACCCGGCGGGCACGGTCCTCTCTTTCATCACACACAGCGACAACCTCTGCTTCGGGGCATTTGACGTAAGATTGGATATGAAGCCGGCCAATGCCGACTCCAATCACGCCAACACGTACTCTTTCAGGTTTGCTTTTTGATTTTGCCATTCCGCTCTCCCAATCTTAAGAAGTATTGCCTTGCAAGGCATAAATCTACTAATCCGACACATTGTAGCACAACGGACTTTGGGTGTCTAGAATAGTAGAGTAGGAAGTAAGCAGATAATTAAATGCGTATTTGCATGCCATACAACGTGAAACCTATTGCCACTGAAATAATAATGGCTGTGAATGCTTTCACAAAACCAATCGGATTACTCCAAAAGATTGCAAGCAGTAGAGTGTAAATTGCAGCTTGAAATACTAGAATTATGAAAAGCACAAGTGCCCACGAAGCAAGCCTTGCTTTTGCGGACGAATGGGCGGAAAGAGCCATCAAAATTTGCTTCTCGGTAGTCGCAAGCACTATCGCCGTAATTAGCAGAGCCAAAGCTGGCATTAGGAAGTAAATCGCAAGCCCACTTGGTATACCGATGCCAACAGTTGCAACACCAGCCAAGGGTGTAATCAGGAGAATCCAGAGGAGAACTCTCTTTCGCATCATTAGCTTTAACTCACGGATTGTGAGAATGAAGATGATTTCCAATTTTTTATCTCCATTTTTGCTATAGATGTGTAGGCTCTTCTTTTTTCGCTATGAGCTCTGCTAGAATTGAATCAACTTTTCGAGGGCTTAGGCGAACTGCGCTGATTTCGTCGTCCATCTGTTTTATGATTTCCGAGGGCCGAACTTTAGCTGAAAGTTCGATAATAAGCGACCCATTCTGCTCGATTGCGGTAATTCCCTTGTGTTGCTGCATTTTTGCAATAGATTTGCCGGCCTCGATGGGTTGGATTATTAGCTTTTCGGGGCCAGTGGCGCTTCTAAGTTCGTCTAGGGTTCCGCAAGCAATCAATCTTCCTTCGTGTATCAATGCAATGCGATCGCATATTTCGGCATCTTGTGGGCGGCTAGTTGCCATTAAAATTGTATGTTTCTTTGAAGCCCTGCGTGCTAGAAGATGTTCCCAAAGTCGTTCTCGCGTTGGCGGGTCAATGTCAGCCATTGGCTCATCGGCAAGAAGCACCTCTGAAGGTGAAAGCAGTGCTCTGGCAGCCTCGAGTTGCTTCAGCATCCCTTTGGAAAATGATATCGCTGGTTTGTTTCGCAGGTCATCAAGACCAACGAGCGATAGGATGTCTCTAATCATTGATCGTCGTTTGCGCCTTGGGATGCCGTATAAAGTTGCGCTAATCCATAGAGTTTCAAAAGGAGTAAGCTGGGGATCGACTGCTGGTTTTTCGAACCATATTGCCGGGGATGTGTTTGTGCTCATCGTTACTGTGCCAGCATCGGGTTTGATAATTCCAGCAAGGGAGTAGATGAGTGTCGTTTTCCCTGAGCCGGAAAATCCAAATATGCCGAACACTTCACTCTTATAAACTTCGAGCGTAATCCCAGCGAGAGCGGTCCTAGTGCCGAATTGCTTTTTTATGTTCTCCGCTCTGATAATTTGCTGCATCTTCTTTTTAAGGAATATGCTTTAAATTGTGGCATTGAGGCTGACTCACCGATTATAACATTAGCGATTCGAATATACAACGGCTACTTGACAAAGTTTTGGGTTTAATTTCTTTTTAAATTGGGGAGTTTTCCTAAAAAGAGGGATTGCTTCCTATTTTGTCAAATTAAGGATTAAAAAGCAAAGGAGGGAATTGTTGTGAGGAAGGAGTTATTGTTTGCGTTAGCAGCAATCTGCATCGCGGCGCTTGTTGCTGGATGCGGAGGCGGAGGCAACGGCGGAGCTCCAGGCACCTTATTAACGATTGGTGCCGATGTTTTTACTGGTGCCACAGCAGGTGTTGAGTCCGTTAGGGCAGATACTACTTTAATTGCCCCTCTTGATCCAGGGACATTGGTAGTGGCTTACGACTTCGAGACGGGCAAAGAGGTCGCGCGTGGAACGTTGGATTCCACTGGATGGTGCACCCTTAGAATCACACCCGGTCTAACTGTGGCTGTGGTGGCAACTGGCACTAGAAATGGCAAAAATTATAGATTTTCGACGATTATCCCTCAAGTGCCAGTAAACCCTGGCGAGTACGTCTTGAAGGCTGAGACAACAATAGCAGCAGAAGCAATCGCCCAGAAGTTCTTTAAGACAGGCACCCCGATTGATGAAGACACGTTTAATAAAGTTGTTGAAGCCGCACGTGCTTTTGTGCAAGCTCATGTAGATGCCGATTATTCGCTGGAAGGCAATGTTATTGGTGGAACTGCTTTTGGAGCGAGCAATAGCCTTTCTGATGAGGTTAAGTCCGAAGTAGAAGATGAAATTCCAGGCACTATTGATGAAAAGCTTGTCATGGCGAAACAGGCGGTCCAGCAAATCAGAGAAGCTGGGGTGCCAATTGAAGCCATGGTGAGCCAAGAGCCACAGGAAATCGAAAACATCTTCACCAACCAAGTTACGTCTAAGTACAGTGCGCTTTTCGACCGACTTTCCAAGCTCATTGTGCCTGCCATTTCAGGCAACATGACTTATGGGGCATCTGAAAATATAAGTGTATTTGAGCTGACGATGGGCCAGGCATACAAGGCAACTGCAGGCTTGGACGGACGGTTGAGCCTAGAAAATACAACTGGCGGCGAAGCTGGCAAGATAATTATTTTCTACTCGGAGGCGCCAGCAGGTACTTACAGGCTTACTGCAACAAAGTCTGGAAGCACATGGACAGTAAAGCAAACACTGTCCAGCGACCCTGCGCAGGCATATATTGTTACCCTTCCTGAAATTCCCGAAACTGGGCCTGGTGCAAATCCATCGTTTACAGGGACCGTCAGCCTTAAGGATTCAGTGTTTACCTCTCCGTTAACCTTCAATGGAACAATAAGTGCATCGGGACCAGATATGAACCATTATTCCCAGGTAGTCTTTCAAGGAAGCTTAGATACTCCCAATTTAGATGCCCAGGGTAGATTCCAGGCTAATTTCTTATCCAGTTTGCCAAGCGGTGCCAGCCCGGATGATTCCATCTATGACTATTTAACCAGTGCTTCCATGACGAATGCGAGTATAACGGCGGCTGGTGGCGGTACAACCATCACGATTGGAGGGAATATCTCTATTTCGCAGGCGCTTGTAACCTCCAATGGATATCCAGATATGGTGGGCAAGCACGTGGAAATTTCAGGGTCTTACAGCAACAGTCATAGTGGCCTCAACTTTGAAGGCAACATATCGTTTGACAGAGCGAACCCTGAAGTTGATTTGGACGAGCCCAATGCAAGTGCGACACTTGTTCTGCATGGTGAACTGGTCCGCTCTGGCCACCCAACATATTATGCCGATATGCGCTTCACATTGGCCAACAGCAAGATTACAAGTCAGATTGACTTAAGGGCTGGCAGCAACACTCTTGCTGGCACAGGGAGCTTGCAGCTAAGTGAAGGTGAGCCGACAAGCGGTTCGCTTACCCTAACGAACCAGAGCGGTGTGGAGTTTGCTATTTCAAGAAATGCGTCTGGCGTTCTATCAGGAACGGTGAAGGTTGGAGGCGAGACGAAAGCAAATATTACTATGGAAGGCAACATTCTAAAAATCACCTATACAGATGGAACGTTCGACGCTTTTGAGCTGTAGAATAAAGTGTTCCCAAATTTAAAATATTGGCAGGGCGGGGTGACAAACTCGCCCTGCCTCCTTTTTGCAGAATTTGGCGCCAATATGAGGTATTTTCGCGGAAGAGCTCTTAAATTTGCTTTCAGCATTTGCTTTATCTTGTGTTTAGCTTTTCTACCCCGACTTGAAAGCTTGGCTGCACCTTCGGTAAATCTCCCGGCTTTCTATGATGCCAATGACCTCTTTCAATTGTATTTCAAAGACTCGAAGGTTGATGACTTACACATTGTGGCGGGAGCAATGGCTTCCGGAACAAACAATGTTGGCTCGCTTTGGGACGTTGGGAAGGAGAATCAACCGTCGAGAGTTTTTAGAAACAATAGCGCTTACGTTACCATAAGTACCAATAATTGGATACGCATTACTTCTCGCGAGTGGTGGGTTGGCTTCGGAAGGGGCAAGCGCGAGGAATACCGGGGTAATGGCGACGCGGCGCAACTTTGGATTGACCTAAATTCCGGCGTAAATACCAAGCAGTCGTATGCCCCTTCTGTACAAAGCACTAGAATTTCAGGCGATTGGGTTGGCGTTGGGCGATATGTCGCCTTCAAAGCAGGTGACGTCCAAGGGACCGCCGAGATAGCATTTCGAAGCATTGATGCTGAGGAATATCTAGCTCGTAGCCTTGTGGGTAATGTTTCAGGTGAGGATTTTGAGGGGATGTTGAGAATCGAATCGTCGAATTCATCGCTGGGGAGCGTTAGGGGTAGGGGATGGTCTCTAGATGCCAGCGCTGGCTTCACAATTGGCAATCGTTGGATGGGCAAGTTCAGCGTGGAAGGTTTAGCTGGAAAAATTCGCTGGCGCGGATTGTTTGTTGACGACGGTTGGATTACTTCGCCCGGAGTATTCACCGACCCAGAGGGCTTCTTGCATAATTGTGGTGGGATAAGCGGCGCGTCTTGGCGTGAGGATGCAACTCTTAAGATTAACCCATGTTGGCGTCTAGACCTTATCCTGATTGGCAATCCTAATCTGCTAATTGGGGTAATTGGGCGACCGGGAGACCGCACTCTTCCCAGTGTAGGCGCCGCGTGGTCGCAAAGGACGCAGTGGCTGCCCTACTTCCGTTGTTACCCAACGCAAAGTCGCCTTGAAGTGGGGGCGGTTGGCAGAAGTTGGCAATTCCGCATATCTGGGGATGATTGGATTTTTTCTTCTCCCAAGCATGCTGAGATCGCCGTCTCAGCGGCGGCGATCTCATTCTAAGCAAGGTAAAGCATGGGCTACTATAGCGATATCACGTTGAATAAGAAAATCATAAGCTGGTGCTTTACTGAAATAATCTAAAGTCTCACGTCTATAATTGCGCTAACACCAACGCCGCTTACGCGTTTTAGATCCTTCACGACATCCTTTGACTCGACGGGTACAAGCGCTTTAATGCGGAACGTTCTGCCTGAAAAACTTGTTTCAAGCTGAGCGACTGCCTTGACTTTTTCAACGAGGTGTGCCGGTCCGCTTACTTGAGCAGCGCCTACATATCCTCCTTGGCCAATGCTGATAATAGGCACTACTTTAGTCCTGTCCTCAACACCGACACCTTTGTTCAGAGTAAGCTTGTTGATGGTGTTGTTTATTTCATCACTAAACTTGTCAACAAGAATTGCAATTCCAGCTCCTTTTAGGACGTCGCCAAGGTTTGCTCCAAATGCAGCCATTGTTCCGATAAAAATGCCGAAAAGAAGCAATCCTGCAAGGCCGGTGGCAAACAATCTGCTTTTGATTTTCATATTAGCTACCTCCGGGAGTTAAATGTGAAATCTACAAATGTATACGATGGATTTATGTGATAGTTACATGAAAAACCCCCGGAGCATCTACTCCGGGGGTTTTGTTGCTTAATTTAGGCAGCGCCCTTAGAACTTGAGCTGGAACTGGGCAGCAGCCTTGCCACCGCGGTAGTCGCTGCCTGCGGTGCCATAAGGAGAAGGCACACCCTGCTCATACTCAATGATCTGGTAGAGCAGCTTCAGGCTCGCATTCGGATTAATCGAATGCCCAATACCGATGGAGATATATCTTTCCTCGGTATCGCTACCGGTTGCCGGCTCCCAGTTCACTTGCTCCCAACCTAGATCGATTGTATTGGCAGAAGTTAGACCATACTTCAGTCCAGCTCGCCAGTACGTAATCTTGTCTAGGCCAGAAGCGCTAACAACTGCGCCCTGGCTGATGGCGCTGCGGCCAGTGACTGCTACGGCATCGTCGCTCGGCTCGAGGAACTGTCCCTCGGCGGAAAGGCTGATCTTTGAGGTCAGCGTGTAGTTCAGGCTTGCCATCGGCCCTTCGACGTTCGTGAGGTTCACAGCACGACCCAGCCTGGACCAGTAGCCCGGGGCATTGTAGCTCGCTTCGATGGTGGAGAATCCACCAGCTATGGCGAGGTTCCCGGTCTGCCAGCACAGCTTGGCATTCCAAGCTGTGTTATCGTCGTCCAGTGCAGGATTGACTGCTGTCAGCGTATCGTTGGGGTCGGTCTGTGCCCATTCGGCTGCAAGACCGAGATTGCCGAATGTTAGGTTCACGTCGGCGCCGAATATCTGCTCACGACCAACTGACGGAGCAAGGCCAGCCTGGTAGTATGTCAAGCCGAGGTTGTTGCCCTCTGAAATGCCAATGACGGCCCTTGCGCCACCAAGCTGTGATACTTCGATGTCACCCTGAAGATCAGGAGTGATTAGGTCGGCGACGCTGCTCACAGCCTTGCCAGCAAATGCAGTAAGTGCAACCTTGCCGAGGTTGAAGGTCGCGCTTCCACCATCGAGCAAGTAGTTGCCCGAGTCGAGGATGCTGACGTTGGTGTAGCTGTCAGGGTCCACGAACTTCATGGTCAACGGTGTGAGCTGGAGTGGGAATCGCCCGACCAACAGCTGGGTGGTGCCGAGAGGCCCGAGCTTCATCGCTCCGTCAAAATATGCATTCCAGAGCGTGAAGTCATCCACCGAGCCAATTGCGTAGTTCAGGTAGTCTCCGGCAACTACTAGGGCCTTGACTGCCTGAGCATCGCTCACCCTGCCCGTGATTCCGAGCTCGAAGTCCGGCAGGAATCTTGAATTGGCAAGTGGGTTGTCAGGCGTTGCGGCGCCCTGAACACCTAACAGTCTGCTGTCTCTGTCTACAGCAGCGCCTTCGTTCACGACATCGCCCAGGGCGATCGCGTTGGCCTCACCTGTCAGCCTGACGCGGCCTACCTCAGCTTCGAGAGCCGAGACGCGCTCGTTAAGCGCTGCCACGTCTCTGCGGACAGCTTCTACATCCACGCCTAAAGCGGCAAGCTCATCGCGGAACTCGTCAACGAGCTTCTTTAGTGCCGCCAGCTCTTCAGCTCCGACGCCAGGCTTACCCTCAGGTCCTGGAGGTCCAGCAGGTCCGGCAGGTCCCGGAGGTCCCTGAACTCCTCCCGCGGCAGTCGCCTTCTCGACGATTGCTGGGATGGCTCTCGCCAATGCCTCAGCAAACTCGTAGCGGGTCATGGCGCGCTTCCCTGCAAATGTGCCGTCAGGGTAGCCCACGATGATTCCCGCATCTACGAGCTGCTGGACAGCGTCGTATGCCCAGTGATCAGGCGGGACATCAGGAAATTCCTGAGCTAATGCTAGGCCCGCTGCACCGAAAATAACGGTAGCAGCAATCAGAATCGCTAGTTTTTTCATTCACATCCTCCTTGAATGTGTTTTTGGTTTACTCGGCTGGAGGATGTTTTTTTAATTGACGGGTTTATAGCCGCAGGAAATTAGAGAGTATCCGTGTTTCCTCTCTGCTCCTTTGGTTTTATTTCCGTCCATCCTCCGGCCTATCTATCACCACAAGGTCTCTCACAGGCCATTCAAGGTATCCTTTTCACCTCCTTTCAAACCTGTGACCTCATAGTGTGATAGCCTAGCTAACAAGCATACTAGCAAAATTACCAGGTTTTGTCAAGGGCTAACTTATAAGTTTTTTCGAAAAACTTGTATTTGCCTGCAAGATTACCAAAATAAGCTCTTCTATACCTGTTATTTTCACCAGTTGCCGAATACTTATACGATGGCTTTGCCTCCTTGGTTACAGTGATTTTTTGTTTGGGGATTTTTCCGTAAAGCCTCGATTAAGTATTATCGGCTAGGTAATTTTTACAGATTAGCCCGATTTGTATAATGTCCTTTTTGAGAAACATTCAATCGCATAACTTAGCGCTTCTTAATAAATGTTGAGTTTCTCTTATTTTGACTACCCATCAAGTATTTTGGCTAAACATTTTTAGATTTTTGACGTGGGGTTGGGAGAAGGGGGTGGGTTTTGAAGCTAGTTACCGGTTTATGTAATCCTCTGCGAGGATTACAGCAACATAGTCATCGTACGGACGATTTGGTGTAAGCATGCCTCTTGGTATTAGGCGCAAGAGACCTTTTGGGGGATTCTCTTTGAAAAAACGCATTCGCGCGCGAAGAGTAGAATTCTCTTCATTGACAAGTTCAATTGGGAGATTTGTTTTGCTTTGAATGTTTTTAAGTAGAGTTGCACTGCCTGTTCCGGAACCTATAATGATGCAAGTGACACCATACTTTTGCAGAAGAGCGCCTACTTTGCTTGGTATCTCAGTTGTCTGTACCACTTCTTTGTGAAGGATGCCTGCTTCGCTCACCACAGCCAAACCACTTTTTTCGCGCCCAGGGTCAATTGAGAGTACTGTTCTCATGAAGGCTCACCGATTATGAAATTGAGGGTAACGGGGTCTGCTGACCATATCTGAGTCTTGGCTATTGCCCTTACTTCTACAGGCTTTCCAGTCGATTTGATTTTGTCGACTGTCTCTAATAGTTGCTCACCTGGTATTTCTACTACAGACATCTGACCCTCTTCATCATACGTAGGGATAACACCTTTCCCGATTGCTGCCGAGCGAACTTCGCCCTTGAGAAAGCTAATCAATTGCCCGAGGATTTCGCCACGAGAAGCATTCCCATTGATGATTGTGCTTGCAACTTCGTCCCCAGGTGCGTATATTAGGCGGTTATAGTTCAGCACAAAGTCTACCAGCGTCGTTTCACCTTCGATTGCGTTATCGGCTGAGATTAATCTTACGACGACCGTGCCAATGCCTTCGGAGATTTCGTCTACCACGGCGTCGATGTTCTCAGCCTCGGTTGCAAACCGTCTCTGTCCTGAGTTGCTACTCACAATCTCTTTTGGATATATTTCGACAGCGCGTCCATTTTCGCCCACTTTGGCTCCTAATGTTTCTGCACGTTGGCTAGCCTCGTTAAGCAAGCTTATTAGTTGGGACCGGATGTTTGCTTTTGAATCAGCACAGTTAACTACTTTTCTGACAATTTCTTGGTTAGATCTGAATATAACTGTTTTTTGGCGCATGGCCGCATACTGCCTGCCTTTTGCTTCCAAGCTTCCCCAATATGCTTCGGCTCGCTTTGCAAGCTCAGCAACTTCTTTTTTGCGCCTCTCAACCTCGATCAGCCTGGCCGCCAGCTCGGCTTTCGCTTGACGAAGTTGTTCGTTGGAGTGTGCAAGCTCTGCTTTTCTTTGCTCTAGCTCAGCGCGATTGCGAGAAAGGTCTGATTTGAGTGTATTCAAATCCTTTCTGAGGCCAGCAATTTCTGCCACCAGCTTGTCTCGTTGTTTAACTGCGGCTTCTGCTTTTCGACGTGCTTCAGCTGCAAGCTCTTGCTGGCGGGATAGTTCTTTCGTCGCTCGCTCTATGGCTTCCTTTGCTGCGATGTATTCTTTTCGGTAAATTTTATTTTGTCTAATTAGCTTTTCGCCTTGTAGGATAAGAGTTCGCGCTTGTTCGCTTGCTATCATCATGAAGCTGATGGTTAGGATGGCAATAATCATGCCAGTGATTGTAGTGGTGACGATGGCTGTATATCTGGGGCGCATTCCAAAAAGGCTGAGCCGACGCTTGCCCAATCGTCTTCCCAGCATGTCTCCCCAATACGCTATGAAGCCGCATACTCCTACGAATACGGCTATTGCAACAATTGTTCGCCAAGTCATAATTACTCTTGTTTGTAGTTTTTAAAGCCTAAAGGCTATTTTGCGGCACGCACAATAAGCGCTATGCCAGCAACCACCCCAACTAGTGTTGGAAAGAAGCTAGCTGCGGCGGGTGAGATAGTCCCATTTCGACCCAAAATGAACATGTAATGGGTAAACACCCAATATGCAAATATGATAACTATTGATAGACCCAAGCCCATCGCCGAGCTACTTCGATGGGGTCGCAAGCCAAGTGGCGTTCCAATTAAGGCAAATACCAGGCTTGCAAGAGGTACAGCGATTTTTTGATAAAGTCGGACCCTGTATTCGCTGACGTCCGCTCCCTGTTCCTGGAGCATGCGAATGTAGTCCCTAAGCTGTGAGAAACTAAGCTCATCATATTTACGCTGGTAAAGAGCCAGTTGTTCCGGTGTCTTGTCAATCTTGATTTCTCGTGTCTTTGATTCTCGAAAAGGTACTATTACCGTTGCGCCAGAGCCGAGGTTTTGTGAGTATCCGTTTTTTAGAATCCATTCATTATCGCCTTTCCAGATAGCTTCATTGGCATAGATGAATATTGCTGGCTTATTATTCCAGTATTGGATTATTGCCACGTTGCGTAAAGTGCCTGTTGATGCATTGAATCCTTTCTGAACATAAAAAACCATATTTGTGATTCCGTTATTAGCCGAGATTACCCAAAAAGGTTTGTCGCTGGTAAGCGGTTCGTTTGTCAGTTTGCGTCGGATTGCTTCGTGCTGGGCATTTGTGACGGGGACAACCATTTCATTTAGCACAAAACTTCCTGCAGTTACAAATAAGGACATTGCGATAACTGGTACTGCTATTCGATATAAGCTTACGCCGCCAGCAAAGAGTGCCACGGTCTCGCTGTCGCTCGATAGCCGCCCAAAGCCCAAAAGTGCCGCAAGCAGCATTGCCATTGGAAGCGTCATTACCACTAGCGACGGCAGATGAAGCATAACAAGCTGTGCCGCTTTGAGGAGCGGAGCGTGGTATTCGGCAAGAAGCTCGGTTATCTTAAAGAGCTCCTTACCTGCAAACATCAAGCTGGTAAAAGCGGCAACTCCGAAAAGGAACGGCCCAATCAGCTCTATTAGTATATATCTGTCTAATGTTTTCATTGTTAATTGTTGTGGAATCGGGAATTTCTTGAATGCTGGCAGGGCGAGCGCTTTATTCTTTTGTTAGTCTTTATTCATTTTAATTAAATAACGTATCTCTCGCCTAGGTAGTATTGCCTGGCGATTGGATCGTTCGGCAGTTCACTCGACGAACCCGATGTCATTATTTTGCCATCGGAAATAATATACGCACGGTCGGTTATGGCAAGCGTCTCTCGGACATTGTGGTCTGTTATGATAATGCCAATGTCTTTCTTTCGCAATTCGGCGATGATATCTTGGATATCGCCAATTGAAATTGGGTCAACCCCGGTGAAAGGTTCATCTAGGAGGAGAAACTTGGGAGATACTGCTAGTGCTCGAGCAATTTCAACGCGCCGGCGCTCGCCTCCTGAAAGCATGTAGCCTTTGTAGTCCTTCACCTGCTCAAGTTTAAGCTCGGAAAGGAGTTCCTTTATGCGGGCAGCCCGAGTCTTTTTGGGTATACCGTGCATTTCGAGCACAAGCTGGATATTTTCTGTGACTGTGAGCTTGCGAAATACCGATGGTTCTTGTGCAAGGTAGCCAATTCCTCGTCGTGCACGCATGTACATCGGGAGGTCTGTAATATCCTTGCCCTCAAGGTAAACTTTGCCTGAAGTAGGTTTGACTAGGCCCACAATCATATAAAATGTCGTGGTTTTGCCGGCGCCATTTGGACCCAAAAGGCCGACGATCTCTCCTTGCTTGATGTGCAGAGAGACGCCGTTAACCACATTTCTTCCCCTATAAGTTTTTACTAGATTGTCAGTGATAATCTCCAATTTCGGTCTACTTCTTTTCGCTTGGTTTATTTGCCTTTGGAGTAAGGTTCAGCTCTGCCTGTTTGCCGGCGCCCTGCTGAGCTTCAATCTTACTTGTTTTAAGGAAGACGGTAATGGTTTCCCCGCTGAGCGACGCAGGTTCAGCGAGGTCTGGGTCGCTAATCTTGACGCGAGCATTGCCACTTAGGATTATGCGGTCATCACCTATGGCCTCTGCATTTTGGGCATTGGCATCCACTGTTCTTGATGTATTGGTTTTTTTGTCGGTTTGCCGTGCATGTATTATAACATTGCCTGAACCGATTGCTTTGCCAATGGTAAGCTTTCCATCTTTGCCCTTCACCAGCGAAATCTTGATTGTTTTTGCAGTTACTAATGCATCTGGCATCTGAAGCTTTGGTTCGCCAGTGGCTAAAACTAGGTCCTTTTCGATGGTTATAACTGCGGCTGAAAGCTTGATATTGCCGATAGCTAAGCTTTCCGCGCCGATTAGTCCTGCATACAATATTAAAACAATTGCTGGGATTACGAGGACTGCCGACTTTCTCATTGCTTTCTCCTTTTGGAATCTTGCAAATGGAAAATAGCGAACAAGCGCCAACCTCTCTTTTTTTCTACTCTAGGCTTACCTCAGCGCCCTGAAGAACCAGCTTCGTAAGCCCAGTATCGGCATTGAAAGATTTTGCATGAGCTCGAAGGTTACCGCGATATACTTTTACCTCGCCAATGCCAATAATTTTGCCTTCATGTGCCTTCCAAATGATTTGCCTAACGTTTGCCGACGTCTTTGCGACGGCTGAGATAATCTTCACGCCACCAATAGCTCTAACCTCTTTTGTTCTGTTGTCAGCAGCTATGTCGGGGGCAATTAGGGTGCTTGCAATTTTGCCATCTTGATATAAATTAGCCTTGACGCCGAGGAGTTTCACTTGTGTCTCGTCTCCCCGAAAGGCTTTTGCCTCCCTGAACTCAGCCTCCCATAACTTTCTGCCTTGCTCGTCGTTCCAGATAATTCTTGCCCCTTTGAATTGAGCTTCAATTTTCGACTTTGCAGGTCGTTCAGTTGCTGTTGGAGTCTTTCCCTCTTTAGGTTTCTGACGACCGCACCCAAAGCATAGAACGATAGCTACCAAGGTAGCAAGCAAAAGTTGGAAAACTTTCCGGGCTAGATGGCGATTCATTTGATGTTTCCCGCGCTACAGCCGCGAATAGGGAATCATCACGAGTGTACCACAACAAATATACCTTTGCAACCAACCACCATTGATAATTGAAGGTTTATAGTGGCAACCGAATAATACTTTATTTGATTGCGAATAAAAATCATTTTTAAAAGGGTGATTTTCTTGACGCCACGAGAACGAGCAGTTGCAGCTTTTGAACTTCGTGAGCCGGACGATATTGTTCCGACGTTTGAGCTTCAATTTCAACTTGCTGAGTGGTTGCTAGGGAAGAAGCATGTTACACAAGAGGAGCTCGACATGGCTTCCGGTGCTGAACGTGATAGACTCCTCCATGAGAATGCAGAGCTTTACTTGGAAGAGGCCGAACGGCTGGATTATTCGCTGATTAATGTGTCCATGGGACCAAGAAAAGTTGAAGATTTAATTGAAACCATAAAAATACTACGCAAGCTTGCCGGCAATAAATACATGATTACAGCGCATGCCGATGGGACTATGGCAATCCCAAATGGCCAGAATATGATGGATGTGGCTATTAGGCTTGTCGAAAAAGCCGACGAAGTGCATGAGGAGCTTCGGAGGAATGCTGATTCAACAATCGAGTATGCAAAGAAGCTTGTTGACGCTGGCGCAGAATGTTTTGCCATGTGCGCAGATTACTGCTTTAACGATGGCCCATTTCTTTCACCACGCATGTTTCGCGAGTTCGTGACACCTTATCTTGCTTATATCATTGCCGCAATGCGTGAAATGGGCGCATATACGATAAAGCATACTGATGGCAATATCATGCCGATACTTGACCAACTTGTCGAATGCCGGCCGCATGCAATCCACTCAATTGATCCACAAGCTGGCGTTGACCTTAAAGAGGTCAAGAATCTCGTTGGCGATAAGGTTGCTCTCTGCGGGAATGTAAGTTGTGCAATTCTGCAGACGGGCACGGTTGAGGATGTGATTCGTGATTCCGAGCGTGCTCTTCGGGATGGAATGCCTGGCGGGGGCTTCTTCTTCTGCACTAGCAATACCCCTTTTGTGGGAATGCCTCTTGAAAATTACCTAGCAATGCTTGATGTAAGGAAGCGGCTTGGAACCTATAGAAAATGCTGTGAGTAATGGGTCAACAACAATTTGAAGCGTTCTTATAGTATACTAGGTAGGTTGACAAAGCTTCATTATTGACCTACTATCGGGTGGATAAAAATTGTTTGTTGGCTAAAGGAGGGCTTTGTGGTTACTGGTCATCTTCATGTCATAGATTGGGTTTTCATTGTCGGATATATTTCGTTCGCCATTGGATTGGGGCTTTATCATTCGAGAAAAGCCACAAATTCGATTAAGGAATATTTCGCGTCAGGGCAAGACGCACCATGGTGGATACTTGGCACATCAATCGTCGCCACTACCTTTGCTGCAGATACCCCACTTGCAGTGAGCGGTCTTGTCGTTCGGCGCGGAATAGCAGGCAATTGGTATTGGTGGAATGGTGCACTGATGGGCATGTTCGCCGTCTTTTTCTTTTCGCGGTTTTGGCGGAGAGCAAATGTCTTGACGGACACAGAGCTTGCCGAGCTTCGCTATAGTGGCAAATCAGCCGCTGTACTCCGCGGTTTCCGTGCTTTATATTTCGGCTTGCCATACAACTGTATAATCATGGGCTGGGTTAATCTGGCGATGGCGAAAATTATTACAGTTACACTGGGGTTACCTGATACGCCCGAAACAAAGTTCTGGGCGGTAACTTTTTGCTTCTTTTTAACGCTTGTCTACACAGCCCTTGCAGGAATCACAGGCGTCATGATTACCGACTTCATGCAGTTTATCCTGGCAATGTTTATGTCCGTGCTCATAGCTGTGCTGGCCGTTATACGGATTGGCGGAATGGATGTTGTTCTCCAGAAGATTGGTGAAATATATGGTCATTCACAAGCCCATTCGATGACGTCTATCATACCAACCACAGTTGAAGGTGCGATGATGCCCATTAGCTTCTTCTTAATCTATGTTGGCCTTCAGTGGTGGACTAGTGGGAATACCGACGGCGGTGGGTATGCCGCTCAGCGTTTGATTTCTGCAAAGAATGAGAAACACGCAATGCTGGGGTATTTGTGGTATAACATAGCGCATTTCTGCCTTCGCCCTTGGCCATGGATTGTCGTTGGTCTGGTGGCCGCCGTAATGTTCCCATGCCGGCCTGACGCTACAGGCGCGCTAGTGCCTGATCCTGAACAGGGCTATATTAAGGTTATGGTGGACGTCCTGCCAGTTGGAATTTTAGGACTAGCATTAGCAGCATTTTTTGCAGCGTATATGTCAACCGTTGATACTCAGATGAACTGGGGTGCCTCGTATTTGATTAATGATTTCTACAAGCGGTTCATCGCGAGGAATAAACAAGAGAAACATTATGTTTTGGCATCCGTGGTTGCAACTGTGATTATTGCATTGTTTGGCGCCATCGTTACCTTCCTAATGCAGTCAATCGTCAGTGGATGGGAGTTGCTCACTCAAATCGTCGCCGGAATTGGTGTCGTTTATATTCTCCGCTGGTATTGGTGGCGGGTAAATGCTTGGTCTGAACTTTCGGCACTTGCGACATCCTTTGTAACTGCCATTATTCTTAAAATCTTTGCCAGCCCATGGTTCGCCGCAAAATATCTCACGGTCGAGAAACTAGCTTCTATGCCACAGTGGCTTGGCTCAACGCTTAAGTTCCTTAATACGATGGTGTTCCCGACTACCCTTCTCGTGTTGGTGCCAGTTTGCACGATTGTCTGGTTGCTTGTAACGCTTCTCACTAAACCAGTTGATGATGCAACTTTAATAGAATTCTATAAACGGGTGCGTCCCCCCGGGCCGGGTTGGAGTCGAATCAGGAAGCTCATGGGAGACGATGCGCCCTATCCGATTGGTAGTATAAGGAAAAACCTTGTAAGCTATATAATTGGCATAGTGTCGGTGTATAGCGCGTTGTTTGGCATCGGCCGGCTGATTCTGGGTCCTTGGAGTGTTGGGCTGGCGCTCCTTGCCGTATCGGTCATCGGTGGATTCCTTCTATCGCGCCGGCTTTCCGAAGAAAAGTTTGCTTAGCGATGCCCTTAATTTCTCATTTATAAATTGAATTAGGGACTTTTTAGTAAAAAATCCAGGGCGGAACGAATTTCGGTCGAGACCTTTGCATCGGTTTCTCGGTGCAGTGCAGATTCAAGAGCGTTCTTTGCAGGTAAAGTGCCAATTTTGCCAAGTGCCCAGGCGGCGTGAGCTCGTATCACTGGCTCAGGGTCTGAGAGGGCTTCAATGAGGCTGGGAACTGCCGCTGGGTCGCCAATGTTTCCAAGTGCCACTGCTATGTTCCGACGGAATCGCGTGCGCCCAATCCATCCTACTGTTGTTGGGCCAATCTGTCTTTTAAACTCCGCTGGCGAAATGTTCAGCAGAGGAATCAGCTCTGGGTTGGCGCCAAATCCTGAGGATGCTAGATGAGACTCGGAAGTATCTCTTTCCTCGCGCGTCAGAGCGACTGAAGAGGTCTTGGATAAGGACGGCGGGGTCTGGAAATCGACGACATTTCCTGTTTTTGCATATTTATTTAATGGGCAAGCGGATTGACAAGTATCGCATCCATATATTCGATTGCCGAGTTTCTCGCGAAGAGGAAGCGGAATAAATCCCTTCATTTGCGTGACATAGGATAGGCAAATTCGCACATCCACTTTAAACGGAGCGCGTATTGCATTAGTGGGACACGCTTTCATACATGCATCACATTCTCCGCAAATATCAAGCAAGCCTGGTTTGTCTGGCATTAGCTCAAGATCTGTGACAAGCTCGCCAAGCACAACCCATGATTTGTATTCTCCAACATAGACGCACGTATTTTTTCCACGCGAGCCAATACCCGCTCGAATTGCGACCGAACGGTCCAAGAGCGGACCCGTATCCACAAGTGAATAAATTTGAACTGAGGTTTGTACTTTGCTCCTTATCAGCTTTGTGAGTAATGCTAGTTTTTCCTGCAGAACAAGATGATAGTCGCGTCCTCGGGCGAACCTCGCGACAAATCCACGGGGTACGTCGGTGCGCAGAGACTGGTGTCCGGTTTCGCTCGTTAGATAGGAGAGAGCAACTGAGATAATTGACTGGGCAGTTGGGAACGACTCGCGCGGGTGAGTGTATAACTTTATGGTTTCGGGGTTAAAGCTAGTTCCATTAAGAAATCCTTGCTCGAAGCGCTCGATGAGGGCGTGCTCAGCTTCGTCAAATGGCTCGGCGCTAGTGATTCCAACTGCGTGAAAGCCAAGTTCAAGGGCACAAGACTTGATTACGGAGCTGAGGTGCGCCGGTGAATTGTACATTTAATCAGACGTCAGTCCTCCAATGAATAAGGCGCCTTGCCACTCTATATTCTTTGATGGCTAGTTTTTAAACCCGTGCATTAAATGAAAGGTACTTTTGTTTTACCTACAAAACTGACTTCACTGCTTGGACAATATCATCTCTACTTGGGACGACTGCATCCTCCAAAGGCTCGCTCATCGGGATTGGCACATCCTTGCCTGCGAGGACGACTGGCGGCGCATCGAGATAGTCAAAGCAGAGAGTGCCATCTGCGAATCTGAATTCACTTACCTGGCGCACAATAGTTTCGCCAACTCCGCATGCTGGATAACCCTCTGATACAGTAATCAACCGACCGGTTTTGCGTACTGAGTTTGCAATTGTCTCTACATCTAGAGGTTTGAGTGTCCGAGGATCAACCACCTCTATGCTTATTCCTTCTTTCTCCAGTTCGCAAGCTGCGTCAAGGGCGAAGTGCAGCATTCGGGAATAAGCCACAACTGTTGCATCCGTTCCCTCTCGCTTTATATCCGCAACTCCAAGGGGGATGATATAATCTTCCGTAGGCACGGGGCCCATCACGCCGCTGTAGAGTACCTTGTGTTCAATGAATATAACCGGGTTGTCGTCGCGGATGGATGCTTTTAGCAACCCCTTTGCGTCGTAAGGCGTGGATGGCATTACGACATATAGACCGGGGATATGCACAAACCAGGCTTCCAAGCTCTCGGAGTGGTGGGCTGCAATACATCGGCCTACTCCTCCTTCGGTGCGGAGTACACACGGCACCTTGGTTTTTCCGCCAAACATATAGCGGTTGTAAGCCATATTGTGCACTATCTGGTCAGAGGCAATCGTAGCGAAGTCAATGTACATTATTTCGGCGATTGGTCGCATCCCACGCATCGCCGCTGCTGCCGCCGCTCCCGCGATTGCCGCTTCTGAGATTGCCGTATCAATAACTCGATTTGGGCCAAACTCTGCATATAAGCCTCGAGTAGCCGCATATGCACCGCCGTAAAGCCCAACATCTTCGCCCATGATAAAAACGCGTTCGTCACGCTTCATTTCTTCGCGTTGGGCATCAACGATTGCTTGGACATATGTTATGATTGGGATGCCGTATTTCTCTTCAAATTGAGCGACAGCCTCTTTGTTCAATTTGGGTAAAGCTGCCTTTGGGGCACCGCCAGATTGCTGGCGGGTGAAGGCGCGAATTTCAGCTTCAATAGCCTTTATTTTCTCCGCAAGTGGTTTTTCACGAGCTTTTTCTGCCTCCCACCGCTCGATGTCAAGCGGGACGTAAACGTCGTCATAGAGTTCGCTGACGTCGGGGTAGGGGCTGTTCATAGCAAACTCGGTTGCTTTTTCAATAGTTTCAAATGCCGTATCGCGTATCTTATTTAGCTCTTCTTCGGTAAAGCCAGCTTCTTTTTGTAACCTGATGCGGAAGTTCTCGATTGGGCATTTGCTCTTCCATTCTGCTTCTTCTTCCTTTGTGCGGTAAATGCGCTGGTCGGAGATTGAGTGGCCAAACCAGCGATATGTTTTGGCTTCTATTAATGTTGGGCCCCCACCTTGGCGCGCACGCTCAACAGCGCGAAGAACAACATCGCGAACTGCTAAGACATCCATGCCATTTACTATGTAACCTGGTATGCCATAGGCCGAAGCTCGGTCTGCAACATTCTCAATCTTCGATGCCCGCCCCGCATCCTCTACCGATTTTTTATGAAAGGCGACCGACATGCCGTATAGGTTGTTTTCACATATATAAACCACCGGTAGCCCGCCAAGAAGTGATGCCCCCATGTTTAGCGATTCGTGAAAAGCGCCCGTGTTGCTTGCACCATCACCAAAGAAGCATAGTACAACGTTTTTTGTTCCCTTTAGTTTTTCTGCAAGCGCTGCGCCGGTGCCAATTGGAATATTACCGCCAACTATGCCCGTTGACCCAAGATTTCCTTTCGCAACGTCGGCAATGTGCATGGAACCCCCGCGGCCCTTGCAGTATCCCGTGGCTTTGCCCATAAGCTCAGCCATCATTTTATTCCAATGCTCTTGGCGTTCGGCTTCTGTGTGTGCGTGTTTCACGCCAATGGCGCCACAGTGGCCATGGCCGCGGTGAGTGCTGGCAATGACATCGTCTTCTGTAATTGCGGAAATTGCGCCGACTGCCACAGCTTCCTCGCCAGCGTATAAATGCGAGGCACCTTTGATGATTCCCATCTTGAGCAATTCGGCGACTTTCTCTTCGAAAAATCGTATCTCATACATCTGCCGAAGAAAATCGGCAAGCTGTTCACGAGGCAGTCCAAGATTTGTTTCTACAACCGGGGTTTCTTTTTCAGTCTTTGCCATCGTAGAGCTCCTTTTTGTTTCAGAGGACACTGATAAACTGTTTTATATATTCCCACCTAAAGCTTCCTTGGCAGGCAAAACTTATTTTAAACTTTACACCCGTGTTCGTCAACACAACTATGAATCCAACTTACTTATTTACTTTTTAAGGCTTTGTAGAATGGCTTTTGGAAATGTAGGACAAAATCGTATCAATGCTTTGTTTTGAACTCTTTGGCATGGAAATTACTGGGTTAAGGCGTTAAACAACTAGTAAAATTACCTGTTTTTTAGAAATGTCAAGAATCTTCTTGACAACCTTGGCAATTGGGTTTATACTGCACATGTTGGTATCGGTAGAAAACTTGCCGACCAACATAGTTTCCGGGGAGCGGTGACCCACAGCCGCTGCAAAAATAATATGGCATGTGGCGAGCCCCTAGGAAGCAAGATAATTTTGCAGTGTAAGGGACAGGAGAAAAAGAGGCTGATGGTTTCCCAGCATACCTCTTGATTACCTCTATTCTCCTTCAAAACCGTTTTCTGTTTTGAAGAAAATCTTTGTTCGTACAGCCGGCGATTCCGATTCCTAGCCCGGGGCACCGGAGGGTTTAATGCCCTTCGAAAAGGAGGTGAGCAAGAGCGTGTATAAATTTTTCCGCTTCGTGATTGTGATTGCGCTTCTTGCCTTCGTCACCAGCTCATGTGCACTTGCTGTTACTTTCCCAACAGTCCAGTATTTGGGTTTTAACCCGAACACATGGACGTATACCTACAAAGTAACCCAATGGAACGTGCCTGATTCGATCTACCCTTTTGACCATTTTGAGGTTAGAGCTTATACTCCCTTAAACTTTGCTTATTCAATGTCAGGAATAATTGTTGACGGTGAAAGCTGGGGGTGGAGTAACCGGCTAACTTATTGGAATCCTGGTTCTGGGAATGTTTCCCTTTACATTTGGTATTCTGGAATGGGCGACCCAGTTCCGCCAGGCCAATATCTCGATGCTCCACTTGTTGGTTACTTTTACCTCACCGTACCAAATACGCAACCTGTCCCAGGTATTGTTGGAACTATGGGCGGTGGTTTGCTGGAAAGCCGCAATGAAACAAGCCTTATGGTTCCTGGCATGATACCCGAGCCGTCAAGTTTGGCAATATTAGCAGGTATGTTTGTGGGGAGCATACCTGTTATCATGCGCGGGCGTAGAAAATAAACAAGCCCTTTGAAATTTCAAAATACTTCTAAGGGGCTGAGGAGGTGAGTTGGAGTATGAAAATGGTCCTTCGGCTAGCTACAATGCTCGCACTTGCAGGAATTTGCTTCGGGGGCGCTTGGGCTCAGGAATTTGTTCCACCCAGCTGTGAGTTTGTAAGCTTCGACCCGCAAACTTACGAGTATGTCTACAAAGTCACATGCTATGAAAACCAAACGATACCATTCGGCCAGCTGATTGTCCGCGCCGAGGTGCCAAACACTGGCATTTATAAGCCATGGGTTGGTTCTGGGCCTGTAAACCATCCGGAAGTTAGTTGGAGATTTTGGATTCAAACGCGACAGTGGGTGCCGAGAAAAGACAATGCGATTTGGACGGCGAATAGCTTGGAGGATGTCATTCCAGACCACACTGCTTGGGTGGGATACTTCCACTTAATAGTTCCCAATAGCTACCTTACCGAGGGAATTGCAGTGACGATGGACGGAATGGCCCCCGGCACGGAATGGACTGTATATGTGCCCGGCCCAGCAATGTTGATTCCGGAGCCGAGCTCGATACTGGCGTTGTTTGGTCTCACTGGCGGGTTGCTCCCGATCCTTAGAAGAAGAAAATAGAAAAAACCAATTACACGAGTTTTTAATTCGTGAATCAGTTGGTCTTGGTAAGGAAGAAAGCGATTTGAGACGTCTGTCCTTCGTGCTGGCGGGCGATTTTAAAAGGCAGAAGGACAGACGTTTTTGCGCTTTAGGGAGAAACAAACTTGTGTGAGTGCGACGTTTGGGAAGTGTTTTTTTAGCGAATGCTCTCGTGTTTTTCAATTGCTCTAGTACGGAAAAAAATGTTTCCGCGAGTTGACCAGCAATGTTTAGAAATAGGCCGCTTATTAGTGTACTGCTTGCGGCTTTGGCGGGTATTTGTTTGCCCGGTATTTGCGTTGGCGGTGGGGGACCGAAAAACGTTCTTCTCGTCGTAAATGACAATAGCCCCATCTCACAGTCGATAGCCGCATATTATCAGCAAAAGCGCGGTATTCCTGCAAAGAATGTTTGCCACATTCGTTGTTCAACATCCGAGTATACTAGCAAGTCGGATTGCGAGAACAATATCGTTGCGCCTATACGCGACTACATAAACAATACTCCAGGGTTACATGACCGCATTGATTATATTGTTCTAACCAAAGGAATTCCCCTCGGGGCTCATTATGATGATGTTGCCTTCAGCGGGCCGCTCTCAGTTAACAGCATCCTGACTTGTGTTGGAGAACCGACTATTAAGGACGTGATACAAAACCCTTATGGTCCAACTGCCAATCCGCCAGCTCCTGTCCAGTACTTCACTCACAAACTTGATTTCAATGGTAAACATTTCTACGCAGTAACTCGCCTTGATGCTCGTACGGAGGCCGACATTCGGCGAATGATTGATGACTCTTTAGCAGCACAGCCTAGAAATGGCCTCTTCATTCTGGACGGTGCGAGCAGTGGATACGCCCAATACATGCTTGTTAACGATCGCATCCGAACAGCAAACAATGCTTTGTTTAATGCTGGGTGGCAGACCTACTATGATAACGTGACTTTTGATTCAAGGATAAATGAGTTTGTCGGCGGCCAGCAGGGTGTAATGGGTTACTTTGGTTGGGGAAGCGCAGAGGCGAGTTTTAGCTACTCCTTATATACTTCGAATTATTTTGCGCCTGGGTCCATTGCTGACACAGTAGTTTCTAGCAGTGGAAGGACATTTACCGACCCGTGGATGCCGGGCACTCAATCGCTAATAGTTGATTTAATTGCCCAAGGAGCATCAGCCGTTAATGGTTTTGTCTCCGAGCCGTTCGTTACTGTAGCGACGTATCCCACAATTTTGTTCGGTAGATACCTCCAGGGCTATAATGTGGCGGAGAGCTTTTTAGCGGCAACACCTTGTATTTATTGGAAATCTGTAGTGTCTGGTGACCCGCTTATGGCGCCTTACGCAACTCCGCCAATTGTGAGCATAACTAGCCCCAACCCAGAAAAAGTAGCGCATGGTATGGTCACAATTGCTGTCGAAGCAAGTGATGCCTCTGGCATTGCCAAAGTTGAATTCTATATAGATGACAATCTAGTTGCTACCCAAACATCTCCACCTTACCAGTATATTTGGGATACTACTACGGTTGCTGATGGTGCCCATGTCATTGAGGCAATAGCTTACGAGAATTCAAGCGTATATACACAAGGCATGGCAAAGCTGGACATTCAAGTGGTCAATACCGTTTTAGATGTCCCCGCTATTGGGGACATTTCTTCGCTCCAAGAAGGTAGGTTAGTCCGACTTAGCAACAAGCCTGTTATCGCAGGGAGCGATGCTTTCACTGACTGCATATGGATATGTGAAAGCGATCGTTCCACTGGAATACAGGTCAGTGGTAATTGTGAGGCGCTTACAGGATCGCTAGTGACTGTTACAGGCGAAGTTCAGGTCGTTGGTGGTCAGAAACTTATACAAGCGTATGTTTTCGAGAGCCGTGGGAGCAACAGTGCTCCGCCTCCATTGGGGATGCCCAACTTGTACGTTGGAAATCGCGGCGGTGGAATGGGCTTGTTATATGAAGATTTATTGCAAGGACTCTCAAACGCGGGTCTTCTAGTCAAGACTTGGGGCAAGGTGACTCAAGTTGGAACTGAGTGGTTCAATATATCAGATGGGACTTTGCCTAAATTATCCGGCGAGTTGACCGTTTCGCTTTCCAATCTGAGAAACCCGATTCCTAAACCGCCTGTTGGTAGCTATGTTACAGTAACAGGTGTTTGCGCGCTTGCTCTTGAAGCCGGGCAGCTAAAACCTCAGATTCGCCCAAGATTCGCAAGCGATATTGTTTGTGATATACCTTTGGAGGTCTACACATCGCCAATAGGCACTGTCAGACAAGGGGCCAATCTGATTTCCATTCCGGCAATTTCTACGACGTCTAAGCCTGAGCAGGTATTTGCAGGAATACCAATAGACGGGTTGCTAGCACACTGGGATAATTTTACCAAATCATTCGTTATTTATGATAGTTATCAATCGTATACCTTTCCCGGAATTCGATTGGGTTTGGGTTTGTGCCTTTTATCGTCGCAGAATCATACCATCGCATTTGAAGGTTTGGGGAATTATGAGCCAAGAGCAGATTTTTGGATTGGTTTGCCGAATACCGGTTACCATATGATTGGGCATCCATTTAATTTTATTGTTGATGTAAACAGCTGTTTAGTTTCCAACGGCAAAAGCGTTATTTCGGTTGAGACGGCAGCAGACTATGGTTGGATTGAGCCATGCCTTTATTTCTGGGACAACGTCCGCTCAGAGTATGGGGCAGTAGATATTGGCTTTGGCAATATTTGCATCCTCGAGCCCTGGCGTGGGTATTGGATTAAGACCTATCACCCCAATCTCGCGTTAATAATCCCATTTGCGCCAAGTTAAGCGATATTCTTATCTATGCGTCCGATGCCGCAAGTTTCTTTAGTGCAATAATAAGAGCTTGCGTGCCTTTTTCGCCCATGCCTGCGGCTTCGACTGCTCGGAATAGTTGATGAACGAGGCTTGTTCCCGGCAGAGGCAGCTTCATCTCCTCGGCTGCTCCAAGCGCGAGGCGGAGGTCTTTTTGCTGGAGAATAACTTTGAATCCAGGTTCGTAGTCTTCCGCAAGCATTTTTGGGGCGAGGTTGGATAACATCCAACTGCTCGCTGCGCCAGCTGAGACAACCGATAGAAGCTTTTCCATGTTTAGCCCCGCTTTCTCGCCAAGCATAAGACCTTCACATACCGCTTGGATGTTCAGCGCGCAGATAATCTGGTTGCAGAGCTTCGTCATCTGGCCGGTTCCACTTTCTCCCATGTATGTTATGTTTTTTCCAAGAGCCTGAAAAATAGGGAGACACTTGTCGAATGCCGCTTTGTCGCCGCCGACCATTATTGAAAGGGTGGCGGCAATTGCGCCAGGCTCGCCTCCGCTAACTGGAGCATCGAGGAAATAGATTCCCTTCTCAGCAGCCTCCTTAGCAATTTCTTTGGCAACTGCCGGGGAGATTGTGCTCATATCAATTATCACCGATTCGGGCCGCGCACCTTCTAATACACCCGAGGGGCCGGTTACGACCAACTTTACATCTGGAGAATCGGGGAGCATGGTGATAACGACTTCCGAGCGACGGGCGACTTCTGCCGGTGATTCTGCGGGCACTGCTCCTTCTGCTGCAAGCTCATCCATAATTGGCTTTCGCCGCCCATATATGTTAACCCTAAATCCACTTTTCAGCAGATTTCGCACCATGGGCCGCCCCATGGTTCCAAGGCCAATGAAACCTACGTCCATTTTTCACCTACCGAAGCTTTTCTGCGCAGAACTTGCAGAAGATTTTTCCATCAATAATAGTCTTGCATTCCTTACATACAGGCAGGTGGCAAAAAGAACAATGTCCAATGGCTGGTTCATCGGTATGCCTAGCACAAGCTTGCCCTTGGTTTAGCTCTTCCTCTTCCTTCATTACGTGCTTAAGGGCTTCCCTGGCTTTCTCGTAGTTCGGGTCTAGCTCGAGTGCCTTTTCGAACTCCTCGCGCGCCTTTTCGGGAAGGCCGTCGGCATCGTATGCAAGCCCAAGGTTGTAGTGGACGCTGGGGATATCCGAGCGAAGTTGTATTGCCCTGTTGAATGCTCCTATGGCTCTGTTGAAAAGCTTCTTCTGTGCGTAAGCAATTCCTAGATAGTTGAACGCTCTGTAATCGCTCGGATCCATTTCACAAGCTAGCTCGAGCTGACCGATTGCTTCGTCTATTTTTCCAGCTTTCAGAAGCTCCAGACCCTGCTTCAGTTGGTTTTGGTCGGACACGGTGAATCCCTCCGCTCATGATGGCATCCTGCCTGAACTTTCTCTTGCTAACTCAACTCTACTGCGTTTGCGTCCATATGTCAATCATTTATTAACTTTCGTACCAAGAGTATCGCTCCAATTGCAAAGAGCCCGAGGAGAATTTCAGTCCAGAAGAGACCCAGGTGTCTTGATGCAAATATGGCAGAGAAGTTAATTCCAGCATGGATGCCTATTGCAAGAACCAGCCAGGACCTGTCTTGCCTTGAAAAAGCTTGCAGAACTACCAGCGAGAGAGCGACATGAACAGGAAGAGTCGCAATGCGCTCAAAAGCGCCTGCCATGGGAAGCCATCCGGTCTTGGCAAATTCAATAATAGAAAGGGTCTGAGCGTTGAGATGAACCGCTGAAATATCTAATCTTCCATAGGCGGAAAGCATACGTAACACCGAAAGCATCTGAAGGGCGACGAGTGATGTTTCGAACCCCCCGTGTCCTAGCCCATATATTACTGCATTCTGAGGATTACGACCACCACGAAAAAGAAATAAAAAGCCAATATATCGCGCTACCTCTTCGAAAAAGCCTGCGCTGAGTGCAAGACATGCCAACCAAAGAATTGTTGCAGACTCATGTTGTGCACCGGTGACTTTTCTAATTATTTCAAGCGTGGGGAGGCGCAAAACTTGCGAGATAATGAACGTTAGAATCCCATAGGCGAGGTATTTCCATGGGGCATGAAGTTTACGGCGCATCCAAAGAGCCGATGTGATTGGGACTCCAATAACGATACAGATTGCTAGCCCATAGTAAAAATAGGTATAAGAGCTCATGTGGAGAATATCCATGTAGCCAGCGTTTACTGGCAGGTCAGCTACGAGCATTATATCATTAGGGCAACTCAAGTAGCAATTTTGCAAAATATCTTATGAACTCCTGCGATTAGTTGAGCATGAGAGGTGGCTTTCTCGGTTACTTATGCACGCCTAACGTTTGACAGCGAACTAGTGCAGTGTTAAATTTTACAATTGAGCCCAAGTAAAGTTGAAATGAAAAAGAGCTGAATTCTTGAAATTGCGCATTTTAATCTTTTTACCGCCCTATTCCTGAAGTACTTAGCAACGGAAGAGGGATATCATGGACAAACAGGCAGCCGCTGCCAGAATTGAAGAGCTTAGACGGCAAATTAACTATCACAACTATCGGTATTATGTTCTTGACCAGCCGGTAATCTCCGACGCAGAATATGACCGGTTGATGCAAGAGCTAATTTCTCTTGAGGAAGCATTTCCAGACCTTGTCACGCCTGATTCTCCAACTCAACGAATTGGTGCTCCTCCAGCAACTGAGTTCGAGTCATACACACATCGCCAACCTATGCTAAGCCTTAGCAATGCGTTCGGTGAGGAGGAGCTCTTAGCATTCGACCAGCGAATCAAGCGAATGCTTGGCATGAATCCTGGCGATGACATTGAATATGTGGCGGAGCTAAAAATTGACGGATTGGCTGTGTCGCTCACTTACGAGAATGGGTATTTCGTTCGCGGGGCAACCCGTGGAGATGGCTACACTGGCGAGGATGTTACAGCCAATTTGAAAACAATAAGATCAATCCCATTGGTTTTAATTCAACCACAAAGGTTCCCAGAACCGCCGCCTGCTGTTGCTGCAACTCAAAGTCGAGGGGATACGCTGCCGTTATTCGGGTCGGAATCTATAAGTGACCTGGGTTGTTATCCGATTCCCGAGATTGTTGAAGTTCGGGGCGAGGTGTTCATGCTCCACGAAGAATTTCGTCGGATAAATCGTGAGCGAGAAGAAAAAGGCGAACCTACCTTTGCAAACCCTCGGAATGCTGCAGCGGGGTCGGTCAGGCAGCTTGACTCTTCTGTCACCGCAAGCCGGAAGCTTGATATCTTCGTTTATGGCATCGGCTTCGTGCAAGGCGTAGAATTCCGAACGCATTATGAGATTCTTCAGGCACTCAAGTCGTGGGGTTTCAAAGTTAATCCAAATATACGCCTATGTCCAAATATTGATAGTGTGAAAGAGTTTGTGGATGAATGGACTGAAAAGCGCGGAACCCTAGGTTATGACATAGACGGCGTTGTAGTTAAGGTGAACTCTCTTGACCTGCAGAATCGCCTCGGCTACGTGGCAAGAAGTCCACGATGGGCTGTAGCGTACAAATTTCCTGCGATGCAGGAGACAACCAAGATCCTGGACATCATTGTGCAGGTCGGGCGTACTGGTGCATTAACTCCGGTTGCGATCATGGAACCTGTTGAGGTTGGAGGGGTAACGGTTAGCCGAGCGACCCTTCATAATGAGGACGAAATCCGACGAAAGGACATTCGAATTGGCGATACTGTAGTAGTTCAGCGTGCAGGCGATGTCATTCCCGAGGTTGTGCAAGTCATAAAAGAGAAGCGAACTGGCGATGAACGAGAGTTTGTGATGCCTAACAAGTGCCCCGAGTGTGGAGGCGAGGTTGAGAGGCCGGAGGGTGAGGCAGTTGCTAGGTGCGTCAACCTAGCGTGCCCGGCGCAATTAAAAGAGAGGATTGTCCACTTTGCTTCTCGAGGTGCGATGAATATCGAAGGAGTTGGGCCAGCACAAGTTGACCAACTCGTTGATAAAGGGCTCGTACGCGATCCTGCTGACCTATACTTGCTTAAAATGGACGATCTCTTGCTTCTTGAACGAATGGGCAAGAAGCTAGCATCAAATATCCTGGAAGCCATCGAAAAGAGCAAAAACACAACACTTCCTAGGCTGATTTACGGCCTTGGAATTAGGCATGTTGGCGAGCATGTGGCTCAGGTGCTTGCGGACCATTTTGGTTCGCTGGAGGCGTTAGAAAACGCCAGCTATGAGGAGTTGTGCGGTATTCCTGAGATTGGGCCAGTTATTGCTAAAAGTATTGCAACTTTCTTTGCCCAGCCAGAGAACCGTGCGGTACTCGAAAAACTCCGCAAGGCAGGTGTAATTCCCAAAACAGCCCCGCGGACAGGAGCCACCCTTGCAGGCAAGACATTCGTGTTCACCGGTGGACTAAAAACAATGACCCGAGAAGAGGCAGAGGAGAAAGTTAGGCTTCTCGGAGGCAGGGCGGCATCAAGCGTTAGCAGGAATACCGATTTTGTTGTTGCAGGGGAGGGCGCCGGCTCAAAGCTTGAAAAGGCCAAGGAGCTGGGAATTACAATATTGACTGAAGATGAATTCATTCGGATGATCTCATGAGCCAAAATCAAATCGGCGGAGTGCAGTGTTCAAAGCAAGGATCATGGGTTGGGCCGTGGCTACCGGTATTAATTTACATGGGTGCTATCTTTTTCCTTTCGTCACAGCCGACGCTTCCCTCACCGCCGGGAGTTTTTGGAAAAGATAAATTCGAGCATGTATTGGCTTATTTTGGCCTTGGAATATTGGTATTTCGAGGCTCGTTGTTGTGGCCGCTCTTGAGTTGGCCTGGCATATACACTCAAACATTTGGAATAATAGCACTTTATGGGATAACTGATGAGTTTCATCAGCGATTTGTCCCAGGACGTAGATGCGAGCTATATGATTGGATTGCCGATGTTTTCGGTGCCGCTTTGGCAGTGATACTTATCGCATTTATACGGTTCTATCGGGGAAACGGAGGGAAAAGAATTGAGCGAAGAAGATAAGGAATATGAGGTTGTTGATAAGCGCAAAATTAAGATTAATAAGGACGGAGATGTGGAAGTAGTCGAGGGCGCAAATCGCCAAGCTAATGAGTCCCCACAACCAAACGAGGAAGAAGCTTCAGCAAAAACCGAAGAAGCGGCTGAAGAAGAGTACCAAATGCAGCCGGCAGATGTGTACTCACTTCTTAAGTCTTTCATCGGTATCCTGGGAGCGCATGCTTGGCAGTGGCTCGGATTGGTAAAGAATCCTTTAACTGGAAAGATTGAGAAAGATCTTGGCCAGGCAAAAGTTGCAATTGATGCGCTTGCGCTTTTAATTGGGCACATCGAGAGCAATCTCCAGCCGGAAGAGATAAATGAATTGAAAGGAATGCTCAGCGATTTGCGGATGAATTTTGTCCGCCAGAGCGGAATGGGTTAACCAATGAAGCGTTTGTGGGCACCGTGGCGAATGAAGTATATTCAACAGAGCGAGATGGAGGGTTGTATATTTTGCGATAAGCCAAAAGAGAATAGAGATAAAGAAAACCTGATTCTCTGGCGCGGGAAGACGGCTTTCATAATGCTGAACAGCTTTCCCTATAACCCTGGCCATTTAATGATTGCGCCGTTTAAACATACGGCGGATATGTATGACCTAGGCGAAGACGAACTTCTCGAAATTAGCCAACTCTTAAGGTATTCGGTGCGGCTTTTGACCGCTGAGATGAACCCCGACGGTTTCAACTTGGGCGTTAATCTTGGTCGGCCAGCTGGTGCGGGAATCGAGGACCATTTACACTGGCATGTTGTTCCGCGTTGGAACGGCGATACAAACTTTATGCCTGTAATCGGAGAGACGAAGGTTTTACCCGAAAGTCTCGAAGCAACCTATGAGAAGCTAAAAAAGAGGATTGAAAACTTGGGGGCGCCATAGCATGTCTGAAGTAGTCGAACGCATGGAAAGGCTGAAGGCGGAAGCTCTTGAATGTCGACGGTGTGAGCTTTGTGAGACTCGAACGAACGTTGTTTTTGGCGAAGGGAATCCCGAGACACCGTTGGTAATAATTGGAGAAGGTCCAGGGGCAACAGAGGACGCTACAGGGCGGCCATTCGTCGGCAGGGCTGGTCAGCTTCTCGATCAAGCGCTTAGGGAGAATGGCATCACCCGAAAACATGTGTATATATGCAATGTTCTCAAATGTAGGGCAATCACAGTCGAAAACGGTGCTGTGCGAAATCGGCCGCCTACTGCTACTGAGATTGCAATGTGTCTTCCCTGGCTCCAAAAGCAAATTGAGATTATTCAGCCGCTGGTTATATTATGTCTGGGCGCACCTGCAGCAAACACAATCATTCATAAGGGTTTTCAAATGACAAAGGAGCGGGGCCAATGGTTTCCCACTCCATATGCTAGATATGCTACGGCAGCGCTACACCCGGCTTACATTTTGCGCCAACATGGCGAGGCTTTCGAAAGCGCTCGTGCTTCTCTGGTGGCTGACATTGCGGCTGCTCGCCTAAAGGTTATTGAGGCGAAAAAGGAGCCTAAACTCAGCTTGTTCTGAAAGGACCATTACTTTTGAGTAGCCGTGCTTCATATCTGGCAACCAAAAGCTCCTCCATATTGACCCGGAAATTACCGTTCTGGGTTGAGCCAGCGCAGGTTTTCGAGCATATTGCCTGCCTGCCCGGCTCGATGCTTCTTGAAAGCCAGCCAGGCGCACTTTATGGAAGATTCTCGATTATTTGCACCAGTCCCTTCGGGACCCTCCGCACAATTGGCCGCAGCAGTTTTCTAAATATGTCGGGTGAAAGCTTGGAAACAAATTTATCTCCATTTGAAATACTTCGGGATTTGCTTTTTCGTTTCCAAACCGAGCCCAATCTACTTGCGGGAGCCATTGTTGGATACTTTGGATATGAAATGGGCGGTTTAATTGAGAATTTACCTGAGCCTCAACCTGATGATATTGGCATGCCGGACTGCTTTCTTGGCTTCTATAATCACTTGGCAATCTTTGACCATACAGAGAAGGCAATATTTCTGAATGGATGCTCCCTAGAGGGGACACCAGATCCATTGCCTGGAATCATGGCACTAGAACAATTGATTATTGACGCACAAGGCGAAGACAATCAACATCATTTGCCAAGAGAGGGCGAGAGTATAATTGCTCCTTGCTCAAGCTTTACACTGGATGAATACTGCGCGGTTGTTAATAGGTGCAAAGAATATATTGCGGCTGGCGATATCTACCAGGTAAACATTTCTCAAAGGTTTAAAGTGCCGCTCACAATGTCACCCTGGAGTATGTATCTTAAATTGAGAAGCATCAATCCGTCGCCCTATGCTGCCTATTTAAACTGCGGCGGTTTCCAAGTTGTGTGTTCCTCGCCCGAATGTTTCCTTGACTACTGCCCCAGCACGCGAATTGTGATTACAAAACCAATTAAAGGCACGCGGCCACGTGGAAGCACCTCGAGTGAGGATGAGAGGCTTGCGAGAGAGCTAGCCTCAAGCGAGAAAGACATGGCAGAGAATGTCATGATTGTGGACCTTGAAAGGAACGACCTTGGGCGGGTGTGTGAGTTTGGTTCGGTGGATGTGCCGCTTCTTGCGCAGGTGGAAAGCCATTCGACAGTGCATCACCTTGTTACGACTGTTAGGGGTCGCTTGCGGCAAGGGCTAGGAGCAGTGGATTTGCTGATGGCTTGTTTCCCTAGCGGTTCTATTACCGGTGCACCAAAAATACGCTCGATGGAGATTATCAGCGAACTCGAGCCGGTTCGCCGCGGAGTATATACTGGTTCGATAGGTTATCTTGGGTTTGACGGCTCGGTTAATCTGAACGTAGCAATTAGGACAGCTATAACAAAGGGTGATTTGTGTTATTTCCACGTTGGCGGGGGCATTGTTGCTGATTCCGAGCCGGTGGCCGAATACCAGGAGACACTTGACAAGGGTCGAGCATTCATGGAGGTTCTAGGATGTCTGAAAAGCTCCTCAAAGAATGGGGCAAAGTTTGCATAAATGGAAAGCTTGTCGCGGCAGAAGAAGCAACTGTCTCGGCTATCGATAGGGGCTTTTTGTATGGAGATGGAATATTTGAAACGATACGTGTCTATAAGGGAGTGCCATTTATGCTCGATGCGCACCTTGCACGCATGGCTGAGGGTTGCTCAGTGATTTCTATGCCCCCTCCAAACATGGAACAAGTCAAGCTTTGGGTTGAGGAAACCCTCTCGGCAAATTATCTGAGCGATGCTTATTTGAGGATTACGGCAACTAGAGGGGCAACCGGTTTGCTTTGGTATGACCTTGATACTTCCAGCGTGACTGTGGTGATTATGGCTAAGCCAATGGTGCAGGAGAGATTCAGCGAGGGGTTACGCTTGATGGTGTCAAGCTTCCGAAGTGATGAGCTTAGCCCTCTTAGTCGTATAAAGCATACTGGAATCCTCTGGAAGATTATGGCTAGGGCGGAGGCTAGGCGTGCTGGAGTAGATGACGCTCTCTTGCTCAACACCAAAGGGCATGTCTCTGAAGCAACTGCTGCAAATATATTTTGGGTATGCGATGGAAAGCTCTTTACGCCAGCGCTGGATTGCGGAATCCTTGCAGGAATTACCCGTGCAATTGTGATTGAGATAGCAAATGCTGTTGGAATCGAGACACAGGAAGGCTATTTCACACTAGACGATGTTTTCAATGCTGAGGAGGTCTTTCTAACCAGCTCAACTAGAGAGCTTGTGCCGGTGCGCTCGCTTGGCGATAAACAGTTTGGAGACATGGGTTATGGCCGGATGACCAAGCTGTTGTTGAGCCTGTACCAAGAACGTCTTCCTTCATGAACCTGTTTCTAGCAAGAGATGATTTTGTTTGCTGTTGAAAAAGATAGTGCCTTTTTAATAATGATATTGCCTTCGAATATTGACACAACATGGCGCTCGGTACAAAATGTAGTGGGAGGTAAGAAGCATGGCGGAAAACAAACTCCTTGGTGAGATAATGATTGATATGGGTTTTGCATCGCGAGAAATAATCATGGAATGTCTTAAAATGCAAACAGAGATTCATCAAAAAGGGCTTGACCCCGTTCCCATCGGGCGGCTGCTCATAAAAACTGGCCACATTACAATGGAACAGCTAGAGAAAGCCTTGGCTAAGCAGGCAAAATCTCGACTGCCAAGTTAGGTTTTGCTTTTACAGATAGGTGAAATTGCTCCTAGTTGTAAACCAACATCGCTTGTCCAGCAGGAGTTTACTTTTCACGCAGCCTCTTTAAAACTCCGAGATCATGGATATCTGTCTCGATAGACTTCGCGGGAACCTCAATTACCCCGGCGAGGTTTGCAAGTGGCGGGTAATGTAGCAGAGCGTGGAAGCCCTGCTCACCAATTTTCCCCACGCCTATATTTGCGTGCCGGTCAACACGCGAGCCAAGTTCAACTTTGGTGTCGTTCAGGTGTAAAAGCTTGAGATATTCCATTCCGACAGTCGAGTCAAAAGCCTCGAATGTTCGTTCAATCTCATCTTTATTTGACACATCGTATCCCGCTCCCCAAAGATGAGCAGTGTCGAGGCATATCCCCAGTCTGTCTGCGTAATCGCTTAGTTGGTCAAGAATTGCCCGCAGGTTCTCGAATTTCGAACCAATCGAATCGCCAGAGCCGGCGGAATTTTCAAGAAGGAGCGCCGTCTTTCCAGTTGATTGGTTCAGCGCCTTAGAAATAGCACTGGCAACACGTTTGATTCCCTGCTCAATTCCTGAACCCTTGTGACTTCCTATGTGAGTTACGACGAAATTGGCGCCAATTGCCTCAGCACGGCGCACATGGTCCGCTAGTACGTGAGCTGATGCCAAATAAATACGCCAATCAGGTGATGCGAGATTAAGCAAATATGGTGTATGGACGGCTACTGGGTGGAGGCCGAAATCGGTTGTGAGCTTTCTAAAGAGTGCACCGTTGGCAGGTTCGATTGGTGGCGAATTCCAAGCATTTGGATTGGCGGCGAAAACCTGGATTGTCTCGCATCCGATCTCCGCAGCTGTCCTTGCCGCTGCTTCCAAACCCTCGCTTATTCGCATGTGTACGCCAAGTCGCATTGGGCGTGCGCAGCGTTACTCCTCTTCCTCATCAAACTCATCAAGTTCCGTGGGGCAATAGCTGAATGAGCTGATTTCTTCTCCGCGGAATATTGTGACTAGCATTTCCTCGCGTTCAAAGCTGGGAAGATAGGACGATACTATTTGGTCGTCAATTTCGGCAAGCAACTGCTCTTCTTGTTGTAGTGAGACATCTACCTCAAAGAACAGTGTGAGGTATATGGTATAGTGGGCATAGTGGAGATGGACTTGTCCGATTCGCCGTTCTCCTTGCCAAATTATATAGATTTCTGAAGATACTGTGCGTACTATTCTCGAAAGCTTGTAATCTTCTGCCACTCTCGTTTCTCCTTGCCCGTAGTTTTTAGACGTGTTTTAAAAATATTATACGCCAATAAAAACCATTCCGCAAGACAAATGCGCTAAGTTAGTCATTTACTATCGGTTGTTTGCCAATTGCGTTTCCGAGCATTCTACGTTTCGATTTGCTGAGTGAAGGGTACAGCAAAATATGATTATTTTCGCAGGTTTGGAGATAATCATTGGTGGTGGGGTTCAATGATATGGCTGATTGTTTTCGTGGGCGTCATTGCCTTATGTAATCTTTTGCTGCTAGGCACAGTTGCTTATCTTGCATTAATGGTTAGAGGACTTATTAATAAGTCAGTTCAACCAGCAATGGCTGAAGTAACGTCAACAATAAAGTCGGTCAATGGCTTTGTTGAGAAAGTAGAAAACAGAGCAGAACATGTAATGGAAATTAGCGAGGAGACTGCTAAAAAAGTATCGAGCAAAATTGTAGCGACGACTGATATTATCAAACAAGCGGTTTCGTCACCGCTTATTGGCATTCTAAGCATAATAGCTGGTGTCTCGCGTGCGATTAGCGAGTATAAGCGGACATCGGTGCAAAAATAAAAGGAGGAGTTGCAATGGCACGCAAGGGAAACTTTTGGCTCGGCATCCTAATTGGCGCGGCCGCAGGGGCTGTTACCGCTTTGCTTTACGCCCCCAAAAAGGGTGAAGAGCTTCGAAGCGATATTGGCGAGAAAGCCCGTGAGGCTGGAAGAAAAGCGGGCGAAGCATGGGGTGAAATGAAAGCGAAGGCTTCCACCCTTGCATCAACAGCAAAGGGGCAAATTTCGCAAGCGGCAATTAAGAGCCGTGAAATGGTCGCAGCAACTAAATCAAAAGTCAAGGAAGCCGTGGAGGCTGGACGTCAAGCCGCTGAAGAAAAGCGAAAAGAGCTCGAAGCTCAAATGGAGGAGAAAGAACGCGAGTCCCCTTGTGAGTAAGAATAGAAATAATTTGGAAATACCCGTAAAACGGAAGAACAGGGGAAATAAATACAAAAACTGCCAAATTGACTAGAATGGCTCATCCATAGTGGCTTCATTTCCCCTGTTTGCTTTTTTATTAATATCTTGACTTGACTCCTACCAGCTGAAGTACTGCACCGAGGAGCATAAGCAGCATTGATATTAGGAAAACAAACCTGATATCTATATGGCTTGCTCTAAAGAATGCAACTAGCGCAGCTCCTATAAATGGCGCTATCGTTCCTCTGATGCCTAATAAGAATGAGTGCAATGCCTGGTAGTGTGATTCTCTGCCTTCTTTTGCAAAGTAGAGAATGCTATTAAAGTAGCTGAGCTCTATTCCAGCCATGGTGATTCCGTTGATTATCGCAGCTGGAATCAACATCCAAACATTGTTTGCCAGGAAGTAAGCAAAGGGCACTAGGCTTACCATCAAGACATTTACCATCACTGCTTTTAATGGGCTCTGCATATCCACGTATTTTCCCCAATATAGATAAGAGAACATCCAAATAACAGTTGCAATGTTTGATAACATGGCGACTTGTGCTGCTGTAATGTGCAGTTGGTCCACCTGAAATACAGGATAGAGTGGCGCTACAATCAAATTTCCAAATCCGAACGTGAATACCGAGAGCGCAAACCAAGCATAGTTGCGGTCTTCTTTGAAGATGGCAAGCGTGCTCCGCAAAAACTGAACTGTTGAGGATTTGTAATTGTTTGATTTTGGGTCAACGGGAGCTGTTCTTATGCTTCCGAAGACCAAGGATGATGTGATGCCGAAAAGGGCACCAATTGGGAATATGTAGTTAAAATCTAGAATATGCCTTTTAAGCAGTTGGCCAACTGCTAAGGTGGAAAAGAAGCTTGTTGCTGCAAGTCCAACCCTGATATAGCCCATTATTCGGCCTCGATGTTCATCAGGGTAAATCTCTTTGAGTACTGCGGCATAGGCTGGTCCAGAAACTGTGGCTACGAGCTGTGCGGCAGATGCAATTAGCGCGAAACGGAGAGGGGTCATTGTGAAAAGAGTAAGCAGAAATAGTGCTCGCGCGATTACACCTGACCAAACTACATAAGGCATTTTAGCCTTGCCTTCCATTGCGTTTGCGTAAAACAATGCAAACATGCTTCCCACATAGGGAGCAGAGGTTATCAAAGCGATTAGCGAAGTACTAGAGTGGAGCTCGTCTCTTGCAATGAACCCAATAAATGGAAAAATTGCACCATTGTATACGCCAACTAGCAATCCGGACAATGCGTCGCGGCGATATGCATTCCTTACCTCTTGTGGTACGGCTTTTTCGAAGAACACTTTTGTTTTCTGCCAGCTGTTGTAGTTGTCTCGTCGGCGGCCGGCACCTCCATTGTTTCCTTTAGTTCAATGGAATTGTCTATCCTCCACTGCCTGTAAACCTGCAGGCAAATGTGACTCAAATTGATTTGCTTTTGCAATTTGATATTCTAAATAAAGTTTTCAAGGGAAATTTTGCTAAAATAAACTTTGGCTGGTACCAAATTTTGACCTAAGTATGTGGCTTTATGAATGTTATTTCTGCTAGCAGAAGAACAGATATCCCCGCTTTTTACTCGGAATGGTTCATAAACCGGATTCGAAAGGGTTACGTTCGCTGGATGAATCCGTTTTCAAATGTAGTATATGATGTACCGCTACTTCCAAAAGATGTATTGGCGATTGTCTTCTGGTCGAAGAATTACCTGCCTCTTTTGCCTTATCTCGACGAACTTGATGCTGGTGGTTATCGAATGGTTTTTCATTTTACAATTACAGGATTGCCAAAAGTGTTCGAACCGAGGGTGCCAGACACGGCAGATATGGTAAAATGCGCCCGAATACTTTCAACGCGATATGGAGCTGAGAGCGTTCTGTGGCGTTATGACCCCATCTTAATATCTACAGCGACAGATAACGAATACCATTTTAGGCGGTTTCGCGAACTTTGTGCTCAATTAGAAGGCGTGGTGAAGCGCTGTTATTTCAGCTTTGTTTGCTACTATGAAAAAGTTTTGCGCAATATTAAGGCTCTTGCTGTTGAAACAAGAATTGAATGTTTTGATTTACCCCAATCTGAGCGAATTACGCTAGCCAATATCCTTGCAGATATCGCAGCCAATCATGGAATCGAGATGTATTCTTGTTGTGGAGATTACCTTGTTGGGAGCAAAATAAAGAAGGCGCACTGTATTGATGGAGAGCTCCTAAAGCAATTGTTTCCTGATAGAGTAACTAATTTAGTCGAACATCCCACGAGGAAAGAATGTGGGTGCTATGAGAGTAAGGATATTGGAACATATGGCACTTGCCCCCATGGTTGCGTATACTGCTATGCAAACTCGAATAAACGTGCTGCGATTCGTAGTTATGAAGCTCATGACCCAGGAGCTGATATATTATGCCTCAAATGTTGATCTCAAGTTGGATTGGCTCTCTAAAAAATTAAATGCCCTGATGGGAAATCAGGGCTTAAAGCTTAGTCCTTCTAGCGCGAAGTGCCAATATTCAAGTTCTTATTTGGTGGGCCCACTCGGATTCGAACCAAGGACCAACCGGTTATGAGCCGGCCGCTCTACCGCTGAGCTATGGGCCCGCACACTCCCATTTTGCTGCAAGCATCAAAATTATATCAACATTTTGTGTTGCAGTCAAGAATTTGCATAATGGACGATAGGACTACTTCTGTGATTTTTCCTTCAATGCACGGTTGAGTACAACCGCGGTGTGCTCGACCTGGCGTGAAATTCCGGCAATTGAAAACATTTCTCGCAGTTGGAGAATGCACACAGGGCAACCTGTCGCAACTAGGTCCGCCTCGGTCTTCAAAATATTATCCGCTTTTCTTTCGCCTATCTTTCGTGACATGTCTGGATGGTAGATGCTGTATGCACCGCCGCCTCCACAGCATGTATCAGCGCCTACGAGCTCGACATACCTTGTGTCAGCTAACGATGAGAGGAGTTTTCTGGGTTGATTTCGTACCCCCATACCTCTGACGAGGTGGCATGGGTCATGATACGTGATAGTCTTTGCCTTTGGCGTATGTGCACTAAGCAAAACTGCCAAACAATCGGTGAGAAATTCAGTAATATCATAGACTTTTGACGTTAATTCACTTGGAACTTCAATTCCTAGGAGATCGTGCCATTCATGCTTTATCGTTGTGCCGCAGGACCCACAAGCGGTGATAATTGCGTCAACATCCAAGTTACTCAAAACTTTGAGGTTTTGTCTTGCTAAATATTTTGCACCTTCAAAATCACCTGAGGTGAATACCGGTGTCCCACAGCACATTTGCTCGCGTGGGATGACGACTTCGACTCCAAAGTGAGTCAGTAGATTGACGACTGCTTCTCCAATCTCCGGATAAATCAGGTCTGCTCCACACCCCACAAAGTATGCTACGCGGTACTTTCTATTTGTTGTTGGTATGACCTCCGGCATGCGGTCGCGAAAGGTTTTTAGCTGAAAGTAAGGAATTGCTTTGTCAAATGGAAGGCCAAGGATGGGTAGGATTAGCCTGGCTGGACTGTATCTACTTTGTAGGATGATTGCTCGCTGAAGGAAACCGAGAAGTTTGGCACTTGCTGGGAACATCCTTCTAGCAGTCATTGCACGACGGAATATCAAGCGCTTTATTAAGGGGATGCCGCATTCAATCGCAAGATGATGTCGTGCATTGAGCACCGCCTGATTGGGACTGACGCCACTTGGGCACTCTGCTGTGCATGCACGACAGCTTATGCATAGTTCGATGAGTTTGCGATATCTTTGGCTAAGCGAGACATCGCCGCCATATACTCCCCTTATCAAGCGAACGCGTCCTCTAGGTGAAGCAGCTTCTTCGCCAATCTCCTTATAAACGGGGCATGCGGCTTTGCAATAACCACACTTTATGCAATTGAAAGTCAGGCGGTCGAGTTCATTTAACATAAGCTTATGTCGTTTGGTCAGTAAATATCTTTCCGGGGTTGAGAATCCCTTTTGGGTCTAGGGCAGATTTAATGGTGCGCATCATACCTAAAGTACCTGGGCCAACTTCGCGAGCTAAATATCTTGATTTAGCAAATCCAATTCCGTGCTCGCCAGAGACAGTCCCGCCAAGCTGCAGAGCCGCATTGAATATCTCTTCGATGGCTTTCTCGACACGCGCCATTTCCTCTTTATCTCGCTGGTCAGTCAGGATTGTTGGATGAAGGTTGCCATCTCCCGCATGTCCAAATGTTCCAATCGTAAGTGAATATTTATCTGCAATACGATTAATTTCGCTAACCATGTCGGCAAGTTGGCTTCTTGGCACAGTGGCATCTTCAAGAATAGCGGTAGGGCGAACTCGAGCCAATGCGGCAAGGGCCGAACGCCTTGCTTCCCAAACCCTGTCCCGCTCCGCATGGGTTGAGGCTACTTGAACTTCTGAAGCGTTATGAGATGTCATTATGCTGGCTGCCTTATCTGCTTCCTCGGCAACTTGGGCAGATGCGCCGTCAACTTCCAGCAAAAGCATAGCGCCTGCATCAATTGGAAGGCCAATTTTCTTGAACTCCTCTACAGTGCGAATGGTCACATTATCCATTATCTCCAGCGTGGCAGGCATAATCCCTGCGCTAATAATAGCTGATACCGTCTCTGCTGCTTGAGTTAGCTGTGAGAAAAGACCAACCATGGAGCGGCGTGCCTTTGGTAAAGGAAGGAGCTTAAAGGTAAGCTTTGTGAACACCGCCAGTGTGCCTTCAGAGCCACATAACAGATGCACTAAGTCATAACCAGCTACTGATTTCATGGTGACGGCCCCGGCTTTGAAAAACTCACCTGTTGGGGTTGCACCTTCAATTACCTTAATATAGTCTGCTGTTACTCCATATTTGATTGCTCGAAGGCCACCGGCATTCTCAGCTACGTTGCCACCCAAAGTCGAAACTTTGATGCTTCCTGGGTCAGGAGGATACATGAGACCAACTGCCTCTACTGCGGATGCAAGATCGGCGGTGATAACGCCTGGCTCAACCGTCGCGAGCAGATTTGATTGGTCAATCTCTATGATTCGGTTCATGCGTCCTAGATCAAGTACAAGCCCGCCAGCAGCTGGAACAGAGCCGCCACTTAACCCAGTGCCAGCACCACGGGGTGTAACATGCAACCCTTCCTCGTTTGCCAAGTGAAGAATTGCGCAGACTTCTTCAGCACTGCCAGCTCTTACGATTGCTTCTGGGCAATGCTCAACGTGTTGGGCATCATAGCCGTAGCACACCAAGTCCTCTGGAGCAGTAAGCACATACTTAGACCCTGATATTTCTTGTAATTTACGCAATATGGATTCGCGCATGTTTAGCACCCTAGTTATTTATTAATTCATATTCTCAGGCGATGAAGTAAGGAGGGCATTTAGTTTATTAGATAAGAGCTTAATCATTGAGTATTCTCACCGTTGGTTGCCAGTCAAGTTTTCTCAGAAGTTCAATATAGTCCTGTTCCGTCATTTCTTCTGGCCGCTTACCTGATAGTGCTACAAGGATTCCCTCGACGACATTTGTTGCAAATGTTCTTCCATCGAACTCCCGAGTAGATGTAACCAGCATTTTGACTTTGCAGGCTTTCATGTTGTCAATGTCGGATTGGGTAAGTGTATTTGTAATAACTACCTTACCAGTCATAGCTCCGGATTCAGGTGTGGGCATAAACCTCTTTATTATTTTGAAGTCGCCTGCCACGACATCTGCCCAGCGGAAGTACTTCTCGTGTCTGGGCGTATTCTTCTCCTGTTGCTCGCCGATTGGATAGAGCCACTTGAACGGTAGCCTGCAGATTAGCGGCAGGAAAATCAGTCCCAGTATTTTTAGCATGCCCCATGAAGTTATTGGTATTGGCACCCCAACATTGAACAGCAAATCGCCGTAGATAACTTGGCCTTTGGGTCGTGTTAATCGCCAAAGTGATTCTGCCATGCCAAAGCGGTCCACTCCGCAGACTAGCAAGACTTTCTTGGTTTGGAAGTCCACGATTCCCTCGCGCTGGAGCCATTCAATAGTCTCGCGCTCAAGTGTGTTTTTGATGCCACTACCATCAACAACTGGGGTTTTAATGGCTAAGCGTGCTAATTTATCTGCATCTCGGATTGTATACCGTCGTTTTCCAGCATAAAGATACCGGTCTATGCCGCCAAGTCCAATTGCGTCTACTTTCCCGTCTAATTCGCGCATTAACTCGGCAAATCGCTTGAAGTCGCCATTTGTCCCAATCCTGGCTATCTCGAACTCTTCGCCCAGAAGAGTAGTCCTAACTGTTTTATCTCCCTTCGGCGAGCCCAGGCTCACGCTGACGATGCGCTTCATTCTTAACTCCTAGTTTTCCAGGAAAAACAAGGGCTTGACTTCTTGAACTCGGCGATTGTGTAGAGCAGTATATAGTCTTCCACTCTAGTTTCCTCGGAAATGGCTTGTGCAATCTTCTCGCAATCTTCCTCTGTTCGCCCGTGAATCATAGTATATATGTTGTAGGGAAAATCAGGAAGCCTAGGGCGTTGGTAGCAGTGACTTACCTCACGATACCTTGTTGCAATACCAGCAAAGCTTTCTACTAAAGTATCCGGTACATTCCACACGCCCATTGCATTAGCTTGGAAGCCTGCCTGATGATGTCTGACCAAGGCGCCAAAGCGGCGAATAGTCCCATCGGATTTCCATGCTTTAAGCTGAGAAAGGAGTTCCTCTTCGGTAATACCAATGGCTTCTGATACCGTTTTGAATGGTTCCTTCTCAACCGGCAAGCCATTATTAAAGACACGCACTATACTTTTTTGTTTCTCGTTCATTAGAATCTGAAGTTCACGTCTATTTTGAACATCCGCTCAGCTGGCAGCAAACATATATCCGATATGCCTGTTTTGGCTCTGATTTGGGATAAGATATTGTCTATCTCAGATGAATTTTGGCATGCCAATGTAAACCACAGATTATATTTGTGTCTCCTGCCATAATTGTGTGTCACCTGGGGAAACTCGTTCACAATGTTCGCAACTTCCAAAAGGCGATTTTCTGGAACTTTCATTGCTACAAGGGTGCTTTCATAGCCAAGCTTACGAGAATCAAACACCGGTCCAATCTTGCGGATAACACCAGATTCGATAAGTTGCCTAACACGTGAGAGGATTTCCGATTCGGTAGTCCCCAAGCGCTCTGCAATTATTTGATATGGCCGAGATGCAAGAGGAAAGTCTGTTTGAATAATGTTCAAAATCTGTTTATCCAGGTCGTCCACAGCGCATTCTCCGCAGTATAGCCTTTCACAAGTATAACGTTAGCGGTTCTTCTCGTCAAATCAGGTAGGAATACTAGCGTAGTTTGGCATGGATATTGAAGCTTGATTTAGTGAGGCCAAAAGATCAGACCTTCAATAAAGAAATGCAACAGGTGGTAAGCGGAATGCACATTACTTTTAGCAAAGAGAGTATTGTACTGATTGCAATATGCCTAGCCGATATGCTGTTCACCATCTTAGTTATTGCGATGGGCAAAGCGGTGGAGGCAAACCCACTAATGGCTGAATGCATTCGCAGGGGCTTTTGGCATTTCTGTTTGGTTAAGATTGGTGTTGTTATTCCGCTAGTAGTGCTTGCTGAGTGGTATAAGAACTATAACCCGGTTTTTGTGCGGAAAGCTCTACGCGTGGGAATCACGGGGTATATTAGTCTATATTTCGGCGTACTGCTTGCCGTTAATCTTTTTTAATCAACCTCCGTACCTCCACTCCTCCGGCATCGGGGCGGATTCCCGGGAGTCCGCCCCGGTTTCCTTTTTAGTTCTTTGCAGATAGCTTTTCAATAAGTTCTGCGACCTCTTCTCTTGCTTTTAATAAAACGTGCGGGTCGAGAGTATATTCCTTCGGTGAACGTACTACCGTGTCGCTAACCGCGAGAACCTTTTGAATTTTGCCTTTAGAGTTGGAATCTGCCTTGCAGGCTAATTTGCTTAACAAATAGAAGTATTCATAGTCCTCGATGCCGTCACGGATGCATTCCAACCTAATTGAGCTAAAAGGCTTTCCACCCGGACCTGGGTAAATAAGATGGCCGTCGCCATTATAGTCGTCGAAAGTAAAGGTGTTCCAAGGCACATCAGGCCAGCGCTTTCCTTCTCTTATGGCTTCTAAGGCTTTTGGGTCTTCATGCGCCCGATGCTCTTCTGGCAAGCCAGCTGCTACTCGGTTTGTAGTCCAGTTATTCACAGCATAATAGAGAAATCCGGGTATGCGGTACTTCCAATTCATCCAAAAGATGACCCGCGGGTCTATCGCTGGATAATCAATGAAGAAATTTGGATATGGATGTGCTGGCACACAGCAAACATACCACCAGACTTCATCAGCTGCTTTTGTATATTCCTCAGCATCACTCTGTTGCCAGTTAGAAGTTAGCGGTACCCAAATGTCAACATAACCTTTCAATTCTTTATTCGGAGCAACAGTGCACATCCGAGGCAAGTCTGGGAACTCTTTTTTTACCCAACCGTACATGTCGCGAAGTTCGGCGTATTTATCGGGTTTGATTTCGTCGAAGCCATACAGGTATGCTTTGTCCCACCACCCTCTTTCTTTGAGAAAAGCCTCATATTCCTTAATCATTTTGGCCAATTCAGCCCTGCCATTTTTATCCCTATTGTGTGTGTAGGCAAGGCAAAAGGCATTCAGGCCACGCTGTATGCAAAATGGTAGATCCTCTTTACTTGGGGCAGGTGTATTAGTGTAAATATTGGTTGGATTGAGGCGATGTTCGAGCATGAATTCGTAATACCTGAGCTTAATTTCTTCTGTCATGCCACCATACCATGCGGAAATTTCATGAGGAAACAATGCAAAGGCTGTCTTTAAGTGCAATGTGGTTGGAAGCGAAAAATTCCAAACCTTAACCTCAATTGGCAGTGAGGATTCCGGGGCGTTGGCTGGCTTGATGGTGATTACCCCTTTGTAGACTCCTGCTGGAATATCTGCAGGCGCATGCACTGTTAGCCAGATAGGCTGGATGAAGTCGGGCGAAACGTCGAATGTCTTCATTTCAAGAAGAGGGTCAGGCCACCAGCCGACATATTCAACGTCGTATCTAGGCTTTCTGGTCTTTACATAATCCACTAATTCGAGCTTAATTCTATCTGTCGGTATGACGGCGCCACCAGGACCTTTAAGCGGCGAAACGGCTACCTTGACGTCTCTGAGTGCACGAGCGTATGGTAGTATGAGTACCTGGCCTGATTCATATTCGTTTCGAGCTAAACTTAGCTTTAAGGGAGCCCCAATTTCGCCTTCAAAAAGCTTTTCTCGGAATACTTTATTTAGTGAAACCTCTGGCGCGAGTAAGTATCCCTTGCTTTCTTTGTCGGCGCAAGCATATCGTGCGCGTGCGACATCTCTTTCTATGGCATCCAGTTTCTCTGTAAATTTGGCCCACTTTTCAGTGCTTGTATTTGCCGTTAGCGAGAAAGAGAGTATCTCATTAAGTTTCAGTTTTAGTTGGCCAACAGCTTTTGAAATCTCTGGAGTTTTGGCCATACAATTCCGCACGATTGCGCGGTATTTTTCCAAACGAGCACGATTTGGAGTGATGTTGATAGAAACCGGAGCACCCCTGACGATTTCACGCTTCGTCGGACTTTCCAATACTGCGAGGCTTAATTTATGCTTGCCCTCTGGAACACTTACCGAAACATTCAATTCCGAATCTCCCGGCAGTAACTTACTGCTTCCCAAAGAAATCAACTTTTCGTCAAGCATAGCTTCTGCATGAATGGATACTATCTTCTTCGTGGGATTTGAAATCTTAATTTTGAACTGATGTTTCTTTGGGAGGAGAATTTGAGTAGGGCTTATGGATGCGATAAGCGCGTCATTGCCTTGGAATACTATGCGCCCAAAGTTAGATGGTTCATTAAATTCTACTTCAACGGGAGACCACGTACTGAACTCTTGTCTTGATATCTGGTGCCTAGCGAAGTTTGCTTTCCATACTTCGCCTGGCTTTGGCGCTGACACTCCCAATGAATCGAATGGAATGATGAAAGTAGCCGTCCATGCGTATTTTTCACTATTTGTTACTACCGACCAATTGCCGTCCCAGGATTTTCCATCGGTTGACTGGCCTCTAGAGTCGAACCTTGTTCCCGCGCAGTTTGCGACCAAGTGAAAGAATGTCTTGCTATCGCATTTGGGATCAAGGAAAACCTCGACCGAGTCGTCTCTCCATGCTGGGCCGTCTCTTTCCAAAACTTTGGAACTAAGGTTCTGGGCATTTGGGTCAAAGCATCGAAAGGCAATGTACAGGTTGGCATTATCATAAGCAAGACGAACCTCGGTCTGCATAGTAGGCAAGCTTTTGCTCCTAAACCCAACAAATCCCGATATTGAAGTGGGAAAGTTTCGCATAAAATCAAGCGCAGTGTTATTAGGAGATTTGCCATTTTTCATTATGTGCGCTACTGCTTTTAGTTCGGGTATCATGCGCACAGTGACCAGTGGTGAAATTACCTTTTCCGCTGAGGCAGATATCGCAATTAAAGCAAAAATGGGTATTAGGGCACGGCGAAACATCGGCTACCTCCCTGAGTTTTTGCTGTTAGCTTGATTTAGTTTAACAGAAGGGTGCAGTCTCAGCAATCCTGAACTTTTCGATATTTTAATCAAGCTGAACAAAGATGTTTTCTTGATGAGTAACAGGGTTCTGAAGGATAAACCAAAGATTCGACTAATCACCTTAAATGGTAAAGCTGCTACTTTAAAGCGAAGGGATGGAACTATGGAAAAAGTTAGAATGGCAGTAATAGGCGTCGGCGGGATGGGAGCATATCACGCAAACTACCTGAGAGCTGGCGAAGTCAAAGGGGCAGAGCTCACAGCTGTATGCGATATTGACGAAAGCAAGCTGGCTAAGTGGTCAGACTTGCCAACTTTTAAAGATAGCAAAGAGCTGATTCGCTCTGGGCTGGTTGATGCGGTGCTAATTGCTACACCGCATTATGATCATACGACCATTGGCATTGATGCCATGCAGCTGGGCATTCACGTTCTCACCGAGAAGCCGATTGCTGTGCACAAAGCTGATGCTGAGCGGATGATTGAGGCGCAAAAGGCAAAAAACGTTGTCTTTGCTGCAATGTTCCAAATGCGAACGGAGCCGCTGTGGAAAAAGATTAAGCAGCTAGTGGACAACGGCGAGCTGGGCGAAATTGTTCGGATAAACTGGATCGTAACCGATTGGTTCCGAACAGAGGCATACTACGCCAGCGGTGGATGGCGCGCGACGTGGCGTGGCGAAGGTGGTGGAGTGCTACTTAACCAATGCCCACACAACCTAGATCTTCTGCAGTGGATATTTGGCATGCCATCCAGAATTCGAGCGTTCTGCAGATTTGGAGCATACCATGACATTGAAGTCGAAGACCAAGTCAGTGCCTACTTGGAATATCCCAACGGTGCAACTGGCGTGTTCATAACAAGCACGGGCGAAGCACCAGGAACGAATAGGCTGGAGGTTGCCGGCGATAGGGGTAAGCTCGTCTATGAAAACGGAAAGATATCTTTTACCAGGAACGAAGTTCTTGCATCCGAATTCCTCCGCACTTCACCAATGGCATTTGCAAAACCACCTATCTGGAATGTAGATATACCATTTAGTGGAGAGCGTGGTGGGCACAAAGTAATCACACAGAACTTTGTTGATGCAATATTGACTGGCACGCCGCTTATTGCTCCGGCGGCTGAAGGCATCAATTCGGTTGAGATTGCGAATTGCATGCTTTATTCGACTTGGACCGATTCAACGGTAGAGCTTCCTCTTGATTCGGCGGCGTATGAGGCGGCGCTGAAGGAGCGAATTGCAACTTCGCGCTATGTAAAGAAAACAGTGGAGAAGGCAGAGGAAGATATTACTACTTCATTCAAGTAGTTAGAAAAAGGGAGTGGCTAATCGGTGAAATAAAATTGTTCCAGCCGCTCCCTTTTCTAGCTATTTTGTTTGTTGTAACGTCGAATCGGGTTTCAACCTTCTGCCCAGTGGAACTTTGAGTCGCCCAGTAGAAGCTGAATGTAATTAATCTGCCCATCATGGTATGTCATATGGTTTGCAGGCAAGAAGATTGCTTCATAAAGCGGGAAAACTGCTCCCCAGGGCATTGTTATCTGCTTTTCTAGGTCAGCCTCCGAGTGGCTGTCAATCGCCCGGCAGACAATGTCGGCGCTGTCCTTCACCAATTGCCCAAGCTCAGTCAGTGTTGATGCCTTTCCAACGCGATCTGCGAACTCTTCTTCAAATTTGCCTGGTTTTTCGCCTCTGATTGAAGCAGCCATCTGAACGTTTGAGCATGCGATTTCCTTAAGAATATCGGCGGCAGTTTTCGCGCAACCTAATGCACACCAAGAGAGCTTTTCCGCGGGGATGTAACCAGAGTCTTTTACCAGTGTTTCGGCTTGATTTCTTATTAATTGTTTTGCAACTTCGAGAATTGATTTCAAAGTTCTCCCTCCTTTGTTATCTGTAGGCAACCGAAATTTTCGCTGTGATGTTTCGTTTTCCTTTAATATGCAAATTACTTTTGTTTTAGTTAGCACTTGGTGTTTTTTACCCGTTTGTTTTTTGCTTCTTTACCTAACCTACTATTAATCTTAATGCTGCGATGCCCGCTAATACAAGGATGGCTGTGTTAAAAGCTCTCTGAGACATTCTAGGAAGTAGCCATTTGCCGATGAGGACGCCAGCCAAAACAGCAGGAAAAAGGGCAATATTAAACAAAAGCGAGCTGCCGGTAACAATTGGCTTTGTTGGATTAATGGCAGTCAGCAAAAAGTAAATCGGGAGTTTTCCTACATTAATGATGAAGAAGTACCAGGCGATTGTGCCCATGAATTGCTCCTTGGGGAGCTTGTGTGCCATCAAGTAGATCTGCATGATAGGCCCGGCTGCGTTTGAAACTGTTGTCGCAAAGCCCGCTGATATTCCGGTGGAAGCTACTCCAATCGGCGATTTTGGAGTCAATTGCTCACCTAGAAATCGCTGTGCAAAATGAAGTGAGAGCATTATTAGTATCAGGCTTCCGATGACGATGTCGAGAATATCGCGGTCGGTCTTTAGCAACGCAAACTGCCAGAGTGCGATTGCCCCAACACCTACGCCAGCCACGACCCATGGCAGAAGTCCAACGAGCTTGTCCCACTGTGTATGTTTCTTATACCAAATGACTGCAAAGACGTCGCCCATTATGAGCATCGGGAGCATTATTCCTATTGAAGGGCGCGAACCGAATGCTTGTGCAAGCATTGGGACAACTAGAATTCCTATTCCAGGAATGCCGGTTTTCGATATCCCGACTAGTAAAGCTGCAGCTGCTCCAAAAATCCACTGCCAAGGTTCGAGATGCACGACTACGTTCCTTTCCAGCCATAAAGGGTAACTTCACAAGCCATTGTAAGCGGAGGCGGCCTTCAACAGCAAGTCAGTATATTCTCACTGCTTATGCCAGGATTTGGGAGCGCCCGTGAGTCCGATAGTACCTAAGGCCTTCCACCAGAGTTTTGATATTTTCCCACGGCGTGCCAGGAACGATAGAGCTGGATGCTCCTAGGAAAAGGCCGGTCTTCGGTCCTTTTTCGACCAGCCATGCGATTTCTCGTTTAATGTCTGATGGCTTTCCGAACGGCAGAGTCTTTGTTACTGAGACTCCAGCGATTATTATGAGGTCCGAGCCGTCGCGCGCCTTCATGCGGCAAATACGCTCGTAGTCCATTCCGTCTTCATACTGAAATCCTTGGAAGCCGCGAAGACCAACATCAAGCAAGCGAGGCACCATTTCCATAAGATTGCCATCACAGTGCCAAATAAGGCGAACACCAACCTTAATTAAAGGCTCCAGACAGCGGGCGAAATGCGGAAACCAAAGCCTATCGAGGGTTTCAATGCGAACAAGCGTGCCACGTGAATCCGCCATATCATGGTCCATGCGATAAAGCGGAGGCAGATTACCCTCGACATAAGCTCTTGCAGCTGCTTTATTGTTGAGTAGTGCGAGGTCTGCCTGTAGTGAAAAGTGTTTTTCCATTATCTCTGGATATAAGCCATACGCGGAAAAGTAGTGCACATAGCCGTAGGTTCCATATGCCAAGGTTGGAAAGCTTGCAAACCCATGGCCACTCTTAAGTATGGTGGGACCAAGGCGCTTTTGAATCGCATGCTCTCTTTCAATAATTTGTTTCGAACGTGCGTCCTCGTCAAAACTTGCCACCGCCGCTTGAAGTTTGGGGAAGACAAATTTTTCCATGTGCTCGACTACGGCTTCCGCAGAGTCAATCACCATCCCGTCAACAATCACTTCGTGCGCTCCAGTTGTTGCACCGAGATTGCGATTCTCATAGCCTTTATTGCCCATGGTGAGAGGATTGTCCCAAAGGTATTGGTCTAGTAGGCAAGTACCAATATTTCGCTGCATGGCAAGGTAGGTTTCTTCTGGATTCGCCATATACTCGCCGGGTTCAACGCCAGCAAGGCGTTCGATATGGGAGTGCTCCATAATATGAAGCATCCAGCTTGGAATGCCCTTCGTCGGCTTTTGTAAGATTGTGTCGAGTGCAAGTTGTGCGCTTTGAGCCATTTTCATGCTTTTAGTTTCGTAGATATCAGCTTATCTAGCTTTTGATTTAACTGGCGCTTAAGGCGAACTTTTGGATCATTTCAGCGAATTTTATGAAGGCTTTTCATCTTTTAGTATATTTGGAATGTACTCTAATCGCAAGGTATCTAGTGATAATATCAAGTTAGACATGATTTCCGAACGCAATCGCAAATTGCAAGCATTTGCTAAGTCGGTTGGATGCCTATCACCACATGTTGTAGCTACCCATTAGAGGCTTATTTCGGCGGCATAAGCATAATTGCTTATACAAATTATACAAACTTGCGACTGCTCTTTACGTTTCCAACTTGAGAAAATTGCTCCTAATGGCTGTTATTGCTTGGGCTTCAAGGTGTTTCTCGAATAAATGTTTGTAGCGATAAGCAGTAACTTTCTTGTAACGAGGGGTGAAAAAGTATAAATATTTCACAGCAAGTATTGACATTGCACCTCTGCTTTGTTATACTTAGTGTCCAATTAAAACACGAGGAATTGTATTGCGGAGCACCATGCTTTGAAGCTGGTTATCGAAAAATCAAAGCTTGGAGGCCAAGTACTTATCCCAGCCTCGAAGTCGCATACTATCCGAGCTGTAGCTATTGCCTCGCTTGCACACGGAACTAGTTTTTTGCGAAATCCCCTGTCTTCCTCAGACACGCTTGCGGCTGTAGATGTTTATCGCAGGCTTGGAGCCGATATCACCACAGGTAATGAGTGGATTGTCAAAGGGACAGGCGCAAAGCTTAACATACCTGACGATATTCTCAATGTGGCTAATTCGGGTACAACGCTTCACATATCAATGGGCACTGCGGCGTTAATTGATGGCTACAGTGTGTTCACCGGCGACTCACAAATAAGAAGCAGGCCGTCTGGTCCGTTAGTTGATGCACTTAATCAACTTGGTGCCCAGGCATTTTCGACGCGCGGAAATGGTTGTCCCCCTGTGGTGATAAGAGGACGGATGCAGGGAGGCAAGGTTAATTTAGATGGGAGCAAGAGCTCGCAATATCTTACCAGCCTCTTGATTAACTGCCCACTAGTATCATCAGATACAGAAATTTTTGTTAGCAACGCTGTTGAAACGCCGTATATCGAAATGACGCTTGGTTGGCTAGATGAGCAGGGGATACGCTATGAGCGTGAAGGCTTTGAACGATTCCGTATACAAGGTGGGCAAGAATATCGTGCTTTTGAGAAAGGCATCCCGGGAGATTTTTCCTCTGCGGCATTTTTCCTATGTGCCGCAGCAATAACCAGTTCTGAGCTTACCCTCCTGGGACTTGATATAAATGATTCCCAAGGAGATAAGGCAGTCTTAGATATGCTTAGTAAAATGGGTGCTGAGGTCCAAGTTGTCCAGGAGGGAATTTGTATTCGTGGAGGTGATCTTCAAGGCAAAGAGTTCGACTTAAATGCAACTCCTGATTTGCTCCCGGCAATGGCGGTGACTGCATGCTTCGCACATGGTACGACAAGATTGGTAAATGTTTCTCAGGCGCGGCACAAGGAAACCGACCGAATCAGGGTGATGTGCGAAGAGCTCAGCAAAATGGGTGCGGAAATAAAAGAATTGCCTGATGGCCTTGAGATTGTTGGTAGGCCGCTCCATGGTGCGGTTGTTAATGGGCATAGTGATCATCGAGTCGTAATGGCGCTTGCGGTTGCAGGACTTGCCGCGGAAGGGGAAACAGAAGTTGACACCGCTGAGGCAGTCAGCGTCACATTCCCAAACTTTGTGGAATTGATGCGAGCTGTAGGCGCAAACATAATTAAGAAAGCATAAAATGAGGAGGTATCTATATTGGTAGGAAATACGTTTGGAAGGCTCTTCAGAGTAACAGCGTGTGGAGAGTCCTATGGAGACGCGCTACTCTGTATTGTTGACGGCGTCCCAGCTGGAATGGAGTTGAGCGATTCCGATATTCAAAAGGAGCTCGACCGGCGTCGCCCCGGCCAGTCGCCCATTGATTCTCCACGCAAGGAAACTGACCAGGTCAAGATTGTCGCTGGCTTGCTTGAAGGCAAAACAACAGGTGCCCCAGTGGGCATGATTATTTACAACGTTGATCGCCAGCCCATACATGTTCAACAGTATCGCGATGTAAAAAATCTTATTCGACCAGGTCATGCCGAATACACTTATTTTATTAAGTACGGAGAGTACGCCGACTGGTGTGGCGCAGGTCGTGCGAGCGGCAGAGAGACTTGCATGAGGGTGGCGGCAGGCGCCTTGGCAAAGAAGATTCTCGCAACTGAAGGCATCAAGGTTGTCGGCTACACAAAGGCATGCATGGGGATAGAGGCGAAGAACATTCCGCCTTTTGAGAAGATTGAAGAAGAGGCGCGGAAGAATATAATCGTCTGCCCTGACCAAGAAGCTGCTGAGAAAATGATTGCCCGAGTATTGGAGATTAAAGAGGAAGGCGAGACCGCTGGGGGAATCATTGAAGTTATTGCGCGCGGGGTGCCGCCTGGTCTTGGCGAGCCTGTATTCGACAAGCTTAGCGCATGCCTTGCCCATGCCCTTATGAGCATTGGTGCAATTAAGGGTTTGGAATTTGGAGCAGGGTTCAAAGTTGCTGAGATGAAAGGCTCAGAGTGCAATGATTTCCCATATCTTGATGAAAATGGCCGGGTTCGCTTCCGAACAAACAATGCAGGCGGGATGCTCGGCGGCATTTCGAATGGCGAGGATATCGTTGCACGCCTTGCGGTGAAGCCAACGCCCACTGTCTCTGTCGCCCAGCCCTCAATTGATATGGAGAAAATGGAGGAAACAACTCTTGGGGCGATAACGCGGCGAGACCCGACGCTTCTATCGCGCATTATTCCAGTCGCTGAGGCTATGATGGCAATTACGTTGGTCGACCATCTGATGATGTGGCGTGGCTATGATAGCCTTCAGAAGTTCGAACATAAGTGGAAATAAAGTTTAATACGATTGCGCTGTAAGGTATCACAATCCGGCAAGGCGTGCTCATGAGGATAGCAGTAATAGGCGGAACTGGGCATATCGGGCGGTTTCTGTGCGGCATGCTCCTGAAAAATGGACATGAGCTTGTTATTATTCACTCAGGAAGGACGCCTGTTCGTGATCCGGAAATTGCAGAGAAGTCGCTTGTTGTTACTTTGCGGTACCATGATATGTTGGCGGATGGAACCTTTGCATCTCTCATAGCCGACCAACATATCGAGGTAGTCATTGATATTTTGCAGGGTGACATTCAGCGAGTATATGCCGATTGCCTAAGCACCAAAGTTGAGCATCTGATTGCTTGTGGTTCAGTTTGGATGTACGGACGGCCAAAAGTCGTGCCAACTCCGGAAGTAGCGCAAACCGAGTGTCCGTTCGAAGGTTACCGCCGGCGATATGCAGAGTTACTCGCCACCATTGAAGTAGCTCGGCAGGATGGCATACCTGTAACGGCAATAATGCCGCCGAATATTTGTGGGCCAGGAAAAGTGCCACTGGAGTGCAGTGGCGGCCGCTCAATCGAAGTCCACAAAGCCCATCGGCGCGGTGAACCAGTAATCTTGCCTTTTCCAGGCACAAATCTTATTGGGCCCTGCGACGCAGAAGACGTCGCCCAGGGTTTCTTGTGCGCTGTGGAAAATAGAAGAGCGGCGGCATTTGAGATATTTAATGTGGGTTCTGCTTATGCTCTGACGGCGGAGAAGTTCGTAAAAACCTATGAAGAAATTTATAAAACAACTATCCCAATCGAATACGTAAGCCCTGAGATATACGCCAGGGACATATCGCCCAGTATCAGTGCAAATTTCCATTTCCTCGAACACATGTGCCCTGATATCTCGAAGATATCTTCCAGATTGGGATATAAGCCATTATATACGCCGGAAGAAACAATGGAACGGGCAGTCAAATGGATGAATGACGAAGGATTTTTTGATTGAAATGGCCAATGCGATTAAGTTGCAAATTAAGCTTGGCGAACGCAGCTATGATATACATATCTCCTACGGTCTTCTCGACAAGGCTGGAGAGCTAATCGCCTCCGTTTGCAAAGGCAAAAAGGCGGCAATCGTTACAAATCCTAAAGTTGGCAGCCTGTATGCTGGTCGCCTAGCAGATAGTCTCAATGTGGCAGGCGTTGAGTCTCATATAATCACCATTCCTGCTGGCGAGCGCTATAAGAACCTTAACACTGTCCAGAGAGTTTATAACCGCTTGCTAGACTGCCGAATTGACCGCACCGGTATGGTAATTGGCCTCGGGGGTGGCGTTATTGGAGACCTTGCGGGTTTCGTCGCCGCAACATACCTCCGAGGCGTAGATTTTGTTCAGGTCCCAACCTCACTGCTTGCACAGGTGGATGCTAGCGTTGGTGGAAAGGTTGGCGTTGATTTGCCCCGGGGCAAGAACCTTGTTGGAGCATTCTACCAACCGAAAATAGTCATCATTGATACAGCAACTTTGTCTACCCTTCCTCCAAGAGAGCTCCGCACTGGCCTAGCCGAAATAATCAAACATGGGATAATTCTTGATAGTAGCTATTTTTCTTTTGTCGAAGCCGAACTGCCCATGATTAAGCGTCTGGAGCCAGAGTCAATTATGCGTGCGGTAGCTGGTTCGTGCCAAATCAAAGCTCGTGTCGTTGAGCAAGATGAGCGCGAATCTGGCTTGCGGGCAATACTTAACTTTGGCCATACGGTTGGTCATGCTTTAGAAGCGATTACTGGCTATAAGACATATAGACACGGCGAGGCCGTCGCTATTGGGATGGTTACAGCAACTATTATCTCTGCGAAGATGGGTCTTATTGACAAGCAAGTAGTTGATGCGATTTCAAAAGTAATTCAAAAAGCAGGTTTGCCATTAAAACCGAGGGATGAAATTAGCAGTTCGAATCTTTTAGAGGTAATGAAACTTGACAAGAAGGTTATCCAAGAGCGACTAAGATTTGTGCTTATCAAAGGCATCGGGTCTGCTTTTGTCTCGGATGAGGTAACGCCAAAAGTATTGATGGACGCACTTGAAGAACAAAAGAGGCTTTCTGCGAAAGGCTCGAGTTTAGGGAAAAATGAACAATCTTAAGCAATGCCTAGTTGAACTAGCAGCGGCAACTTGGCTAATTATTGTAGCCGTTTATTTTGTTGCTGGTTACTTTTTCTAGATAAGGTAATTAATGATTACCCTCTGCCATCATTCTCCATTCTCCCCTAATATATTTTTGCTCTAATCTTGGTCTTCCTTGACGCATATACTGGCCCTAGCCTATACTGGTCGTAAGACAGGAAAAGAACCTGCGAGGCAATGCAAATGTCTGAACTATGGTGCGTAGATCTTGGTCGGATTGGCTATTCCTCATGTTTATCAATACAGTACAAGCTTGCCAAACTCAGGGCTGAAGGCTTAATAGAAGATACGCTTCTCTTGCTGGAACATGATCCCGTTATCACATTCGGAAGATCGGGTGGGGAAGAAAGCCTCCTTGTTCCGATAGAAAAAATCAAAGAAGCTGGAATCGAGATATTTTATACTGACCGTGGTGGCGATGCTACCTACCATGGTCCTGGCCAACTTGTCGGCTATCCAATCTTTAATTTGGGACAACATGGCAAGGATGTTCACTTATTTCTTCGCAATATTGAACGCTCGGTTATGGATTGCCTTTCGGATTTTGGCATTTCTTCGCAAGCTGTTCCCGGATACACCGGCGTGTGGGTCGGCGATGAAAAAATATGCTCGATAGGGATTGCGGTTCGCAGATGGATTAGCTACCATGGTTTTGCTTTAAATGTAAGTCCTAACTTTGACCACTGGGCTCTGCTTCATCCTTGTGGGCTCGTCGGCCGGAGGGTAACGTCTATCGAACGTTTGCTCGGCAAACCTATAAGCATGCAATCAGTGAAAGATGTTATTGTGAGTAGGTTTGCACAAGTTTTCGGTATAAAGCCTACGCAAATAGATAAAAAAACGCTCTTCGACAGAATTGCAGCTGAGGAACATGAATATGAGCAGTGGGCTTCCTGAATGGCTCACCGTAAGATTACCCGATATGCGTGTTTTTGAGGATATGGTCGAGTACCTGAAATCCCTTGGCATTCATACAGTTTGCCAAAGTGCAGGTTGCCCGAATATTGGTGATTGTTTTACAAGGCGCACAGCGACATTTATGATTCTTGGCAATATCTGCACGCGAAATTGTGGGTTTTGCGGCGTCCAAAGCGGTGAGCCAAGCCCTGTAGATCCAGATGAGCCAAAACGAGTTGCCGAGGCAGCGGCAGGCCTGGGATTGGCGTATGTAGTAGTTACTTCAGTTACGCGCGACGACTTGAGAGACGGAGGTGCTTCGCATTTTGCTAAAACTATCCGCCAAATCAAGTCAGCCATCCCACAGGCTAAAGTCGAGGTGCTCATACCTGATTTTAAGGGTGATGAAGAAGCATTGGCTCATGTGCTTGACGCAGGCCCACTTGTGATTAATCACAATGTCGAAACTGTTCCCCGTTTATATCCTACTGTTCGTCCTCAAGCAGATTACAAGCGGTCGCTTAGACTTCTTGAAACCGCTGGGAAGTTCAATTCGTCTATATATAAGAAATCCGGCTTTATGGTAGGACTTGGGGAATCGGAAGCTGAGATTATTGATTTGCTTAAAGACCTTCGTGACGTAGGTTGTGACTTTGTGACCATTGGTCAGTATCTCAGGCCATCGAAGAAAAATCTTCCGGTTGTAGAATACGTCCATCCTGCGAAATTTGAGGAATATAAAGCAATCGGAGAAAGCATGGGCTTCCGGTATGTCGCCGCAGGGCCGTTTGTTCGAAGTTCCTACCATGCTGCGGACCTTTTCTCGCATGCTGAATGAAAGCAGTCGCCAGTCATAACTTCTCGCGATGCCGAGAGGTTGATCAGGTGCTTAAATAAAGGATAGCTTTTCGAGTTCATGGGCAGGATTAAACGTATCAGCTTATTAGTAATACTTGCGCCGGTTATTCTGATGGCCGCAGTTTGTGCGGCATTTTTCATAAGCCGACCGTATGTTGCCTCGGAGATTGTCAGACAGGCAGTTGTTGCCATTGCTTCACAGCATATAAGTACAAAGGTAACTATCGGTAGCTTTCATGTCTCTCCGACGGGCAAGATACTTCTAGAGGATGTGAAAATCCTTGATCCCCAGAATGGCCTACCCATCCTAAGTGCCAGCCGCGTAAATATTAAATTCAGGTTTTTAGATCTTATTCTCCGCCGGGTTAATCCCATAAAAAGCATTCAGTCTGTCGATGTTATATCTCCACGCTTCTATTTTCGGCGAGGGAAAGACGGACGCTGGAATATTGCGAATCTCTTTAAACCTATCAAGCCAACTGCTCCATTTGAGGGTATAGTAAAAATTCAATCAGGCCGCCTGACCACCCAAGACCTAGCACACGATCCAAATGTAGCTTACGTAAATAAGTTCCGCTCCATCAATGCAGTCGTTGATTTTTCGAAACATCCGGTGGCTGCATTTGTCGCTTCTGCTGTTGGCGAAGGCGACCACGTTGGAAAGATACACCTGGAGGGCAAGTATAATTTAGGCAATCGTTCATTCAAAGCCGAGCTTAATGCCGCGAACTTAAATGCAAAATTTTGGTCTTCTTATCCAAAGCGCCTGAAATTCATGAAAGTTCTTTCAGGTTCGGTTAATGCTTTTTTAGTTCTCAATCGAAAGAAAGACCAGCCATTGAACTATCATATAGCGCTAGACCTCAAGGATGCAAAAGTCAATTTTTCAAAAATCAAAAAATCTATAGAAAAAATAAACGGCAGGCTCTTAATTGAGAATGGCACGGTTGATATGGATTTGAACTCTAGAATTGGGGCTACGCGTTTTACCGTTTTCGGCAGTGTGATTGGCTTCAAGCATCCTAGACTTTCTCTTGACTTTCGCTCAGATTGTGCCAACCTCCGAGAATTCTCGCATTTCTTGAAAAACTCTAATATTCTCTCCAAACTCAACATCCCCTCTAGCGGCATTTGCCATTTGGTTGCTATTGGGCCCGCTCGTAATCCCGAAATAAGCTTTGAAGTAAACACCCCATATTTAGGTTACAGGCAGTGGCGTGCCACCAATTTTCATGTGATTGGGGTTTACAAGCGCGGGCATATTAACCTTGCCAAGGCAGAGGGCAAGGCTTATGGGGGAAGGTTGATTGCTCGAGGGCATATCTGCACTTCCGGTAAGCCATCAGTTAGCTTGGTAGGCAAGGCAACAGGTGTAAAGCTAGCACAAGTCCCCTCACTCCAAGGCCGTGGGTTGGCGGCCTCATCTAATGGTCACTTTAAAGCACATTGGGCTTCCGATTTTGTTCAGATTGACTATCAAGGTTCTCTCGCATCTGGGAGCTTCCGAGGCTTCCATTTTGACGACGGGGCTGCTTCAATTAGGTATCAGAATGGTCAATTTGAAATTAACGAGGTCAGCGCTCGCGTTATGGGTGGACTTGTGAGCGTTTCTGGAAAGATAGCAGAAGACGGTACGCTCAACCTTGATGTTTCATCTGCTGACATTGACCTTGCCAAATTTGCGCGAAAGTACTGGCGGAAGCCAACTGTGGGACGAATGTATCTAATGGGCAGGCTCACCGGCACCGTGGAAAATCCATTGTATGAAGGCAAGGTAATTGCACAACCAGTGGCGGTGTCTGGCTACCAGGCCGAACGGATAGAGGCCCAAGTGACCGCCGGGCGCTGCCTATTGAGCTTGCATGACTTAGTGATTCATCAGTGGCCAGGAAGGATAACTATTTCTGGCTCGGTAGCCCAGCCGTTAGAAAGAGCGCGGTCATTAAATCTCACAGCAAAGGCAGACTCAATAGACATTCGGCAATTGGTGCATCCATCAAGTAAATTGGGCGAGATGAGCGGCCTTCTTTCTGCTGATGTTTCTATTACAAACCTTGGTGCCGCGCCCGCATTTTCCGGAGACTTGTGGATTGAGAATGGGCGGATTCATAACCATATTCTTGATTTGGCACGTGCAAAAATATATTACGCCGGCGATACACTTGCGCTTAAAGAAGTCAGTATCCATTCGGGCAAGGCTTCGCTAAAAGCAGACGCAAGTTATACAAGCAATGAGGGCATCAGAGTTGCCTTTAGCGGCGAAGGTTTTCAGCTTGCTGATATCATTAAGTCATCCGGTAAGTATCCAAGTGTTTCCGGTTTAGTGAACTTCCAAGGCACTGCTAACGGAACAATTGAGCAACCTCGACTTGACCTAGTCTTGAACGGGAGCGACATTAAAATAGACGGCGAGCCCTTTAAGCAGTTCGCAGGCAATGTGAAAATATCAGAAGGCAAGCTATCGGCAACCAACCTAATGCTAACCGACGGCGACTCGTCAATCAAATTCCCAGTTCTAGAATACCGGCGTGATGAGGGCTCACTGCACGTGGATGCGGCTATAAAAGATTTATCTTTTTCGAAATTTCTTTCAATAGCCAAAAGAAATCTCGCTATCTATGCTCCCAAAGGAAGAATAAACCAACTGATATACAAGTTCTCAAGCAACCCGCCGGGCCTCGTTACAGGGCGGGTAGAGGGAAATCTGAAACTTATTGGAGGCCTTAAGCCAAACTTGCATTGTGAGGGTACATTTTCAAACCCCAAGGCTGAAACAGGACAAATTCATACTGTAAACCTTAAGGGGTCATGTATTGATGACATATTAGCTGTTAACGAGTTTGAGGCAGTTAGCGACGAGGCCGTTATCTCCGGCAAAGCAAGTATTGGACCAGCTGACTCACTGCATCTTAACCTTGATGCACACGGTTTGAATTTGACCGACCTGTCCCATTGGCTTAAACTTCCGCATAACATTTCAGGCACCGCAGACGTAACAATAGTTGCAGGTGGAACTACCTCTCGACCGGTAGGGCAGGCGTCTGTCGATATCATAAATCCCATAATAGGAAATACAAAATTTGACCAATTGAGGCTTCGTTTGTCAACAGGCGAACACAATATGCCAGCACAACAAGTTAATATTGATGAACTGACACTTGTTCTTAATCAAAAGGAAGTTACGGCATCCGGTTTTATCCCGGTAAGCTGGCGACCGCTGAGCATTCCGGAGGATGACGCACTCTCTCTCAAATTGGTATTTGATAACGCAGGACTTGATCTCCTACCCGGCTTTGTGAGTTCTGTCGAGAAGAATAGCATGGGAGGAATTCTTGCTGGGTCAGTGCTTATCAATGTACCTGCAGGCGGAGGTAAACTAAAAACACCTACTCTCCAGGGTGATTTGACTTGGACAAAGGGAACAATTCGGTTTTCACAGCTAGATACCTCTTTTCAAGACATAGATATGCATTGTGTTTTAAAAGGCGATGAGCTTGTTATCGAAAAATGCACTGGCGCTTCTGCCAAAGGCGGAGGCTTTGATGTTGGCGGAAGCATTAAATTTACTGAGCTTAATCCTACGCTTGATTTGCTTGTGCATACAAACTCACTAGGTTTATCTGAGAAAAACTTATCTAATGAATATGGAGAAAGCATTCGATGCAAGCTTGATTCGACATTAAAAATAACAGGTGATTGGCGAAAACCGCTAGTAGCTGGCGACATAGCTGTTAAAGACGGCTCAATTGATATTGCTGGGAAGGCGGAAAAATCAAAGGGCGAGAGAAAGCAATCAGTTGATCCTACATTCTCCGTTGTTGTTGATATATCGAAGAGTGTTGAGCTCAGGAGTAGCCGTATTAAAACGCCGCTTTTGGGCCGCTTAAACATTGCCGGTTCGTTGTCAAAGCCGTTAGTCGATGGTCAGGCCAACCTCACAGATGGAATTATTATGTTCCCTATGCATACGTTTAAAATTCTGCCTGGCAGTACCATGAGATTGCGGATTCATCCCAGTGAGCCGCCGAGTGTTATGATTGACGTACGAGCACAAACGCGGCTGATGGCACTAACAGGGCTTGGCAGACGGAAGCGATATACGGTAACTATGGAAGTAAGTGGCCCGTGGGACAACCTTCAGCCGAGATTTACCGCATCACCGCCGGATTTATCGGAACAGAGAATACTTGCAATGGTCACGGGACAACAGAGCATAGAGCAGATTTTCGGCGATGGTCAGCGGCGGAACATAGGTGAGCAGCTGTCAGGATTATTCTCGGCGGCAATGATGCCAACAGTATTGGGCTCTATTGGCGACGTCGTTGGCGAGGCTTTAGGGTTTGAGGAATTTACGCTTGAAATGGGTTATAAAGAGCCATTGCAACTTAGCATTAGCGAACAACTTCTGGATGGTCTTTACCTAAACTACTCGTCTACTTTGGGCGCTAGGCCTGATTATGCCGATAGCCAATACCAATTTAAACTTTCTTATCGATTGCCGAAAGGCGTTGAATTGGGGTTGTCAACAAACGAGCGCAAGCAATCCGAAATCACCGTAGAAGGCAAGATGAAGTTCTGATAATAAAGAGGATAATTCGCCAGTAAGGAGAAACAGTTATTCTAAGAGGGTTGAAAGGGAGAATAAAAACGTTATATGCATCCTCAGCGCTGGAATTACAGGATGAATCGTTCAGGTTTTTGACGCTTTTAAGGCACAATCGAGAAGCCAATGAACCTGAGCCTTCATCCCAGCAGGATACTCTAGCTAGCGAAGGTCTCCCCGATTTTGAAACTGTGCTGAGATTATATCATAAGAAAGTTTTTAGTCTGATATACCGTTTGGTTGGAGATATGGAGGAAGCTTCGGATCTCACACAGGAAACATTCGTCAAGGCGTATCGGGCTTATCCAAAGTTTCGAGGTTCAGCTGAAGCAGTCTTCCCGTGGCTTTGCCAGATAAGCGTTAACAGCTGCAAAAATAAATTTCGGGAAATAAACCGCCGAGAGAGATATGAATGGCGCTCGCTCGATGAACCGGTGACAATAGAGGAAGAGCAAGTTTTTTCAGAAATCGAAGACAGTGCTGGCGACCCATCGAGGGTTATAGAAAAGCGGGAGCTTGAGAAGAAAGTCCAAGAATCAATACAACAGCTGCCGCCCGAGTATCGCACAGTTATAGTTTTGCGTGACATGCACGGCCTGAGCTATCAAGAGGTCGCAGAAGCGTTGGGGATAAGCGTGGAATTGGTGAAAGTGAGGCTTTTCAGGGCGCGTGAAATCATTAGGAGACGGTTGGCGCCATACCTTTAATTGGGGGAGTGACTCTTTAATTTTTGTCATTTCAAAGCTTATTTTGCTTTTCAAGCCGCTTGCAGAAAACTCAGCTTTTAGAGTATGTTAGAAGAGTATTTGCAAATGCAAATACTCTTAGGTTGGCAGATTATTGGGACATGTTTTGCCAGGTTTTAAAGCGAACACAGTAGGAGGAGGATAAATTTAACATGTTTCTGAAAATGTGGCTTCCAAAAGTTTTAATAATATTGCTGATCGCTTGCATGTTCATCCCCCAGATTGCATTTGCTCAGGAGAAGCAGATAACGGAAATTGTAGTTACCGGAAACGATCGCATATCCAAGGACGCGATTCTTGCAGCCATAAGCTTAAAGCCAGGCATGGCTTTCTCCGAAAGTGAAGTGCAGGCTGCAAGGGATGCTATTCAGAACATGGGTTACTTCGAGCGTGTGACTGTTGGCACGGAATCTGTAGATAGCGGCGTCAAGGTTATATTCAGCGTTGTTGAAAATCCTGTCGTCAAAGAAATCAAAATCACTGGCAACACCGCTATTCCGACGGAGAAGATTCTCAGCCTTATGAGGACCTCAGTCGGTAGCGTGCTTAATATCAATACGCTCGAACAGGATATTGAGGCAATTAGGAAATATTACACCGAGAAGCGCTACATCGCGACGGTAACGGAACAAGTGGGCATAGATCCAGCCACCGGGGTGCTGACCATTCCAATTCAGGAAGCACGGGTGGAAGCAATCAAAATTGTCGGCAACAAGAAAACAAAGACATACGTTATCCTGCGTGAAATGAAGCTCAAGCCTGGCGATGTTTTCAACGGCGACGTTCTCGCCAAGGACATCATGCGGATTTACGACCTTGGATTTTTTGATCGCGAAAGCCCAGAGCCTTATAGGCTTGAAGCTGGGTCTGATGTAGATAAAGTTGTTGTTATAATCCCCGTCAAAGAACTTAAAACAGGAGAGGTTTCGCTTGGCGTGGGCTATAGTTCGAAAACAGGTCTCGTTGGCCAGGCAAGAGTATCGGAGAGTAATTTCAGGGGACGCGGGCAAGCTGTAAGCATACTTGGCGAAGTTGGTGGGAGCGACAACGGGAATAGCTACGAGGTAAGTTTCTACGAACCCTGGCTTGATGCCAAACATACTTCTTTAGGGGTGAATGTTTACAGCAAATTCCTCTATAGATTTTCATCTAACGTCTTTGGTGTCAATGGTGATGATGAATATGACGAACGTCGGAAAGGAGGAAGCGTTACCCTTAGCAGGCCACTAAGCGAAGTCAGCAGAGGATTTGTTACATTAAGAAGTGAATCCGTAGATATCCCCGAGTTTTCAACACTTCCTGCTACTGTGTTTCGAGACGGAACAGTAACAAGCGGCACGTTGCGTCTAACGAATGATTATCGAGACTCTGTTATCGAGCCTTTCACTGGAAATTACATTTCTTACGCAGTTGAGCTTGGAAAGGCAGACCTAGATGCTGTCGCGTCCGCTGTTCCGCCTTTGTCGGCAAGCAACTCGACATTTGCGAAATATAGCATTGATTTCAGGCGCTATATTAGCAAAGGAGGTCCCCGAACCGACGTTTCAGAACAGCGCAGAGTATTAGCCATTAGATTGATGGCTGGCAGTCTAAGCGGAGATGTGCCATTCTTCGAACAGTACTTTGTAGGTGGAGCGGAAACACTCCGCGGCTACAGAGAAGACCGGTTTTGGGGGAAAAATATGTTTCTCCTAAGCACTGAGTATAGGTTCCCGCTTGCTCCGAGTCTTAAAGGAGTGGCTTTTGTGGACTACGGCGATGCGTGGGGCGCAGACGAACAGTTCTTAAATATAAATCTGTTTGGCACTGAATTTGCTCAGCATAAGGATTTTTCTCCCAAGGTAGGCTATGGTGTAGGTATTCGAGTAGTTACTCCGATAGGGCTACTCCGTTTGGACTATGGGTTTGGCGACGAAGGCTCTCGGGCGCACTTCAGCATAGGACATGCGTTTTAATCGACTGAGTCTAAAGAGTTGGGGCAGGAGAAGCACTGCACATTATAGTTAACTGAAACGCAATTAATTATCACCTTCAAAGGATTTTTGCTTATAGGTTGTCGATGTTGTGGGGCGTCTGTTATAATCTCAACGCCCTCGGATTACAATAAAAAGCCCTTCAGGGGTAGGGTCGAAATTCATTATAGAAGGAGTATTCATATGCCAACGTTACGCAATATTACAACAATCGCCATTGTGGCAAGCCTCATTATTTGTGCTGTGACTGTGGCAATCGCTGCAGATGCGAAAGCCGCAATGCAGTTCGGCACAGTGGATATCGAGAAAGCTTACGCTGGTTACCAGAAGAGTGCCCAAATCAAGGATGAGCTCAAAGCAGCTTATGATAAAGCAAATCTCAAACTCGACCTGATGAAAGCCAACAAGCTTCTCACTTCAGAAGAGATTGCTGAGTTGGTGGAGCTGAGTACAAAAGACAAGCAGACCGAAGCTGACAAGGCAAGAATAAACGCTCTCCTAGATGCCTCCAAGAAGCGCGACCAAGAGATGCAGATGCTTGAGCAGAAACAGGACGCGTCGGATGCAGAGAAGGCAAGGCTTCAGCAGCTTATCGAACAGCGCAAGAATTCGGAAGAAGCTTACAAGAAATCATTTGAAACTTTGCAGAAAGAGCTCACCAACAAAGAGAATGAGCTACTTAGCGCGGCGAAGAAAGATATTGTAGATGCCGTCGCTGCTGTGGCAAAGGAAAAGGGTATCTCAATAGTATTCAACCGAAGCATTGGATTGGCGGATTTCATAATCTATTCTGCTGTGGATATCACTGACGACGTAATTAAGAAGCTAAACAAGAAGTAAAACAATGCAAGCATTCGTGGCAATTGGTCTCCTGTTTCCCATCTTGTTGCTATGCGGTGGGTGCGGAATTTGTCCGCGGGAGGCTGGATTGAACCAAGAAAAAGAAAAGCACACGACTCAACTGTCAGCAGGAAAATTTGCAGAGAAGCCAGGCATTGGGCATCAGCTACCACGTCGACGATGCATATCTCCGATTGGTACGCCTGCCAGCGTGGATATCGGCGATTTTTCGTGGGCAAAACCAAATTACAGCGTATCAGACGATATCATGAGGCGAATCGAAGCCATGGAATCTGTGAGGCACGATAACGAGAAAGTGGTGGTTGCCAGTTTAGCCTCGCCGACGGTTCCGCAGGGCGGCGGCCAAGCAGAATCGGATTTTGCTGACAAACCAATCTCCGAACACATTTTTGCTGGACAGCAAAAATGTGCTGATATTCTCAATTGCCGCATTCGGGTAAGGGTTCTGAAAGTGCAGTTGGCTGATGCAAATCCCCTCACAGAGTCGATGCTTCGCCGGAAATTAAAGGAAGCAGAATCCCAGTTAGAGGCTATTTTGGGTGCATCACAGAGCAATAGTGGGTACGAAGCATTAGTGGTGGGAGACGAACGGAATAGCCAAAGCACGATTGGTAGCGCAATGCCGGTATCGGTCAGATAATACGCATCCATGTTGCATAGGGACAGCGGTGAATCGGAACCATGGAAAACAGCATGGTTACCAAAACTCTGAAAGAGCTTGCCGAGCTGGTTGGTGGCGAGGCAAGCGGCGATCTTAATACCATCATTACTGGTGCAGCGGACATCTCCGATGCTGTGGAAGGTGATATTGTCTTTGCGGAGAGTCCTAAGCTAATGGTCGAGGCTGAGAAATCCGCAGCATCAGCAATAATAACAAGCTTTGGAATCCCTGGCGATTCCAAGCCAGTAATCAGAGTACAAAATCCTAGATATGCTTTCGCTCGCGTTCTAGAGGCATTTTCTCCGGTAGCGGAGCGTGAGATTGGCATTCATCCCTCTGCTTATGTTGGGCAGAATGTTACAATTGGCGAAAGGGTATCTGTTGGCTTCAATGCTTATATAGGAAATGACGTTGTTTTGGGGAATGACGTCACAATTCGCCCATTCGCCTATGTAGGGAATTCTGTTAACATTGGCGACGGATGCACAATTCATCCATTTGTTTCAATCTATGACGGCGTAACAATTGGTAATAGAGTGATTATTCATTCAGGTTCCGTGATTGGCGCTGATGGGTTTGGCTATACAAGAGTCGGCGATACACACTACAAAATCCCACAAATCGGAACTGTCATTATCTGCGACGATGTCGAGATTGGCGCAAATGTTACGATTGACAGGGCTAGAACTGGCAAGACAGAAATAGGTCGCGGCACGAAAATAGATAATCTGGTACAGATAGGGCACAACTGTAGCATCGGGGAAAATTGCATTATAGTGGCTCAGGTTGGACTATCTGGAAGCATTACTGTTGGCAACCGCGTAATCCTTGCAGGGCAAGCAGGTTTGAAGGATCACATAACAATTGGCGATGATGCAATTATATGTGCTCGTTCAGGTGTTATTGGAGATATTCCCCCGGGGGCATTTGTTTCTGGCTATCCGGCGCGGTCCCACAAAGAGCAGTTGCGGATAGCTGCGGCTACTCAAAAGCTTCCCGAGCTTGCAAAATTGGTTCAAGAGCTTGAGAAGCGAATAAAGGCGCTTGAAGAACAATCTAAATAGGGGCCGGGATGCACCAATCAACTTTGAAAACCAGCGTTGGAATCGAAGGAATTGGTCTTCATACCGGCGAACCATGCCAGCTGACCATATTTCCTGCACCGGCAAACACTGGTATTATATTTGTGACTCCCAATGGAGAGGTTGCCGCAGTTGCGGAGAACGTTGAATCAACAAATAGAGGTACGACTCTCCGAAAGGGGGCAGCTCAGGTTCATACGGTCGAGCATTTACTTTCAGCTTTCGCAGGAATGCAGATAGATAATGCCATCGTGCAGGTAGTCGGGCCAGAGGTTCCTTCTGTTGATGGCAGCGCTCTACCATTTGTTGAACTTATCGAAAGTGCAGGCATCGAACCGCAATCTGCTGAGGTGGTGCCAATCCGAGTAGAGGATACGGTGTGGATTGGGAAAGAAAATACGCACGTGATTGCACTTCAAAATGCAAATTATCGGGTAACTGGGATTATTTCCTTTTCCCACCCCATGATTGGCGAGCAAACGATAGATTTACAAGTCGAACCAGAGATTTTCAAGCGAGAGGTAGCTCCGGCAAGGACATTCTGCACCGAAGAAGAGATTGAGGCAATACTTTGTAGCGGTTTGGGGAGAGGTGGAACATTGGCAAATGTGGTAATAGTAAAAGAGAAAGAGTATTCCACTTCTCTTCGTTTTCGAGATGAGTTTGTAAGGCATAAGGTGTTGGATTTAATCGGCGACCTGTATCTTGTTGGAGGCAGGTTGGCCGCTCATGTCATAACCATCAAAGCCGGCCATGCTTTGCATGCCGCCCTGGCCGGCAGAATTAGACAATCGTGGGCAAGGCGGCGGCAAGGAGGGTGATATTATGTTAGATGTCGAGGATATCCGTTCAATACTCCCGCATCGCTACCCATTTCTGCTTGTAGACAAAATACTTGAGCTAGAACCTGGGAAGCGCGCAGTTGGCCTAAAGAATGTAACCATCAATGAAGGGTTCTTCGAAGGGCACTTCCCCGGTCATGCAGTTATGCCCGGAGTATTAGTACTGGAAGCAATGGCTCAGGTTGGCGGCGTACTACTCCTAAGCATGACCGGAAACGAAGGCAAGCTTGCCTATTTCGGTGGAATGGACAAAGTACGCTTTAGGAAGACCGTTCGACCAGGCGATGCTCTAATTACCGAGGTGGAGCTAATTAAAAATCGCGGCGGAGTAGGCAAAGTTAAAGTGGTTGGTCGTGTGAATCGAGATGTCGTTGCCGAGGGTGAATTCACCTTTGCACTAGTCAACCGTGATTTGAAAACTGGGGAGGAAAAAGATGAAGTCCTGGCAGAGGAGCCCGACCGGACTCTCGTTGCCAAATGAGAGCAAGGCGTTGGAAACAGCAATTCATGAAACTGCTATTGTTCACCCCGATGCCGAACTCGGTGTAGGCGTGCAGATTGGCCCATATTGCGTTATTGGTCCTAATACAGTAATCGGCGACGGCACAATAATCGAATCGCATGTGGTTATAGAACCTTGGACCACCATTGGAGCCAATTGTCGCATATGCACTGGTGTTGTCCTTGGAGGAGAGCCCCAAGACCACAAATTTAAAGGCGAACGAAGCTTCCTAAAGATAGGTGACCGGAACATCATACGTGAGTACGTAACGATTCATCGAGCGACTGGCGAAGACAACGCTACTGTGGTTGGCAATGACAACATGTTAATGGCTTACTGCCATATTGGGCATAATTGCAATATTGGCAGCGGCATCATGATGGCAAACACTGTTGGCATTAGTGGCCACGTCGTCATCGAGGACAAAGCAGTTTTTGGCGGAATGGCGGGTGTGCATCAATATGTTCGAATAGGCAAGCTAGCGATGATTGGTGGACACTCAAAGATAGTGCAAGATGTTCCGCCGTTTATGATGGCAGATGGTCGTCCGGCGCGCGTGTGCGAGCTCAACGTAATTGGCTTAAGGCGAAGTGGCGTGCCGCCCAAGGTGCGTGCAGAGCTTAGACAAGCCTATAAGCTGCTCTACCGCTCGAACCTTAATTTATCACAAGCAATTGAGACGATAGTTGCAGATATCGAGCCAAGCCCGGAGCGAGATTACCTCCTTGATTTCGTTCGGAACATCAAGTTTGGCTTTGCAGGTAGGCAACTAGAGCATCGGCATTAGATGAGCAACGACGCCCCATCTATAGTCTTGATTGCCGGGGAAGCATCGGGCGACCTCCATGGTGCACACTTGGCTGCCGAGATCAAAAGGAGGCTGCCAGCCGCCAGGATCTGGGGCGTTGGGGGCCGAAAAATGGCTGAGGCAGGCGTCGAGTTGCTCTATGACAGCTCGACTTGGAGCGCCATTGGCATAGCAGAAGGAATCAAGGTAGGTCCTCGCCTTTTGCGCACTTTCTATGAGCTAAAGATTCGCCTTAGGAACGACTCCCCAAACGTATTGATACTTATAGATTTTGGTTTTTTTAATGTCAGGCTGGCTAAGGGCTTGCGGTTGGAGCGCACGAAAGTACTTTACTATTTTCCTCCTGGCTCGTGGCGTCGAAATGCCAGTTACCAAAAGCTCAAGGGAGTTGCTGACGTAATTGTTACGCCGTTCTCATGGTCAGCAGAGGTGCTTCAAGAGCAAGGCTTTTGCGCCAAATTCTTTGGCCACCCACTTCTTGATATTGTTAGGCCAAAGCTAACAAGAAAAGAGTTTTGCGAGTACTTGGGTTTGGATTCAGAAAGTGAAATAGTCGGGCTTCTGCCCGGTAGCAGAGTGCACGAAGTAAAATATAATCTTCCGGCGTTATTAGGTACCGCGGAAAAAATAAGTAAAAAGTTTTCGAAGGTGCAATTTGTTATTCCGTTGGCACAGTCGGTAAATCCAGAGGAAATTAATAAGAAATTGTCTCGATATAAGGGAACAAAGCTTTTTGTGGCAACGGATATTACATATGAAACATTGGCGTATTCCCGAGCGGCAGCAATTGTATCAGGAACAGCAACAATCGAGGCAGCGATACTTGGGTGCCCTATGGTGATAATTTACAAAGGGTCGAAATTTCTTGCACTCGAATACAAAATGCGCAGGAAGGCTATTAAGTTTATCGGAATGCCTAATATCATCTTAGATCGCTTAGCCTGTCCCGAACTTATTCAAGAAGAAGCATCACCAGAAAGAATTTCAGAATTAATGGCTAAGCTCATTTCTCAGACACCCGAGCGGGAAAAGATGAAGGCTGATCTTGCGGAGGTCAAGGCTCTTTTAGGAAGCCCTGGGGCAGTTGAGAAGACTGCTGATTTGGTAATTGATTTGCTGAGTAACAAGGAACATGAAAGAATTAGATAAAATCAAAGATGGTAAATCCGAGGAACAGAAGGATATAGGCGAGCTTACTCCCGAAAAGCGGCTGTTGAGGTACTATACGGCACATTGGCATTTATTCGGGTTGGGGTTGGTGTGTACTGCCGCAATTGCTGGCATCCAATATTGGTTTATTGAATTGATAACCGATGTAGTTAATGCTGCCGCCCTGCGAAATTCACGCCTAGTTGCAATTGCTTCGCTACAAATAGTTGGAATCCATATATTAAAATGGTTCGTGACGTATGGCCAAGTTTTCCTGATCTCGTCGGCTACTACCAAGATTGCAGTGCGTTTGAGGAATGAACTTTTTTCGCATCTCCAGAATCTTTCATTGGGCTTTTTCGAGCGGACAAAAACAGGACATTTGCTTTCGCGAATGACGAATGACATAAGCCTTGTGCAGAACTCCTCGCATAGCATTATACAAGTTGTCTCTGCTCCACTCATCATCTTGGTTCTTACAGGCAAGGTTTTCATGATGAACTGGAAACTAGCATTAATCTCGCTTATCCTTCTGCCGCTTATGTACTATGTGGTCATCAAAATCAGCAGAGGCATGAGAAGTCTCACCGAGGTTTTGCAAGTAAAGCTTGCTGACATAGCGGCAATTGTCCAGGAGACGTTGTCTGCAATAGCAATTGTGAAGTCATTCAGCATGGAGGACTACGAAAAGTCGAGATTCAAGGATGAAAACCGGCGGACCTATGGGGCTGCGATGTTGGCTGTAAGGCGAAGTGCGGCGATGGCGCCGACTCTTGAGCTCATAGGAGTATCTGGCATAGCATTTGTCTTGTGGTATGGTGGTAGCATGGTAGGCAGCCCGGAGTTCCCCCAATTTACAGTTGGTGCGCTGTTTGGCTTCCTAGTTGCCTTGGAGCAAATCAGCAGGGCGGCAAAGGATGTTGGCAGGATAAGCATTACATATCACCAAACCATGGCTGGGGCGCAAAGGATTTTTGACATACTAGATGAGATTCCAGAAGTTCAGGACAAGCCCGACGCAATTGACATGCCACCAATCAAGGGATTGGTTGAATTTAAAGATGTCTGCTTTTCTTACCAAACTGGGGAGACTGTTCTTAAAAACATATCGTTCACCATCGAGCCCGGTCAGCACGTTGCGCTTGTAGGCCCGAGCGGCGCAGGAAAATCAACAGTTGCTAGTCTCATCCTCCGATTCTATGACGTAACGAGCGGCGCAGTGCTCATAGATGGTATTGATGTGCGTGATGTGAAGGCAAGCTCACTTAGAAAACAGATAGGCATTGTTCCGCAGGAGACCGTTCTTTTCAGCTCTAGTGTGAAAGAAAACATAGCATATGGACGAATAGGAGCGACAGATTCGGAGATCATCGAAGCTGCAAAGGCGGCGAATGCTCACGATTTCATCGAGCGTTTGCCGCAAGGTTACAATACTCTTGTTGGCGAGCGCGGTGTAAAACTTTCAGGTGGCGAGAGACAGCGCTTGGCAATCGCACGGGCGCTATTAAAAAATCCGAAACTTCTCATTCTTGATGAGGCTACATCATCGCTTGATGTTGCTTCTGAGGCAATTGTGCAAGAAGCGCTCGACCGCTTAATGAGCAATCGGACTACCCTCATTATCGCCCATCGTTTGTCTACAATTGTCAATGCCGACAAAATTATTGTGATGGACAAAGGTCGAATCGTTGAGATGGGCACACACGATGAATTAATCAAACAAAACGGCCTCTATGCCAAGCTCTACTCTGTCCAAAGCCGAAACAACGCCCAAGTCAACACGGCTGCCAAGGGGAGATAGCTTGTGCGTCTGCTAGGAGAGAACACAAAGTGTCGGTTAATATCTTTCCTTGCCTGGCTATTTGTTAGCATCATCGGGCTGACTACTCGCAAAAAAGTTGTTGGCTTTGAGCATGTGCAGAGGCTTATTGAGTCAGGGCAAGGGTTCATTATGGCTGTGTGGCATGGACGTACGCTTCTGCCTATATACCACTGCCGCGGAATGGGCATATGGGCGATAACCTCGCTTTCACGGGATGGCGAAATACAAACGGGAGTAGTTAGCAGATTTGGGTACAAAACAATTCGAGGTTCCTCGGGTCGCGGCGCAGTCAAGGCCGCCCTCGCTGCTTGCAAGAAATTGGAGGATGGTGAGATACTCGCAATAACTCCAGACGGACCAAGGGGTCCACGCAGGCAAGTACAAGAAGGTATTATATTTATGGCTCAGCGTTCTGGCTGTCCTATAATTCCAATCGGTGCTGCTGCCCGAAGACGGAAGCTGCTACCAACATGGGATAAGTACGCAATACCTTTGCCTTTCTCAAAGTGCGCAATTGTCTACAGTGAACCTATCACTTTTGGCGAAGGTGCGACTTTGGAAGCGGCTGAGGAGCCAGAACTAATGCTAAAAAGAATCTTGGATGATGTTCAACGTCAAGCTGAGGAGATGGTGGGAGAGGAGAAAAGCGATTGACGGCGCTTGTTTATAACCTGCTACTTTTCCTTTGCTTGCCTGGGATCTTTATTTATTATCTATGGCGTATTTTTATTAGCCATAAGTCTAATAAATCCTGGCGTGAGAACCTTGGCGGACTTCCCAAGTTAGCAGCGCGCCAGCAAGGGCGTAAAGCAATTTGGGTTCATGCAGCTTCTGTGGGTGAGATAATTGCGTCCGTTCCTCTTTTAAACGCATTGCGCTTGCTTAGACCAGATGACCTAATACTTGTAACTACAATCACTCAGACAGGCAATGAGGTTGCTCAAAAATCCACGAAAGCCGCCGATAAGGTCTCGTATTTCCCTCTTGACTACCCGTTTATTGTGGCTCGTGCGCTGAATAGAGTGCGCCCTGACATATTTGTAATGGTAGAAACAGAGATATGGCCAAATTTCCTTGCTGCTGCAAAGCGAAGAGGGGTGCCTACAGTTCTTGTAAATGGAAGGATATCCGACCGAAGCTTCAAGCGCGGAATGAGATGGCGTTGGCTTCTGTCGTGGGCAATTAAGAATATTGACTATTGCTGCATGCAGTCTAATACAGACGCTGAGAGAATACTTGCACTTGGTGCCCGGCCCGAATCTGTTCAGGTAGTCGGAAATTTGAAGTTTGACCAGGATGGGACCGAGATGCATGAAAATGAAATCAGCAAGCTTCGTGCTGACCTAGGGATCGCGGAAGGTATTCCAGTCTTGGTTGCCGGTAGCACGAATCCGGGGGAGGAAAAAATTGTTCTTGATGCGTATGGTTCATTAAAACAAGACTTACCTAATCTTAAGTTGGTAATTGCACCGCGGCAAATAGAACGTGCGGATGAGATAGTGTCTTTCGTGACAAGCAAAGGTTTTTCTTGTACAAGGCGTACGGTTGGAAGGACTGAGGAGTTTGACGTGTTAGTTCTAGATACTTTTGGTGAGCTAGCGTCTGTATATTCTGTTGCAAACGTTACCTTTGTTGGTGGTAGTTTGGTTCCAAAAGGTGGGCATAGTATTTTTCAGCCAATCCTCCAGGGAAAGCCAGTGATTTTTGGACCATATATGCAGAATTTCCGTGATATAAGCCAACTTGCGATTTCTGCTGGTGTCGGCTTTGAGGTTAGAAATGCCGGAGAGCTTGCTGAGCGTGCGAGGCTACTCCTAACCAATCCAGAAAACTTGGCAAACATAACAGCAGTCTGCCGAAAGCTGGTCGCGGACAATAGAGGCGCTTCGGAGCGGTGTGCTGAATTGATTGCAGACCTCATAGGGGGGAACCGTGGAGGTTAGCCGCAGAACAGAAGATTTTCTCCTCGATGTGGTTTATGGAGGTCGCAAGGATTTGCTCGCGCGCCTCATAAGGCTTGGCTTGCTAGGGCTTTCATGGATTTATCGGCTTGCAATTTGGCTTTATCTTCTGCCATTTCACCTTCGCATAAGGCGAAAAAGGCGCCTTTGCTGCCCCGTGATAAGCGTAGGAAATCTGACCGTCGGTGGAACTGGGAAGACGCCTGCCGTTAGATATGTTTGCGACGGATTGATAGGTAGGGGATGGAATCCTGCTGTATTAAGTTACGGATACGGTGGAATTCTCCATGGTCGCTTTGCACTGGTTTCCGATGGCAAAAACACGCTTATGTCTGCTGTTGATGTGGGCGACGAACCTGTCATGCTTGCGCGGCAGCTTAAAGGTGTGCCCATTCTAACAGGAAAGGATAGGGAGCATACAGGCAGGATGGCTGTACAAGACTTTGGTGCAAATGTGTGTGTGCTGGATGATGGCCTCCAAGTCTGGAAGCTCCACCGAGACCTTGATATCGTATTGGTTGATGGAAACAATCCCTTTGACAATGGCAGATTGATTCCAGCAGGTCGCCTTCGTGAACCTCCTAACGCTCTTAAAAAGGCAGGGATTATCCTTATTACTGGCAAGCTCTATACGCGTTCGGAAAAGGATATAGCTGAGGCCGTATCTAAAATTAAAAAAGTTGCCCCGAACGCGAAGATCTTTATAACAGGTTATCGAGTCACACACCTAACGTATTTGCAGGATGGTAATCATCTGCATCAGAAAGAAATAAAAGGTAGGAAGGTTTTTGTCCTTTCGTCTATCGCACGACCCGAGGCGTTCGAGCAAACGGTTGAGCGGATTGGAGCAACAATCGCGGGCAGGGCACATTTTCGCGACCATCATCTCTATTCTAAGGAAGACTTGACTATGGTATGTGCCTTAGCAAAAAATAGCGGTGCCGAGTTTATCGTTACCACTGAAAAGGATTCTGTAAAGCTGAGCTCCGAGATGGAGTTTCCTGTTGTAGTTGTGGGGATAACAATGTATCTTGACGATGAGGAAGGTTTTTGGAATATTGTTGCCAATTGTGTCAAGAATTTCGATGGACCAAAATGACAAGAAAATTATCACTGACAGGCTCCGAGCGGATATTAATAATAAAACTGAGTTCAATAGGCGATGTTGTGATGGCAACGCCAGTTGCAAAAGCACTGAGGCAAGCTTTTCCAAAAGCATATATTGCTTGGATAGTAGAAGAGAAATCAAAGGATATCTTAATTGGTAATCCATATCTCGATGAAGTAATAGTTTGGACCCGTAATTTGACTAAGGGTGGGGTACTCACTCGCTTGAGGTATTTCTTGTCAGGATTAGCCGAAATAAACGCTATTTTGAGGAGCAAGCGTTTTGACTTAGTGATTGACTTGCAAGGGCTTTTTCGCAGTGCAATCATAGGGTTGCTAACCAGGGCGCGTTATCGTCTGGGTTTTGATTGCGTTCGAGAAGGAGCATCGCTTTTCTATAACATTCGTTATCCAAGCAACGAAACTAGAATACGCAACTCACAGGCTTACTTGGATATATTGCGTCCTCTAGGAATCGAGTCTGAGGACATCCACATGCATGTTCCTATCAACGACGACGACCGTGCTTTCGCTTGCAGCCTTATAGGAAAGTATCTTTCGGGAGAACAGCGACCAGTAATTGCGCTTTGCCCGGCGACCACTTGGCCAAACAAGCATTGGACGGAAGAGGGCTGGGCTATACTGGCGGATAGGCTTGTCTCTTGCTATAACGTGCTTCCTGTTTTTCTGGGTTCATCGGTAGATATACCTCTGATTGAAAGAATAAGGATTCAGATGAGGCATGAGGCAGTTAGCCTTGCGGGACGAACCACATTGAGGCAAGCAGCGGCGGTAATCGAACAATGCAATCTTATCATAGCAGTTGACACAGGCCTTCTTCATATAGCAGTAGCCCTCGACCGACCGGTCGTCGGGGTTTTTGGACCAAGTGGATGGCAGTACTTTGTGAAGAAGGACAACTTTATCCCTGTTGCTAAGAATCTTCCTTGTATACCTTGTTTCCGACATCCGACATGTAAAGATTTTGATTGCATGAAAGCTATTTCGCCTGAGGATATATTAGCTGCTGTTGAGAGACTATTGACTCTTGAAACAAAAGCCCAATCTGCATGCAGGAGAAATCCTTGAAAAAGAAACTTTGCACAGTACATATTGAGACAGGGATGAATTCCCTTGGCGGACCTACGCAAGTCGTTTACCTTGTTGATGGTCTTATACGGCGAGGGCATGAGGCAAACCTGATATGTCCTGCCGGCAGCGGTATCCACCAAGAAATGCTTGCGGCGGGGCTACCTGTTGTGCCGATACGCTTCAGAAATGAGCTTGACATAACTTTGTTTTTTAAGATATTGAGCTTTCTACGAAAATCCCAGCCTGATATTGTTCACCTCCACAGCCGCCGAGGTGCCGATTTTTGGGGTGGCATTGCAGCACGTATTTGCAAGACAAGTGCAGTAATTCTCTCAAGGCGGGTAGACTATCCGATTAATAACCGCTTCATCTCCAAGCTAAAATACGGCTACCTCTGCGATAAAATCATAACTGTTTCGAATGCCATTAGAGAGATACTTATTGCTGGTGGTGTTGAACCTTCGAAAATAGTCTGCGTTCACAGTACTATTGATGCTAGTGTTTACGGAAATGGCGGCGATGGTCTACTGAGAAAAGAATTGGGAATACCCGAAGATGCATTACTTATCGGAATTATTGCTCAGCTTATCGAGCGCAAAGGGCATAAATACCTTTTTGAAGCCTTTCCCGCTGTGCTCAAAAAGTGCCCAAATGCCAGGTTGCTTGTGTTGGGCAAAGGTGTCCTACTGCCGAAATTGAAACAGCATGCTGAGAATCTCGGAATCGCCGATAAGGTTATATTCGCGGGGTTCAGAAGGGATATTCCGCGCATTTTGTCAGAACTTGATTTGCTTGTGCATCCGGCAATTATGGAAGGACTTGGGGTAGCCATACTTCAAGCAATGGCTGCTGGTCTTCCCGTTATCGCCACACCGGTTGGAGGCATTCCTGAAGTCGTCCAAGATGGTGTAAGTGGTCTATTAATACCCCCCAAAGATTCAGATGCGCTTGGTCAGGCGATTTTGTCGATTTTACCCTACCCGGATGTGCGGCGGCATATGGGAGAAGAAGGTAGGCGCATAGTCCGAGAACAATTTAGTGTAGATAAGATGGTTGATAGAACGCTTAGGGTGTATGAAGAGGTTCTTGTGTCAAAGGGAATTCCAGTTCAATTATCCAATGAGCTTACAGCCCCACATCGTTAGCTTTCTAGTTTTACCGCAAGAGGATGGCCCAGTTGAACAATCCTGAAAAAATAGTGTGTTTTCACCTTAACCAACTTGGCGATTTAATGTTTACGCTCCCCGCACTTTATAATCTTCGGCATCATTTTCCAAAGGCACGCATAGTAAGCGTGGCGCGTTCAGCCCATCGGGAGTTGTTAACGCTCACAGGTCTGGTTGATAATGTTTTGGAGCGCCCTTATGGGCCCTGGTCCGCAAAAGTCAGGCTGGCGCTAAAACTACGCAGGGAGCGATTTGACATAGCTGTGCTCTTTTCAATGTCAACGGAGAGTGCGATTCTCGCGGCGGTTGCAGGACCTAAAGCCAAAGTTGGATTCAGGGGCCCTGGTTTGACTTACCGGGTCAAAAAGTTTGGTCCTCCATCAATATCTAACAGCCTGCGGTTGGTAGAAGCAATTGGCTGCCCTATCGTGAAAAATGATTACGTAGGCTTAATAAAACTCACGGAGGCAGAGCGGCAAAAGGCAAGCGATTTGCTTAGTTCAGCTGGGCTCCCTAAGTTTGCAAATTATGCAGTTCTTGCCCCAGGTTCAACCCGTGAAATAAAACAGTGGACACATGAAGGCTTTGTTTCTCTTGCTAGTCTTCTCCATAGCGAGTTCGGCTTTGCATCAGTAATAGTAGGCGCCGAGCGGGATAGAATCATTGAACAATCGAACGGTGCCATTGTGGACTTGTTAGGAAAAACATCGCTGGCAGATCTTGCGGCCATACTGGAAAGGGCTAAGGTTTTTGTTGGAGTGGACTCAGGAGTAATGCATCTTGCTGCTGCCATGGGTGTGCCTGTTGTTGCACTGTTTGGGCCTACTAGGCATGATTTGACCGGGCCTTTGGGAAATAGAAACCGCATTGTTACTGCTGGGGTGCCTTGTGCACCGTGCATGAAAACAAGTTGCAATGACCGCATATGCATGAGAAATATCACGGTTGAGAAAGTTGTGGAGGCGGTAGGCGAATGTCTAAGGGAAATATGATAGAGCCTTCCGTCGCGGCAATAGTTCTGAATTGGCGAACACCTGAGTTGACTTCACAGTGCGTCGAGTCTCTACTAACCTCTGATTTTGACGGGGTGCTTTCAATCATTGTGGTGGATAACAATTCTGAGGATGGTTCGGTTGATTTATTGAAGGAACGCTTTGGTAATCGAATAGCGGTAATTGAAAACAAAGAAAACCTAGGGTACGCGGGTGGCATGAATGTCGGCATCAGTAGGGCAATGGAGATTGGGGCAAAATATGTTTTCCTTTTGAACTCAGATATCAAGCTGGATTCCTGTGCCTTGGCAGAACTTTATAGGGCGGCAGAGGAACATCCAGATGGGGTGTTCTTCGGTCCTAGAATTTTTGATATTGGCAAACCTGATGACCAATGGTTCATAGGTGGCCGATGGGATTGGTTGCAGGGAACAATCCGCATAGTGCGAGGGTATGCTAACAAGAAGCTACCGCTTGACCCATGGAAAATTGAGTTTGTGAACGGTGCGGCAATGTTTGCGCGGATGTCTTGTATCCAAAATATTGGCATGTTTGATGAACGGTTTGGCTTATATTTCGAAGAAAGCGATCTTTGCTCAAGAGCGGCTAAAGCAGGATATACCCTTTGGCACGTTCCTACCGCATCTGTTTACCATCAATGTGGCGCAAGCATGTCTAAGGCTATTGATAAAACTAGCCGTGATATAGGACAATATTATCGTACAAGAAACCGCCTGTTGTGGGGCAAGAAGAACCTTGTAGGCCTGCGTTCGGTTGTATTTTGGGCGAATGTTGCCGTTCGATTTCCACTAAAGTACCTGTCGCTTTTACTTTCTGGCCAGACATCGAAAAGGCGGGGGTTCGAAGAAGGCTTTAGAGATTTTGTGATGGGCAGGTTTGGCATGCGTAATTTTTTGGAGGAATAAGTGGTTAAGACATCCGTGGTAATCATTACGGAGAATGAAGAAGCAAATATTCGCCGCTGTTTAGAGAGTGTGAAGTGGGCGGATGAGATAATAGTTGTTGACTCGGGAAGCACAGATATTACCCTAGATATATGCAAAGAATATGAATGCAAAGTTTTCCATCGCGAATGGGATGGCTATGCAAATCAAAAGAACTATGCACTAGACCAAGCCAGCGGTGATTGGATATTAAGCCTCGATGCAGACGAAGAGGTCACTTCCGAGCTAGCTAAAGAACTTTGGCAGGCTGTCAACTCCGACAGCGCCGATGCATATTCAATTCCCCGCTTAAACAATTTCCTAGGCCGTTGGATGCGCCATGGTGGATGGTATCCCGACCGCCAGCTACGATTCTTCAAGCGAAATGTGGGGAGGTTCAAGGTCATACCACTACATGAATGTGTAGAGATTAAGGACCCAAGTGTTCGGCTAGGGAAACTCTCTGCGCCATTAAGACACTATACCTACCAAACAGTAGCTGATTTTATTAAGAAAGCTGACAGATATACATCAATCGAGGCTGATGCTATGATAAAGGAGGGGCGACTGCCCAAATCAATAACACTTTCATTGATAATGGCAATCCCTAGCAAGTTTGTTGAGGTTTACTTTTACAAAGGAGGCTGGCGCGACGGCTTACACGGGTTTATTGCAGCGGTTCTTATGTCTGCCCGCGTTTTTTTGAGATATGTCAAGCTCTGGGAGGCACTAGGGGTAAAAAATGGGGTCAAAATACGATGAAATAAACTTATCGGGGCTTAAAAGGCTGAGTATCAAAGACAGGACAAGCATGGTCAATGCAGAGCAGTTTGGCAAGGCACCGGCTGCGGGCAGGAGTTTCGCCGAATTTCTGAACTCCATTCCAAATATACTTGCTGGGAGTTCGTTGCGTGAGCTTGTGTTCGCTATTGCTTGCGCCCGAAGGGCTGAGAAACCCGTGATTGCTTGCATGGGTGCACACGTAATAAAATGCGGCCTCAGCCCAGTAATTATAGAGCTTATGTCTAACAAAATTCTTACAGCGGTGGCGATGAACGGTGCTGGAGCAATTCATGACGCGGAAGTTGCACTCTTTGGTAGTACATCTGAAGATGTGGCATCTGGACTAAAGAATGGGACTTTTGGCATGGCATTTGAGACTGCAGAGTTTCTAAATCAAGCGGCTGTGGTTGCACACCAGCAAGGGCTTGGTTTGGGCGAATCTATCGGCAAAGCTCTACTTGAGGCGAAGGCTCCCAACACTAAACTAAGCATACAAGCGTCAGGATATTCGCTAGGCATTCCGGTCACCATTCATGTTGCGCTAGGAACGGATATCACGCATATGCACCCGTCCGCTGACGGTGCGGCTTATGGGGATGCTACAATGCGCGACTTTAGAATACTCACATATGCTATGAAAGACCTTGGGCAGGGCGGCGTCCTGCTTAATTTTGGCTCAGCTGTTGTCCTCCCAGAGGTAGTGTTGAAAGCCTTCGCGATTTTGCGGAATTTGGGATTTGATTTTTCAGGCACGGTTGGTGCGAATTTTGATTTCATCCAGCAATATAGATCAACCCAACAGGTTGTTAAGCGCATAGAATACTTGGGGGGCAAAGGATATGCTCTTACTGGGCACCATGAAATAATGATTCCCCTTTTAGCGCATGCTGTTATGGAGGAATTAGGAAAAGGAGAACAACCTTGACGAAGTCCAGATTTGAGGAAATACTCGATGGAATGGTTGGCAAACATGTGCTTGTTATAGGCGATGTGATGCTTGATGAGTATGTATGGGGTGATGTAAAGCGCATATCGCCCGAAGCGCCAGTCATGGTGGTTGAGGTGCGAGAAGAAAGCTCGACTCCAGGAGGGGCAACCAACGTAGTAAACAACATCCAAGCGTTGGATGGAGTGTCGTCTGTTATTGGTGTTATTGGTGAGGATGCAGCTGGGCAGAAGCTTGCCGACCACTTGGAAAAAGCGGGCGTCTTCATAGGTGGCTTGGTTACCGATTTCAATAGGCCAACTACTAGGAAAACCAGGATAATTGCACACAACCAGCAGATTGTCCGCGTTGACCGAGAAAGCAGAAGGAAAATCGGGAGGTCAGTGCTTAAGAAAGTCGTGTCCTTGATAGAGGAGCTCCTGCCAGCCGCAGATATTATCGTATTTTCTGATTACGACAAGGGCATGGCGACAAGTGAGGTTGCTCGGTCTATTATCGAATCAGCTAGAAAATACGAGAAAATTGTTGTTGTCAATCCAAAACCGCGAAATGCAAAGCACTTCAAGTTTGCAAATATTATTACAATGAATCAGTCTGAGGCGGAAGCCGCTACAGGGATTTACATCACTTCTGAACGTCAACTTTTGCGTGCAGCGAAGCGGCTCTTCTCAATGCTTCAGCCCCAGAACCTGCTGGTTACTCGGGGTCCACTGGGCATGGCTTTGTTTGGCCCGAATGGTGAAATGGAAGCGATACCTGCGCACTTGGTTGAGGTCTACGATGTTGCAGGTGCTGGAGATACTGTTGTGAGTGTTCTTGCGCTTGCACTCGCAGCAGGTGCCACCGTTCTTGAAGCTAGTGTGCTTGCAAATTGTGCAGGCGGCGCGGTTGTTAGGAAGGTGGGCGTGGCTACTGTATCAAGAGAGGAAATCCGCTCTATGCTCGATTGCGAACGGAGGCCAATGGAGTGAAGACAAAAATAGTCCGCCGCTCAGTGCTCAAAAGTATTATAGATAACCTTCGGCAAGCAGGCAAAACAATTGTGTTCACCAATGGCTGTTTCGATTTACTCCACATTGGCCACGTTCGCTATCTTGAAATGGCAAAAGCTTTGGGGGATTGCCTAATCGTCGGCCTTAATACTGACGAATCAGTTCGACAAATCAAAGGACCTGAAAGGCCGTTGGTGCCGGAATTCGAACGCGCCGAAATATTGGCTGCACTTGAATCTGTGGATTACGTCTCGCTGTTTTCGGAGCTTACTCCCACCAATCTAATACTTGAATTGAAGCCAGATATCCACGTCAAAGGGGGGGATTATACCGCCGACCAGCTTCCCGAGGCCGAGGCGGTGCGTTCTTATGGCGGACGAATTGTGATTCTTCCTTTGGTAGAAGGAAAGTCTACCTCACGCCTTATTGCAGAAGTTCAGGCTAGAAAACCAGTAGAACCAACTATTGATAAGTGTAAACCACAAACCGCTGTTGGTATAATTCCGGCTCGCCTTGCTGCAACTCGCCTTCCAAATAAGCCACTTCTAGATATAGGCGGCAAGCCCATGATTAGGTGGGTTTATGAAAGAGCCTCCACTGCTCATCTCCTTAACGATGTAATTGTCGCAACGCCCGATGATGAGATAAAACAATGCGTAGAATCGTTTGGCGGCAAGGCGGTAATGACGTCTGAAGCACACCGTTCGGGTACAGATAGAATCGCTGAGGCGGCTAAAGATATCGCTGCTGATATAATAGTTAATATTCAGGGAGATGAGCCGCTTCTCGACCCAAGCGCTGTTGATGCGCTTGTTTGCGCGATGGTCAATGACCCAACAATTCCAATGGCAAGCCTAATGTGTAGATTGGCTGTTCCCGAAGAGGCGGAGAATCCTGCAGTAGTTAAAGTTGTAACAGACCAGCAAGGCTTTGCGCTCTACTTCTCGCGGTCATGGATACCATACCCTAGGCATCCTAAGCACTCGACGGTCCGCAAGCACATCGGCATTTATGCATATCGGCGCGACTTTCTTTTTACCTTTGCCAGCTTGGCTCCCACGTCGCTCGAGAAGACTGAATCGCTTGAGCAGCTTCGAGCACTTGAGCATGGATATAAGATAAAGATGATTGAAACCGCCTTTTCCCCGACTAGCGTTGATACCCACGAGGACCTTGAAAAGGTCAGGCGGTTGCTTGGAGGAGAAAAATGATGAGAGAGGTTAACGTTGGAGACGTAACAATCGGCGGTAACAAGCCCATTGCTCTAATTGCAGGCCCCTGTGTGATTGAGAGTGAAGATCTTTGCCGCGAGATAGCAAGACAGGTGAAGGACATCTGCCAGGGCTTGGGTATGGGATACATATTCAAAGCCTCTTTTGACAAGGCAAATCGTCTTTCAATATCTTCGTTTCGAGGGCCTGGGCTTGAGAAAGGCCTTGAGATACTTTCAAGAATCAAATCAGAGTTTGGAATCCCTATTCTAACTGATATTCACGAAGCTTGGCAGGCGGCACCTGTGGCTGAAGTAGTGGACATCGTTCAAATACCTGCGTTCCTTTGCCGCCAAACAGACTTGCTTGTAGCTGCTGCGAAAACTGGGAAACCGCTGAATATCAAGAAAGCACAGTTCCTTGCTCCATCCGACGTTGGAAACCTCGTAGAAAAAGCGAAATCGGCGGGAAACGAGAACATTTTGCTTACCGAGCGCGGGACAACTTTTGGATATGGCAATCTAGTTGTAGACATGCGAAGTTTGGTCATCATGAGGGAAACCGGTTACCCAGTAGTCTTCGACGCAACGCACAGCGTTCAGCGGCCAGGAGGCCTTGGGACAGCGTCAGGTGGGGATCCACAATTCGTGCCGCATCTCGTTCGGGCTGCGTGCGCAGTAGGCATTGATGCCCTTTTCTTGGAGGTGCATCCCAACCCAAGCAAAGCGCTTTCTGATGCCGCAACCATGCTACAGTTGGACTCGCTGAAGGTGATTTTGGAGCAGGCGAAAGCAATTGATAAGCTTGTAAAGACGGCGTGTTAAAATCTTGTTGGAGAATGTCAGGCAAAATTGAAAATATATACAGCATCTGAGTATATGTCTTTCATTCTAAAAGCTTTGAATTAGGGAGGAGTTAAAAATCAATGGCGGAAAAAGTTAGAGTAGGCATGATTGGCTGTGGCGGAATAGCACGAGGTCATGCAGCACGGCTAATCAAGAATCCGGATGCAGAAATTGTTGCTCTTGCAGACCCAAGCGAGGAAAGCATTGCTCGCCTAAAGGAATTTATTCAAGCTGGGCACGGCGGTCTCGATGAACAGCAAAAGAAGGCTCTCGATAATGTTCCCGTGTTTAAAGACTACCGCGAAATGCTCGACAAAGTTGAAATGGATGCGGTGGAGATTGCAACTCCACATACCCTTCACTTTGAACAAGCAATGGAATCTATCAACCGTGGCCTTCATGTGTGCTTGGAAAAACCAATGGTTTGCTGTGTTGAGCATGCAAATAAGCTAATTGCCAACGCCGAAGAAAAGAAACGCATAATTGTTGTTTCATACCAGCGTCATTATCAACCTCAATATCGCTATATTAAGAAGGTGGTCGACGAAGGCGGGATTGGGAAGGTTACATTTGTTTCAGCTCTGCAGTGCCAGAACTGGAAAAAAGGCACAGCAGGCAAGTGGAGGCAGGTCCCAGAGCTTAGCGGCGGTGGTCAGCTGAACGATTCCGGCAGCCATCTTATTGACATTATTCTTTGGACAACTGGTTTAGCGGTTGAAGAAGTTTTTGCCTATATTGACAACTGCGGCACACCAGTGGACATAAACTCCGCCCTTGCTCTCAAGTTTAAAGAAAGTGCCCAAGGAACTGTCAGCATTGTTGGCGATGCACCTACATTTTACGAAGACTTCACAATTTGGGGCGAGGAAGGGATACTCTTCTATCGTAACGGCCAGCTCAGCCAATGCGGCGCTGATGGCAAAATCTTCCAACCTGAGGATCTTCCACCCGCTTCGGACCCGGATACAAACTTCGTTGACGCAATTTTGGGCAGAGATAAGGTCTGGGCACCCCCGATTTGTGGTTTGCGGGTAATCGAGCTCACCGAGGCTGCTTGGAAGTCAGCCGAAAAGGGCTGTGCTGTCCCCGTGGGGAGTTTAGGTTGATTGGTGATATTTTTAGGGCCGGATGGATGCTGATTTTCCGCCGGCCCTTTTGATTCTAGCGTAATGCTTTTTATTCTGGCAATTCGCAGCCTTTGGTTTCTGGGACGAGCCAAATGAGTATAAGGCCCAGAGCAAATACAAAAGACATCCAGAATCCTTGTTGGGCGTAACCGCCAAGTGCCTTCACTATATACCCCGTGTTAAACACAGCCACTGCCGCGAGAATTCGCCCGAAGTTGAATGTAAGCCCTTCTCCGGTAGCGCGAATGCGAGTCGGATAGATTTCAGGCAAATAGAGTGGGAACCACCCGAAAAAAGTGGTTGTGAAGATGCCCATTACAACAGCCATTCCAAGAAGGAATGGTCCGTACTCATGTACCATGCTGTACATTATTAAACCAGATGCCAGGCTTCCAATGCAGTATAAGCTGAACGATATCCTCCGTCCAAACCATTCCGCCATAGGGCCGCCAATGAATGAGCCAAATATTTGCCCAAACGCCATGTACATTGCCGACCGAGCGCGCTCGTCAGGTGCTAGTCCGCCAACCATTGCATTTACCCAAGTAGGTATGAGCTGGAAAATGCCCCAAGTTCCCACAATGCTTATCGAGGATAAAATGAGGCAGACAACAGTCTTGCGGAGATAGGGACCTTCGAATATTTGGAGGACATCTTGACGTTCCTTGCGCTCGCGCACGCGCATCCACCGCTCAGGCTCTTTTACGCCAATCCGAATAATTAAAGTAAGCAGGGCAGGCGCGAGTCCAATTGCAAATATGTAACGCCAGCTTACCATGCCGCCAATTGCTAAATTAATAAGCGAGCTAACTAAAAATCCAACATTAGCAGCACTCCCAAGAAGCCCAGCTAGAACAGGACGCCGAGCATTTGGCCAGGTCTCCATCACGAGTGCTATGCCGAGTCCCCACTCACCACCAAGGCCCATTGCGCCGATGAATCGGCACAAACCGAATTGCCAAACGTTCTGCGTAAGCGCTGTTAATCCTGTACAGAGCGAATATAAGCCTATGGTAAGGATCATCGTCTTGGTGCGGCCTATCTTGTCACCAAGCCGTCCAAAGATAAAGCCACCCAACGCCGCTCCCAGGAGGAAAAGCGCGAACATATGGGTGACTGTGGGAGCAATTGCGGTTGCATCTTCAATTTTTAGGAGCTCCTTCAGCGCTGGAGCAGCCAGTACGGAATAGAATCCCATCTCCATTCCATCGAACATCCAACCAAGCCATGCAACCAGTAAAATCAACCACAGATTGCCTTCACTGGCTGGTTTATTCTTAGAAACACTTGATTCGGTAATTGTAGTTTCGCCCATTATTCCTCCACCAATTATGCTCTTCTACGGAGATCGTTTATCTGTTCCTTTGGGCAAGTCTACCCTGCTATACTGTATTCTGTCAAGTGCTTTTTAGCAGAAGTGAATCACTGGATAAAAAGAGGTTTAGTTGCTATAATCTTTAGAAAAATGGGGGGTTAGATGAAATGTCACGCCTTTTTGCTGCTTTAGTTTTTTGTGCGGTGCTTTTGGCTGTTGGAACGCAAGCGCTGGGGCAGGGAGTTGTCCAATCACCAGAGCCTAATGCCTCGGGGATTCTTTTTGAGTACAAGTTCAAAGAGAAAGAGCTTCTAAGATATAATTTGGAATTGACTTTCGACGTGGTCATGCAAGCCGATATCCCCGAAGCATCTGCCATTCCACCAATGTATGGGCGAATGACAGGAATAGTCAGCCAACAGACAAAACGTATATTGGAAAACGGTGACGCTGAGATTATAGCGGCAATTGAATCTATGAAAATAGAAATGATGGGCCAATCTACTGACCTCCCTGCTGAAAAAATGCCCCCATTTACATATGTAATGTCAAAGTCAGGAATGATCAAGTCAATTGATATGCAGAACCTAAAATCCCTTTTTAACGAAATTCCGTTTGGTGATTTGGCTAATTTCTCACAGCATGCTTTCTTCCCTGCAAAGCCAGTAAAAATTGGTGAAACTTGGAAGCAAGACATACCCTCTCCATTTCCAGGCGCGGGGACTTTTCACGCTGAGATGAAACTACTGCGTTTGGATGCCGAGATTGGGAAGGAGCGTGCGGCGGTAATCCAGCAGAACAGCACCGGAGAAATGGATATAGCGCAGGCTATGCTAGCCCTCCAAAAATCGAATGGCGAAGTTAGTGGCAAAGCAGACATTGCAACTAACTTCTTAATGTATTTCTCACCCGACCAGGGGCGTTTGCTTAAGGCAGAGGGAGATGGGACTATGCAAATGAATATGTCCTTTAAAGGACAGAATGGTGGCCCAAGCCAGATGAAGATGAATGTGCAGATGAAATGCAATTTAAACCTGCTGCCAGAGAAAGCAAAGTAGAACTAGAAAAAATATCTGCAAAATTACTTTAAATTGCTTGACAGCCTAGCAAAGGTTTGTTATGATTATGGCTGACAACTGAATATGCTTGCGAGCAGGTTGTGCCTTGTCTGTTACAAACAGAAGGGCACCTAAGAGGGAAGACGGTGAAAGTCCGTCACGGGCCCGCCGCTGTAATCGGGGACGAGGCCGGCGCAAACCACTGTTCCGAGAGAATCGGGATGGGAAGGGGCTGGCACTCGGTTGATCCGTAAGTCAGAAGACCTGCCTGTTTCGCAGCTTTCGACCGTCTTCGGAGGCAAAGATGGCAGAGCGTTTGTTCGGCGTAACTTGCCGGGCTCTCGTTGAAAAAGGCATCTGGGCGAAGACGAGAGCCCGTTTTGTTTATAATAAGCTTTCATCTTCTCTGCAAATAAGAGAGGATGGTTTTTCACTAATCGAGCTTCTCGTTGTCATTGCAATTATTGCATTGCTGGCCGCAATCTTATTCCCCGTTTTTATATCTGCACGACAGGCAGCAGCCAAGGCGAAGTGTGCAGCAAACCTTAAGCAACTTGTTCTAGCCAACCGACTTTATGCCCAAGACTATGACGGTAGGTTCGTTCCTGCGGCTGTGGACATTTTCGATGGTTCTGGAGGACATTGGCGTTGGCATGGATGGCGAGAGACATCAGATGGCAGGACAAAATTCCAGCCTGAGAAGGGCCCGCTGTTTCCATATTTAGGCAAAAGCGCAGAAGTCAAAGAATGTCCCTTGGTAGGCTTGCTTGATAGGACCGGAAATGCTTTTGAGTCAGGTGGTGGCGGCTACGGGTACAACGCTATGTACATTGGGGGAAGTTATTGGCTTTACGGCATGACCCCCCAGGCTGCTCAGACGACAGCGGCAATACATATGGTCAAGCATCCAGAACGCACTGTCATGTTCACAGACACTGCGATGCCCCAGGGCTATCCAAGTCAACATCTCATTGAGTATTCCTTCTGCGAACCTCCTTATTTTGTTGATGCGAGAGGCGTATCCAAAACCCACACCATGCCGTCTATCCATTTTAGACACAACGGGCGGGCGAACGTAGCCTGGTGTGATGGGCATGTGTCGTCTGAGGCGATGACGTTTACTATTCCAAAAAACAACTATAGAGGCGACAATAGGAGATTCAAGGTTGGCTGGTTTGGTCCTGATAGCAACGAGTTATTTGACCTTGAATGAGAATATTCAATGGGGGTAGCAAGATGAACGCAAAACATAAGATGTCAGAGAAAAAGCATGGGAGGTCTTGCCCATTACTCTTTTTGCTTTCCTTCTTGCTTTGTCTCCTTTGCGCTTGTGTGGCTTCGGGGCGCGTGTTTGCGGGGCGGTTTGCTTCAAGCGTGATTGAGTATTCGCCCGGACCTGGCCAGTGGGTGAATAATCCAAAGTTCAACAATCCCCTAAAAGCTTTGGGTCCTCCACAGGGAGGAACTGTTTCCGAGCCATGCAATGAGTCGTTGGTAAGCCTTGGTGATGGCGGGCGTATAGTGCTTGCGTTCGACCACCCTGTTTGGGATGATCCTAGGAACCTCCATGGGTTGGACTGCATTGTTTTTGGCAATCCGGTGTGGGTGGGTGGCGACCCAACATATAGGTGGCAAGAACCAGCTTTCATTGAGATTAGCATGGATAAAAACGGGAACGGCCTTGCGGATGACGAATGGTATCTGGTTCTGCCAAATAAACTACCTTCTCAGTTAATCGGCTCGCCGGCAGAGAACTCCGATACTGGCTACTCGGCAACCATTCTGAGGAACTATGCGGAGTATACGCCGACCCTTGCACTTCCACCTGGCAAAACGCCTGAGGAGTTTTATACCGTGCCCGATCGTAGAAGCATTGAGGGTGACGCGCAAAGCTTGCTGATAGACGATGGTTCGGGTGGTGGAGACGCATTTGACATTGCTGAAGCTGTGAAGGAGATATCGCCCGGTGTGCCTATACAGCCGTTTGAATATGCAAATCTCCCATGTTTCCACTTCATTAGGATTACCGATGCATTGGTGGGTGACAATGCCGGAATCCTAGGAGAAATATCCGCTGAAATTGATGCCGTTTCCTGTGTTTCACCACTCACCGGTACCACCCCCGTCGGTGAGGTGAAAAGGCAGCCCACGGGAACGGTTGTCGCGCTCGCCGGCAAAGTCGTCAGCGCCGTCTTTGCCGGCGAGGTTTATATCCAAGAAGAGAACCGCTCTAGCGGGATATGTGTGCGAACAACAGCCTCTTCGGTTTCGGAGGGCGACCGTGTCGCTGTCATAGGTACACTCGGTATAGAGAACAACGATTGTTTCATAGATAATGCGCGAATTTATAAAATGTCAGCAGGTTTGCCACCAAAGCCATTAGGAATGCCCAACTCTAGGGTGGGAAACAGTGCTGGGCTTAGCAACGCTGGTCTTCTTATTACTACTTGGGGTAGAGTAACTTCCACGGGCGATGGCTACTTTTTCCTCAACGACGGCTCACTGGATGGTCTGGGACTCAAAGTTCGTTGTGCGGGTCTAACATCGCCAGCTGAGGGACAGTATGTGATAGTGACCGGTATTGCTTCTTTTGAACAGGAAGAAGGCAAGGGAATAATTGCTATCATCAAGGTTCGCAGGCAGGGCGATATTTTAGTAATTAGTAGTTAGGAGGTGTATGGGCAAAGTATATTCTCATTACTACTTTGTTTGAAACAACCCATTTTAATAAAAAACTGAACAAATTCGAGGGAAGGAGATCGCTAATGGTTAAAAAAAGTTTCTTATTAATTGCGACAATTGCTCTATTAAGTTTTGCTGGACTTGCTTATGCGGCATACTTGGATGGGCCTAATGGTTATGCCGTTCAGGACATAGTGTTCCAAATACAACCTGGCGAATATGTTGCTGGTTTTGATAGGCTACCGGATGGCAACTTTGTGGCTTTTTCGGGGAGTCGCATCGTAAAGGTGACTAGTGATGGAAACGTGAGTACACTCTACACATTCAATTCGCCGGTCTATGGTTCATTTGTCAAAGTGAGAGGGGAAGCTATTTACTTTGGAGAGAGTTCAAATGGCACCATTTGGCAGATGGGTTTGGATGGTAGCAATCCACAGCTGATTGGGACGCTTCAGAATAATTTCGATTTGGAGTTTAATTCCTTAGGCCAAGCTTTCGTTTCGGCAAATCCTGGATGGGCAGGACAAAAGGTATTTTTATTTGATGGCACCGCTGATGAAATAGTAATTGGATTGAGTGGCTATTCTGGTCCTTTGGCATTCGATGGCTCGGACAATTTGTTATATGCAACTGCTTGGGCTCGCGGTGGCGACTCTATTTTGTTGTTCAGCGCTGCAGATGTAGCAAGCGCTATTGGCCCAACCAGTCTAACCCAGGCTGACGGCCAGGTCTTGGCAAGCTCTATCGGTTCTCCATATGATATGGAGCTAGATGTCTTGGGTAATATTTTCTTCACTAGCGGCGGCACACTTTACAAGCTGGCGAATGGTTCAGGAGTAGCAACCGGTTTTGCGTCGGTGCATAACCCTTGTCATTATCTTACTACTCTAAGGTATTCAGCTCTCGACAACAGTTTGTCAGTGCTGATTGGCGGAGACACAGTTGGGGTTATATCTACTTTGACGCCTGTGCCAGAGCCTGGATCGTTGCTCAGCCTATCAGCTATGCTGGCAGGTGCAGCCACGATGTTTAGAAGGCGGCTATGCAATGGAATAAGACGCAGATCCTAAAAATATAGAGTTACCTTTCGCTTAAACAATAGGGGCGAAGTTTTGGCGCCAAATTAGTTTGACCGCCCGCCACGCTTCGCCCTTATTGTTGATATTCTGATAATTATTTGAACTTTAGGTCAGCGGTCCCTAGAAAGAATGTATTCTGCCAATTCTCTGAGGGATGCCAATGCTGGCGAGTCTGGAAGCTCCTTGAGTTTCTCAACAGCGTCAGCTGCGAATTTTTCTGCTACCGAACGGGTTTCCTCTAGTGCGCCTGTGTCCTCAGCAACTCGGCGGACAAACTCAATATCTTTCGTAGATGCCGAACCGCTTGCAATTATTTGCCAAATAGAGACGCGTTCCTGTTGAGATGCTCTGATGGTCGCTAAGATAATTGGCAAAGTTGCCTTTCCTTCGCGAATGTCTCCGCCAATAGGTTTTCCAGTAACCTTTGGGTTACCAATCAAATCCAAAAGATCATCGGTGATTTGAAATGCAAGACCAAGGTTTCGACCGTATAAGCTAAGAGCGGCTTCGGTTTTTGTGGATGCGGATACACATAGTGCACCAATGCGGCAACACATAGACATAAAGGCAGCGGTTTTATCTTGAATCATTTCCAGATAAGATTCAATTGTGGGGTCTTGGCGCCGTCGAAGCTCTATTTGCATAATCTCCCCTTCACACATTTTAACGGCTGCCTCTGCGACTGCTCTCAATACTCTCGGACTTGCACTTCGCGTTAGAAGGGAAAATGCCTTGGAAAGCATGTAGTCGCCTGTTAAGACAGAAGCTTTGTTTCCCCAAATTGAATTTGCCGTCGTGCGCCCGCGCCTTGATTCCGCCTCGTCTATCACATCATCGTGTAATAGGGTGGCCATATGCACCAGCTCGGCGCTAGCGGCAACATCTACTAGGCGGTCGGAAGCCGATTTGCCTGTACAAGCGCGAGCAGATAGGAGCACAAGAGCTGGCCGAAGGCGTTTCCCACCTGCCTTAAGGATGTGATTTGAGGCTGCATACGCGGTTTCAATGCGTGATTCAAGTTCATCTTCAAGGCGGTTTTCGACTTTTTGCAAGTCATCTTCTATTATGGCAAGAAACTTAAGCCTTGGTGCCAGGCTTTCGGCTCCAGCGGTGCTTGAAATACTCATTTTTTAACTCCAACATGAACGGCTACTATGCCGCCCGTAAGGTCAAACACTTTGATATCTTGCAACCCAACTTTTTTCATTATATCCGAAAGTTCCTCTCTTGAAAGGAACGAATCGATTGACAGGTTAAGATATTCATATGCTTCACGGCTGCCGCTTAGCAGGCCGCCAACTAGTGGAAGGATTTTATGGGAGTATAAGTTATACATCTGGGCAAAAAGCTTGCCCCTGGGACGTGAGAATTCAAGGCATACTACACTTCCTCCAGGTGCTACAACGCGAGCCATTTCGGAAAACGTGCGCTCAACATTACTCACATTTCGAATGCCAAAGCCAATTGTTGCGGTTTTGTAAGTATTTGATGATAGTGGTAGGTTTTCAGCGTTGCCCTGAATTAAGCTAATATTTCTTATTCCTAATCGGTCGAGCTTGCGGACACATAAATCGAGCATGGGTCGGCAAAAGTCAACTGCAATAACTTTGCCTGTTCCAACTGCACGTGCAATTTCTATTGCTAAGTCGCCGGTTCCTGTACAAATATCAACGGCTGTATCGCCCTCGGCTAGCTTGGTTTGCTTGAGTGCAAATCTTCTCCAGGACTTGTGCAAGTTCAGACTGAGAATTGTGTTTGCTATGTCATATCTTTTGGCAATGCTAGCAAACAAACACTCGATGTATTCTTCTTTTGAACAGGCTTTATTTTTTCCCAATTTTGTTATCTGCTCAATCTGCAGACTCATGTTTACTCCGCAAGCTATGTGTGGTAGTCAATGTGGAGAGCTTCGAACCCAATTATCAAAGAAGCAGCTACTTCCCTAGCATTTGCGTTGAGGCATGAGCCATAAGGATGAAAGGCTGGGGGTATAATAGCACCACCACCGTCATTGCTAAGGTCATCGCAAGCACGAATGCCAGTGGCCGAGATGTGCGAATTGGCTCGTTGTTTTTTGGCTTCACAAAGAACATTACTCGGGCTACGTTCATGTAGTAGTATACCGATATTACGGTATTCACAATCGCTATTACAGCCAGCCAGAAAAGGTAGTCGATTCCAGAGTTGATTGCTGCTAGAAAAATATAGAATTTGGCTAAGATACCCGCAGTCGGAGGTATGCCAGCCAAAGCAAGCAGGAAGAATGCAAGAGAGGCTGCGGCAAATGGCGAGCGGCTGATTAGCCCTGAGTAGTCATCTATTTCATCCGACCCAAGTTTTGCCGAGATGATTGTCACAACTGCAAACGCTCCGAGATTCATGAACAAGTAAATAAACACATAGAGAAGCACAGATTGCAGCCCATATCGCTCGCTGAATGGCATTGAGGCAACGCCGACAAGGATGTATCCCGCCTGCGCAATACTTGAGTATGCGAGCATTCTTTTTATGTTTAGCTGAGGTATAGCCGTCAAGTTTCCAAGCGTCATGCTTGCGGCGGATAATGCAGCGATAAACGAGGTCCAATGGAACGACCCTGCAGTGATTCCAATTGAAAGGACCCTGGCCAATACTGCAAATCCTGCAGCCTTAGATCCGACTGATAGGAACGCTGTTATTGGAGTTGGTGCTCCCTCGTAAGTATCTGGGGCCCATTGATGGAACGGCACGGCTGCTATTTTGAATCCAAATCCCACCATTACTAGCAAGATTGCTAGGAATAGCAGCGGAAGGTAAGTCGAGGGAATCGGTTCTACGGGCGAGATAAGCTTTGCATGCATCTCAAGCAAATTGGTTGTTCCTGTCAAGCCATAGAGGATTGACATGCCGTAAATCATTGCAGCTGCTGCAATTGACCCGTATAAGAAAAATTTAAGAGCGGCTTCGTTTGATTTTAAGTCATGCTTCAGGTAACCCGTAAGGATATACGACGTGATGCTTAGGAACTCCAGCGACAGGTATATCATAATCATGTCGGCTGAAGCTGCCATTGTGGTGATGGCTAGCGTTGCGAACACAAGCAGCGCGTAATATTCTCCTCGGTGGAATCTCACTTTTCTGAAAAAGTCTATCGACATTAAGATGACCAGAATTGTTGAAACCAAAGCGATTATCTTGAAAAAGATAGCGAAACCATCAACAGCAAAAATTTGCCCAAACTGCCATTTGCCTTGGCCCACGTGCGCCATAAGCCAAATCGAGGAGGCAAGCGCTGCAAGCAGAACGGTGATACTTGCCGTTTCTGGTGACAAGATATCCACCCGTTCGGCGGTCATGCGGTTTCGTATTGCAAGTCCGATTATTAGAACAAGCATCCCGCCAATGGTTAAAATCAACTCAGGAGCTATGTAAGCAAGCTTAAAATCCACTTGTTAACCTCCGGCGCTCCTTGATACTAGTTGCACAATCTGTTGGAGTGAGCCATCAAATGTTCGGATTACCAAGGAAGGGAGAATTCCTACCAAAAGCGAGAGTGCGGCAAGCGGCACGAGGCTTATGATCTCCCTTGCATCGGTATCTGTGATTTCAGCCCATTTAGGGTTTAGTGGCCCAAGAAGAACCCTTTGGAGCATCCAAAGCAAATATGCGGCATTGATGACTATGCCGATTACGCCTAAAGCGGAGATGATTGTAAAGATGGGGATTGCCCCTCGAAATACAAGAAATTCGGATATGAAGCCGGACAGCCCCGGAAGGCCAAGAGAGCCAAACGCCATGAAGCTTAAGAGGCCGGCGTAAATTGGAATTTTCGCGCCTAAGCCACCAAACTGGTCAAGGTCGCGGTTGTGTGTTCGTTCATATATCACACCAACCAAAAGGAATAATGCGCCAGTAAGCAGCCCATGGCTAAACATTTGCAAGGTAGCCCCGTTCAATGCGATTACCTTATCTGCCATCTTGCTTGCGTTTGTAGCAGCCATCGCCGCTGCTACTCCGAGCATGACAAAGCCCATGTGATTCACCGAGGAATATGCGATGAGCTTTTTCATGTCTTTTTGCGCCATTGCTACAAGTCCGCCGTATATGATGCTAATTAGCGCTAGTATTGCAACCCATGTTGCGTAAGCATGTGATGCTTCAGGTAGCATTGGAAGTAGTATGCGCAAAAAGCCGTACCCGCCAAGTTTCAGGAGAATGCCTGCAAGAATCACGCTCCCAGCAGTGGGCGCCTCAACGTGTGCATCCGGAAGCCATGTATGGAACGGCCACATTGGCACTTTGATCGCAAACGCGAGGAAAAACGCCCAAAATGCTAACGATTGCAAGGCAAAATTGCCGGCAAAAGGAAGCTGCTGAATGGCTTCTGGAATGCTGAAAGTGTGTGGGTCGGTGTAGAAATATACGCCGATTATCGCGAGAAGCATTGCAACGCTTCCGACAAGGGTATATAGAAAGAACTTGATAGCTGCATATTCCTTTCTCGGTCCGCCCCATACACCAATGATGAAATACATCGGCACGAGGCTTATCTCCCAGAACAAGTAGAAGAGGAAGAAGTCCAACGATGTGAAAACCCCTATCATTCCCGTCTCAAGGAAAAGGAATAATAGGAAGTATTCCTTTGGCCGCTCGGTTACTATCCAGGAGTAGACTAGCGAAAGTGTGGTCAAAAGCGCTGTCAAAAATATAAACGGGATGCTGATTCCGTCAACGCCCATGTAGTAGTGAACGTTAAGCACCCGAATCCAAGGAATCTTGACTACATACTGCATTCCTGCCTTAGACGCGTCATAGCCAGTCCAAAGCATGATTGACAGCGCCAGTGGCACCAGGCTGAATAACAGCGAGGTCCATTTAATCGCCCCATGTTTTTCCTTTGGGATGAATAGAACCGCCAATGCTCCAACCAACGGTACAAAGGTTATTAGCGTCAGTATCCACGAATCCATAAGGCTTCTGCCTCCACGTTATCTATATACAAGTATCCAAGCTCTATGTAGGTAGAGCCAAGCCATAACTAGGACTCCTAAGAATGCAACGAGCACATAATTTTGTAGCACACCTGTCTGAACAAAGCGCAATGTTCGCCCGGTTACTTTTGGGATGAGCCCAATGACGTTCACAAGGCCATCTATGACCCATTTATCGAACCAGCCGTAGAGTATGGAAAGCCAAACAGTAAGCCAGGCGATTCCGTTGACTATGCCATCGATGATCTTTTGATCGAATATCCCAAGGAATCTTGAGATTTCTAAGAATGGTACAACTATCAAAGCCCAGTAAATCTCATCAAAGTAGTACTTGTTTTTCAATAGAACATAAATAGGATGAAGCCGCTCCTTTAAAGCCGCTGGAGATATCACAGGCTTTACATACATCATTGCTCCGAGGCTAATTCCACCGACTGCCGCTAGTGTCGCAATGCACGCTACTAGCCAACTGAAAGTTGCTTCGCCTTCACCAAAGTGGATGAATTGGTGAAATACGTTTTTCCATGGCCAAGCCACGTATCCGGCGACTATTGAGAGAATGCCGAGCACTACAAGCGGCAGAACCATTACCCTTGGGCTCTCGTGTGCGTGTATATCGGGTCTCCTTGGCTTCCCGAGGAATGCAAGGGCGACTAAGCGGGTCATGTAGAACGCTGTGAGGAACGCCGCAAGAACGCCGACCACAAAAAGCGGTTTGCTTGCATGAAATACCTCAAGCAAAATCTCATCTTTGCTGAAGAATCCTGCTGTCAGTGGTAAGCCTGCGAGTGCCGCTGCACTTATTACGAATGTCCAAAAAGTCACAGGCATTTTTTTCTTCAAGCCGCCCATTTCTTGAATGTCTTGCACACCAGTTGCATGGATAACGCTGCCGGCTCCAAGAAATAGGTTTGCTTTAAAGAACGCATGAGTCATGAGATGAAGCAAGCCAGCGGTATATCCGCCCACGCCTAAGCCAAGCATCATATACCCGAGCTGGCTTATTGTCGAGTATGCTAACACGCGCTTCATATCATTTATCACAGTTGCAATCGTTGCCGCCATGAATGCCGTTATTGCGCCAATTACTGCAACAACTGCCAGCGAGACTGACCCCTCTTGGTAGTGGAAAATCGGGTACATTCGCCCTACTAGGTAGACGCCAGCTGCGACCATTGTTGCTGCGTGGATTAGAGCACTGACTGGAGTAGGACCTTCCATTGCATCCGGCAGCCAGACATGAAGCGGGAATTGCGCCGACTTGCCGACAGCTCCCATGAATAGCAGAATCCCTACTAGTGGTAGGAATGAGAATGCTAGCCTTCCGATATTGTAAGTTGCTTCCACTAGCGTGGGTACACGTGCAAATATCTCGCTAAGCTGGACCGTTCCAGTGTATTGGAAAAGCAGCAGTATTCCGAGCAGGAAACCCAGGTCGCCAACGCGGGTCACGATGAATGCCTTTTTTGCTGCTCGCATCGCCTCGGGTTTCTCAAACCAAAAACCAATAAGCAAGTACGACGTTAGCCCAACTAGTTCCCACGAGACAAATAGGAGGATAAGATTGTCGGCGGTTACAAGTCCAAGCATCGCGGCACTGAACAGAGAAAGGTAGGCGAAGAACCTTGGATATCTAGAATCACCATGCATGTAGCCGACCGAATATATTTGAACTAGCATCGCCACGATGGTGACTACTAGAAGCATCATTACCGTGAGCTGGTCCACAACGAATCCCATGTGGATAGTGACTCCGCCGACGGTTAGCCATTCTACACTTCGGGCAAATGGTTCGAACTCGTGTCCTCCTGCAAAATAGCGGGCTATCGTAATTCCACTAACTAGGACAGCTAGAATGAATGACAATACAATTGCTGTTATGGCGACATATGCGCCTTGCCCAGGCCCCCTCCTGCCGGTTAGTAAGACCAAACCGAATGCCGCCAGGGGCAAAATGGGTATCAGCCATGTCAATCCAAGTATTGTATCGTAAATGTGATTCATCACCACTTCATCTCGTGAATCTTGTCTACATTAATGTGCAGTCTACTGCGGTATACGGCGATAATAATTGCCAAACCAACCGCAGCCTCCGCTGCGGCGATCGTCATAACAAAAACTGCAAATATGTGTCCAGTCAATACTGCTGGTTTGTGAAAGCTGCCGAATGCGACAAGGTTGATATTCGCCGCATTTAGCATCAACTCAATTCCCATTAGGATACCGATTGCATTTCTTCGGCTCATTACGCCGAAAACTCCTATGCAAAAAAGAATTGCGGAGAGTGCAAGATACCATTCAAGCGGGATCATCTTTCTCCTCCTTGGCAAGGACTATTGCTCCAACCATGGCAACCAGCAGTATAACTGATGCCAATTCGAATGGGAGAACGTATTTCGTTAGCAACTGCGTGCCAATCACGGCGGTTGTTGGTTTTGTGTAGGCTGCTTTCATACCCCAAGGGTGCTTCACGAATACTTGGAACATGAAAGTAAGTAGCCCCACGCTTACCGGTATCGCTATCACCCATTGTCCTGACGTCTGAGTTACATCAGCCGACATCACGCGGTGCGTGAGCATCAGCGCGAACATCATTAGAACAATGATTGCTCCTATGTAGATTAACACCTGCACGGCCGCGAGAAAATCGGCAGCAAGCAAGAGAAATACTCCGGCAACTCCAAGAAACGTAAGCACCAGAAAGAGAAGTGAGTGGAATATGTTGCGTAGTGTAACGACTAGCAAGGCGGAAAAGACCACGGTTGCGGCAATAAACAAAAAGGCTAGTTGCGATAAAGTTGGCAATTCAGGTAATGATATTGTCACCTATTCGCCCTCCTTTGCCAAAGTCGATACCTTCTCTTTCTTTTGTGGCTCCTCTTTCGTTTCTTGGACCCCACCAATCTTGTTCAATTTTTTGCGGTCGTAAATTAGTGAGTCGCGAGAGAAATCTGCTAGCTCATACTCACGGCTCATTTTGATTGCACCCACTGGGCATACTTCCTCACATAAGCCGCAGAACATACAAAGGCCAATGTTGATAACGAATTTATCGACTATGCGCTTCTTGTCTTCACCCATATGGGACTCCACGGTGATTGTTTGTGTGGGACAAATTCGCGCGCATGCTCCACAGCCAATGCAGCGATCAATTCCAGTTTCAGGGTCTACTGGCAGACATGGAGCGCCTCTGTATCCTTCGGGCAACTCTAGTCTTTGCTCAGGATACTGGACCGTTACTTTTTTGCGGAAGAGGTTCCTGATGGTAACAATGTGGCCCTTTGCGATACTGTAGAGCGTATACCAGGCTTCTTTCAAGTATGAGTTTATAATTTTTAGACTTTGCATATTGATTTTATTGCGCAACAACGCTTTAGGTCTTTTGTGTTAAGCAAGTATCAGCACGCCAGTCCAAGCAATATTAAGCAGAGCAAGTGGAATGAGCACCTTCCAACCAAAGCTCATAAGTTGGTCAACTCTTACTCTTGGGAGAGTAGATCTTATCCACATGAGCACGAATACCAGCAATAGCGATTTCGCAAAGAACCACACCACGGATGGGATAAACGACAGTGCTGGGTGAATTGGTAGCCATCCGCCTAGAAAAAGCGTAGTCGCAATTGCTGATATTGAGAACATTCCAGCGAACTCTGCTAGAAAGAATAGTGCGAATTTCATCCCGCTATACTCAGTGTTATAGCCTGCGACAAGCTCAGATTCTGCCTCCATGATGTCGAATGGTGTTAGATTGGTTTCCGCAAGTGCGGCGGCTAGGTAAATTAGGAACCCCAAAATTTGACTTGCTATGAACCATTTGGGTATGATGCCAAACCATGTGCCAGATTGGGCTCTGACAATGTCTTGTGTGCTTAGTGTGCCAGCCAACATTACTGGCGGAATCATTGCAAGAACTAACGGTATCTCGTAGCTTATAATTTGAGCTGCCGCTCGAAATGCGCCTAAAAGCGACCATTTGTTATTTGACGCCCAGCCTGCTGTAATAATGCCGACGATTGGTATGGACATCACTGCAACCAAGTAAAGCACTCCGATGTTCAGGTCTTGAAGAATCCACCCCTTGTCGCCAAACGGGATTACCAGATAAACAAGGTACGCAGGGACAAAGACTATAATGGGCGCGATGATAAATGGCCATTTGTCGGCGCATGCTGGGATGGTGTCTTCCTTGGTTAGGAGTTTTATCGCATCTGCTATTGTCTGTGCTAATCCTTCAGGTCCAACACGGTTTGGCCCAATCCTTGCCTGAATCCACCCCATAATTTTCCTAAGGCCATAAACCAAATACAGGACTACAAATAGTATGAAGAAAAGTACGATTATGGCGCTTACAAACATAACCGCCGGCTGAACATAGTCCAGCGGAATGTGTAGCAGCTTGAAAAACCATTTTATTATCTCTGTCAATGTCACCACGTTTACCTCCATCGAGGAGGGAGCTCTTCATTTAGCATTTGCCAGTTTTAAGAATTTGCTTGGCGGTCAAAAGTCTAGCAAATACTAAGTTTATATTCCAATATATTTGTAATAGTCAATATTGCTTCCCTTTCCCCCTTCAATGGATATTTGGTTTGAAGATTGTTGACGAAGGTTTAACCTCACAATCTTACTATGGGAAGAGGGAAATTACCCTATACTATTACAATTCTTCCGAATCTTAACTTCCCAACGCGGAGCACTTGGCCTGTTTGGATAGAGATTTCGGCGTTTGGATCATCGATTCGCTTGCCGTCGAGGGTGACAGCACCCTGCTGAATGAGCCGTCTTGCTTCGCTGTTTGAAGGCGCGAATCCTGCTAGTACGATAAGCCTTGGCATCCAAATTTTTCCGTCTTTTAATATCGACGCCGGTACGTTAATAGGTTCAATCTCAGATGGGAGCTCGCGCTCGCTAAACACGCGTTCAAACTCTGCTTGAGCCGCCGCCGCTGCTTCTGCCCCATGATAAATTGTCACTATCTCGCGTGCTAATCGCTTCTTGACTTCCATCGGGTGAAGCTTTCCGCTTGCAAGACCGGCTTCGATTTCTTTTATTTCCGACATTTGCACGTCTGTCAATAGTTCAAAATATTGAATCATTAGATTATCAGGAATTGACATTATCTTTCCGAACATGTCATTTGGCGGCTCGGAGACTCCGATATAATTGCCAAGTGACTTGCTCATTTTCTGGACGCCGTCCAAACCTACCAGGATGGGCATAAATATAGCGACTTCAGGTTCCTGCCCGAATTGGCGTTGGAAATCGCGAGCTATTAGTATATTAAACTTCTGGTCTAGACCGCCAAGTTCGACGTCCGATTCCAAAGCTACCGAATCATATGCTTGGCATACCGGATACAATATCTCATGCATACCTATTGGCTCTCCAGCTGCCAATCGCGATTGGAAGTCATCCCTTTCTAAAATACGTGCAACTGTAATTTTGGATGTAATATTGATTACATCCGCAAAAGTAAGGGGACTGAGCCATTCGCTGTTAAATCGAACTTTTGTCTTCTCTCGGTCAAGTACTAGGCAGTACTGGTCCTCATAGGTCTTCGCATTGGCGGCAATCTCTTCGGGAGTAAGCATTGGACGGGTTGCCGAGCGGCCGGATGGGTCGCCAATGCTTGCAGTGAAGTCGCCGATGATTATCACTACTTCGTGGCCCAGCTCTTGGAATTGCCGCATCTTTCGCAGAACAACTGTGTGTCCAAGGTGAATATCTGGCGCTGTTGGGTCGAGGCCGAGCTTGAGCTTGAGGGGTTTGCCTGTCTTCTGGGCTTTCTCAAGCTTTGCGCGAAGTTCGTCCTCGGGAACAATTTCAAGCGTCCCGCGCCGAATGATTTCCATTTGTTTGTCTATTGGAAGTTGGGAAATCAATTTTTGCAAATCCTCAAAAGTCAGTAAGTAATGAAAAAAGCCGGCGAAATGGTATCACACTAAAGAGTGAATGTCAACCTCGGATACATAATGGGGAGGATGAACGAGCATTTATGCTGAACAAGTTATTAGGCGTGCGGCAATATTAAGGAAATTTTGGCCGCCAACGGGGGATAAGAATCATGCAAACGGTCAGAAGACTAATTGCCTTTGCTATCAAATATTGGCATTGGATACTTCTGGCAACAATTTGCCTATTTGCTGTGACTGGTTTCGACCTGCTAAACCCCCAATTTATTAGATTGATAATCGATGAAGGCTTAAAGAGTGGTAAGTATTACTTGATACCATATCTATCCCTTGGAATAGTAGGGATAGCAATAATCCGTGGGTTTTTCTGGTTTGGCCAGCAATATCTTACAGAGTACATCGCTCATCGAACTATATATGATATTCGCAACCGCTTATTTGACCACATCCAGCGGCTGTCATTTAGCTATCATGATGAGGCTGAAACTGGTCAGCTGATTTCCAGGGCAACTTCGGATGTGGACATGCTAAGGCGGTTTCTTGGCCACGGCTTAATGCACTTGCTTAGCGATGGGTTGGTCTTCATCGGGGTGCTTTTTATGTGTATTTACATGAACTGGAAGCTTGCCCTGATTGCCCTTTCCACAACGCCCTTCTTAATCTCAGCCGTTTTTAGATATGGTGGACGTATCCGTCCTCTTTACACCGCAATACAAAACCAAAGGGGCGATATGACCACAGCAATTCAGCAGAATTTGCTCGGTATCCGCGTTGTAAAGACATTTGCTCGTGAAGACCATGAAATCGCAAAGTTCGACAAACAATCTTATGCATTGCTTGAGCGGAACCTAGAGGCGGCCCAAGTATCTGCAGTTTATATGCCGATGATGGATTTCCTTGCCGCAATGGGGACGACGTTGGTTCTTTTGTATGGTGGCTCCCAAGTAATCAATGGGACGTTGAAGCTTGGTGAACTTGTGGCGTTTAACGCATACCTTGTGCGGCTAATTTCGTCGGTGCGCATGACTGGATGGATTGTGAATATGGCGCAAAATGCTGTCGCCGCTGCGGATAGGATTTTTGAAATACTGGATACACATCCGGAAACCCATTTAAAAGATGGGACGAAGGAGCTCAAAAACTGTCGTGGGCATGTCGAATTCAGAAATGTTTCTTTTAGCTACAGCGACGGTAGCCGCGTACTGAGCAACATCAACTTGGAAGTAAAGCCGGGAGAAATGGTTGCCCTTGTTGGACCAACAGGTTCGGGGAAGAGTACAATCATTAACCTTTTGCCAAGGTTTTATGACGTGACAGAGGGCGCAATTCTTATAGATGGGGTGGATATCCGAGAATACAAGCTGGAATCGCTCAGGAGAAATATCGGAATTGTTGCTCAGGAAACGTTCCTCTTCGGCGATTCTGCAAGGGAAAACATCGCTTATGGGAAACCCGATGCTTCGCTGGAGGAGGTGATTGAGGCAGCTAAGGCTGCGAACATCCATGATTTTATAGATTCTTTACCCGATGGCTACGATACACAAATAGGCGAGCGCGGGGTAAACCTTTCGGGTGGTCAGAAGCAGAGGGTAGCAATCGCTCGTGCACTTCTTATGAATCCGCCCATACTTATCTTGGATGACTCAACTTCAAGTGTGGATACCGAGACGGAAATGCTCATTCAAAAGGCGCTTGTATCGCTGACCGAATCACGCACTACTTTTGTCATCGCCCAGCGCATATCTACGGTCAAGAGAGCAGACAAGATTGTCGTGCTTGATAAAGGCAGAATCGTCGAGGTAGGCACGCACGAGGAGCTTCTAGCGAAAGGCGGCCTTTACGCTGAGATTTACAACCTCCAATTCCGCGCTCAGGAGGAACAATATGCCTAAGCCATATTACGACGATGAAGTATTGGGAAAAGCTTTCGACCCCAAGTTGACAAGGAAAATGCTTGTATTTCTGAGGCCATACAAGAGCCAACTTGTAATTGCAACGTTGACGGTTCTGATGACCTCTGGCTTGGGACTAATAATACCTAAATTATGGAAAGCTGCAATAGACGAGGGCATATCTGCAAAGAATTTGCGTGTGCTCGAAATTGTCGCCATTCTTTATGTTGTTACATATCTTGTCAGGTGGTTAGCAAGTTATTGGCAGACGTTATCTGTATCGCGGCTTGGCCAAAGCGTCCTTCATGATATCCGACATCGTCTCTTTTCTCATATTCAGAACATGTCCCTAAGCTTCTTCGACCGGCGCGAGGTTGGTAGATTGATTGCCAGGCTTACAAGCGATGTGGAAGCGGTAAATGAGTTGTTAACTTCGGGGACTTTATCCATAATTGCTGACGTTGGAATGCTTATAGGGATTATCATAATCCTGGTGCGGGAAAATCTTCAGCTTTCATTGATGACGTTCAGCCTTGTGCCATTTATGTGGATAGTAACCTCAGTATTTCGCACCAAAGCTAGAATTGCTTACAGGGACGTTCGCCAGAAGGTGGCAACCGTTACAGCTACTGTTGCCGAAAACGTCTCGGGCGTTCGCGTGGTCAAATCGTTTTCGCGGGAGAAAGAAAACTTGCGCCGTTTCAAGCAGGTAAATCTGGAGAATCGCCGGGCGTTTATGAACGCTGCCCGTGTGCACGCAACCTTTGTTCCTATAATATCTGTACTCAGTATGGTAGCAGTCTGTATGGTTTATTGGTATGGTGGACTTAGGGTTGCAGCAGGAGTACTCACCATAGGTATATTGGTGGAGTTCGTGCAGTATATGAATCAGTTCTTTCAACCTATTCGAGACCTAAGCAACCTCTATCACACTATGCAGTCGGCGATGGCTGGTGCTGAACGAATATTTGAAATATTGGAAACTAAACCGGATGTTTATGACAAACCAAATTGCATTGAGATGCCGCCAATTCGCGGGGATGTTGAGTTCCGACACGTAAACTTTGCATACGACGAGACGCTAGTTCTTAAAGATGTGAGTTTCTATGTCAAAGCTGGGCAGACGGTAGCCTTTGTGGGTCCAACTGGTGCTGGAAAGACAACGATAATCAATCTCTTGAGTAGGCAGTATGATGTAACAGATGGGGCAATTTTGATAGATGGCATTGATATACGCAGTGTTTCGATGCGTTCGTTGCGAAAGCAAATGGGTGTGGTCCTCCAAGATCCATTTCTCTTTCCTGGAAGCATTAAAGAGAATATACGCTATGGGCGCCTGGACGCTACCGATCAAGAGGTCGAGGCGGCGGCAAAAACAGTTGGTGCGCATGATTTCATTATTGAGATGCCGAGGGGTTACGATACCGATGTTCGTGAGGGCGGCTCAAAGCTTTCGGCTGGACAAAAGCAGCTTATTTCATTTGCGCGTGCGCTTCTTGCCGACCCCAGGATTTTAATACTTGATGAGGCCACCTCTAGCGTTGATACCCAAACCGAGATGCTTATCCAGCAAGCGCTGAGACAGCTGTTGAAAGGCAGAACTTCTTTTGTTATTGCGCACAGGCTGTCAACCATCATCGAGGCAGATATAATCATGGTAATCGAAGATGGCCGTGTTCAGGAAGTCGGCACGCACGAAGAACTCCTCTCATTAGGCGGTCTCTACAAACGCCTTTATGATATGCAATTCGAGGAGATTGTTGCTGAGGAAGAAATCAAGTCCTAAAAGTTAGTTTTTAAGAATTGAAAGCCTCTAAGCAACTAGCCTAATTTCCTGCATATGGTCTAAAGTAAGTATTTTCTACAAAAATTATTCTATTACAAAGCTTCGAGCCCATTTTGAAGAAGGAACACCGTTGGAATTTGGCGAAAATCCCCTTGGTTGTAGAGCCTGATTATGGCGCTGAACAACACCTTCAGATGGTATATTTTCAGGGCAAAGTTTCAGATTATGGATTTCTGAATCCATAACCTTCAAGTTTAAAGCACGAGGAATGAGGTACCGAATATGGATTACTTTTTCACGGAAGAACAGCAAATGATGCGCGAAGTTGCGCGTGAAATTGCAGAGAAGCGCATACGTCCCGTTGCCGCCGAATTTGATGAGACTGGCGAGTTCCCTTGGGAAATAACCAAGGCAATCGCCGATGCGGACCTTTTCCGCGTTTTTATTCCCGAGGAATACGAGGGCATGGACCTAGGCATGCCCATCACAAACATGTGCATAGTAACCGAGGAGCTTTCCAAAGCTTGCGGCGGCATATCCCTAGGATTTGCGGCAACTGGTCTAGGAACTATGCCGATACTCATTGCCGGAAACGAGGAGCAGAAGGCGAAGTATCTCCCTAGGATTGCTTCGGGTACGCTGGCTGCTTTTGCACTAACTGAGGCAAATGCAGGTTCAGATGCAAGCGCCGTTGCGACAAAGGCAGTTCTGGATGGTGACCATTACATCCTCAATGGCACAAAGCAGTGGATTACCAATGGTGGTGAGGCCGAAATATACACCGTTTTTTGCGTTACCGACCCCACCAGAGGCCCACGTGGAATCTCTGCAATCATCGTAGAAAAGGGCACGCCGGGCTTTTCCTTCGGAAAGAAAGAGAACAAGATGGGCATACGAGCATCCGCTACCCGCGAGTTGATTTTTCAAGACTGCCGGGTGCCAAAGGAGAATCTCCTCGGTAAGGAAGGCATGGGTTTCTTCATCGCAATGAAGACATTCGACGTATCACGCCCCGGCGTCGCCGCCCAAGCGCTTGGGATTGCTCAGGGGGCGCTGGACCTCGCAGTGAAATACTCTCGTGAGCGACATCAGTTTGGCCAACCGATTTGTGCTTTCCAAGGGTTGCGGTGGATGATGGCGGATATGGCAATGAAGATTGAGGCGGCAAGGGCACTTATCTATGCAACCGCCAGATGGATTGACCAAGCGAAGCCAAAGAAAGCCGCAATGTATTCTGCCATGGCTAAGTGCTTTGCATCTGACGTGGCGATGGAGGTCACAACTAATGCCCTCCAGATTTTCGGCGGATATGGGTATATGAAGGAATATCCAATCGAGAAATACATGCGCGACGCAAAAATAACCCAAATATACGAGGGGACCAATCAAATACAGCGCGAAGAAATCTCCAAGGGCTTAATCGCAGCGGCGGCAAGCGGTGATTAATTAATTCAGCCAGAGCTAACAACCGAACAACATGAAACAGCGGAGGAAAGAGACAACCTGGGTTCTCTTTCCTCTTTGTATTTATAACTTTCCAAACCAAATTCAACGGTGCATCCGGTGTCTGCAGTACCAAGGCTGTTTCTGCCTTGGTACTCGAGATATTTTACTATTTCTTAGCAGGGATTTTGATTAGCTCACCTTCAGTAATGCGGCACTTGATTATCTGCCCACACCAATGGCGCTCAACGTCCACGGGTTTATCGTTGTTGTTATATAGAAGAAGCATATCAGGGAAGACTGCGGTCCAGACACCGTCAGACTTGCCATCGATTTCTGGAGCGCCTTTTAGGCCTGGTTTGAACTGTTCAGGATGGTAAACTGCCTTATAAACCAACTCTCTAAAGGTTTGATCTTCTGGCTTTGGTTCCTTTGGATATCTGATTATCAAGCCTTTGCCTAGCGAGAATATGGTGGTTTCTGTAGTCGTCGATGATGAGTGGTTTCCGGCAGATAAAATTATTCCTAAGTCATCTCGGCCTTCAACATCTGTTGGGGGTTTTGGCATTCCAGCGACGAGTATGCCGCCGCTTTTAATCCATTTTACAATTTTCTGCATAACCGTGCGCTCCACAACCGAACCTTGTAGCCATATGAGCACACGAATTTTGCCATTTTCAAGATAGCCATCTTCAATTAGAAGTTCGTCTGCCACCTCAAAGTCCGTGATGTCGCGTAGAGAGTCAGCAGTGTGAATTGCGGGCCACAGGTCGCCATTCATTCGGTACCATGTTGTCGGGCAATAGACGGCAACGTCGGTAATCGACGGTATGCCGCGATAGAGATGTATCCACTTCAAACCATCTAGCTTGTGCTTGTCCCATTCATAGCTGAACATTTCGGTTGCGCCATTGCTAGCGTCCATGAAGACCCGGCGAAGGAAGGTTCTCCTATCTAGACCTCCAGCAGGCTCAGTGGTGAGGGGAATGCCGTAGAACCGATAAGCAGTTCCATACCATCTGTCGCCAAACGGCCTCCCATGGCAGTCGGCTGGTTGGAGTCTAACCTTGCCATTTGAGCTTCTCACCTTCAGCTCTCCAATAGCTTTTGCATACCCTGGACAGTATGTTCCCCAGGCGATTGGGTTAACACCACCTGCAGAGCCGCCTGGCTTCATTTTAAGCTTCTGAAGAGGGAAATATTTGCAGGCAATTTTTGTTACTTCAACCGAGAAGTCAATGAGCGATTGGTGATACCATTTGATGAAATCCACCCAGCGCCGTCGTGACTTTGGGTCGTTGCGTTCTTCGGCTTTCAGCACTCTTCCTGCTTTTATCTCGGGTGGGAACTCTAGGTCTTCCCATTTACGGAAATTGGTCCCCCAAGCTTTGTTCAATGACTCTAGACTGCGGTAGCGCTTTTGAAAATCTTCGCGGAAAGCTTTGCGGGCGAATTTATCGCCACACCAATACCCTTCGTGGCAGTGGCCAATTTTCAACCAATCGGGAATTGGAAGCGGGTAATTCCCTTCCCCATAAGGGCCGACAAGCCCAACGTAGGTTCTTCCGATTTTCTCACCAAGCGCCTTTGACATTTCTTTGTAGAATCGTTCGAACCATTTAAGCGTTGCAGGATCCCATATTGAAAATGTATATGTTTCCTCGTCATGCTCAAGGCATTTCATCATTGTGAAATGACTAGGAGCATCAGGTTCGTTTGGTAACTTTCCCTCGCGCATCCAGGCAGGCGGATTTTGGAGCCAAAGATATGGGTCGTACTCCAAACCTCCTGCGTTTTGCTTCTCGGCGACTTCTATCTGTCTGCTCCAATCCCATTTGCCAGGTTCGCGCTCAACCGCACCCCATGCCACATAGTCTTCGTATGCCTTTATGCCAGTCTTGGCGTATGTTGACCAGTTTTCCGCCGGCGGCACGGGTTCGCCGTTGAACGCAGGATCCGGAAATGCTCCAACTGGTGAATGTTGAATCCATAAGACGCTGAAATTGCCAGTTATGATGGGCAGATTCGTCTTTTGCTTGTTTGCTATAGACTCAGCGGCGGCTAATGATGCCGTTGTCAATGCGATGAGTACGTAAGTTATCTTTATCATTGCTGATTCTTTTCTCCCTTGAAAGACTATTAGCAGTTGGGGCTTAGCGTCAAAGACCAAGAAATAGGTTTTGTTCTCGCCATTTGGTAGCTTAAGATTAAAAGAAAATCGATGTTGCTATTGATTTAGCAACACGAAGTTTTGGAATCCTTCTTATCTAATTACCAAAAACAAAAGCCCGGGGCATTCCCCGGGCCTTTCATCAACAGTTTTTCATTTGTCAGTTTATCCGTTCTTACGCTCGAACTCTTTCATGAACGAGACGAGGGCGTCCACAGCATCCTGACCTACGGCATTATAAATGCTTGCACGGAGCCCACCAACAGATCGGTGACCTTTTAGACCTACTAATCCTTCTTTCTTAGCTTCATTGACAAAGGCTTCTTCGAGTTCCTCGCTTGGCAGGCGCCAAACTACGTTCATAATTGAGCGGCTTTCCTTGTCAGCAGGGGTAATCCAAAAGTCGCTTGAATCTAGCACATCATAGATTGCCTTTGCTTTTGCTTCGTTTATTTTTTGTATTGCTTTTATGCCACCGAGAGAGGTTACCCAATCGGTCACGAGCTTTAGAATGTAGACCGCCCATGTATTCGGCGTGTTGTAAAGGCTCTTTTCCTCTGCGTGCGTCTTGTATCGTAGGAATATGGGAACGTCTTCTGGACAGCGATCCATCAGGTCTTTTCGGATGATAACGAGAGCTAATCCTGATGGCCCTAGATTTTTTTGCGCCCCAGCGTAAATCAATCCAAACTGATTTACGTCTATCACTCTGGACATTATCTCGCTAGACATATCGGCGACTAATGGGGCTGTAGTTTTTGGGAATGTAGGATAGCGGATGCCTCCTATCGTCTCATTTGAGCATATGTGTACATATTCGGCATCAGGACTCAAGTTGAGCTCGCTCTCTTTCGGGATGCGCATGTAGTTTTCGTCCTTGCCGTCCCAAGCAATATTAACACTTCCTGTAACTTTAGCTTCTTTGATTGCTTTTGATGACCAACTTCCTGTGTGGATGTAGTCAGCCGTCTTTCCCTTTCTGCGCAGATTCATTGGAATCATAGCGAACTGGAGGCTTGCTCCTCCTTGGAGGAAGAGGACGGCATAGTCGTCCGAGATTCCCATAAGCTTTCGGACGTTTTCCTCTGCCGCGTCGTTTAGCGCTGAGTAGAACTTCGAGCGATGGGACATTTCCATGACAGACATGCCCTCGCCACCACAGTCGAGCATTTCCGCCTGTGCCTTCTCAAGAACGGGGAGAGGGAGGGCGGCAGGTCCGGCATTGAAGTTGTATACTCGTGCCATGCGTTGCTCCTTGAATAGAGATTTCGTAGTTCTATATTACCAGATAAGCGCTATGGCGTGCAAGACGTTGCCACGATTTGGTTAATGGTCCCCTACAGCTTGTAATCCCAATCGTAATATGTTATAATTTATTCAAAATTGAGACCGCGGTAGACGGGACTAAAATAAATTGGATTTCTCTGTTCATTCGCTGGGCAGCGGGAGTTCGGGAAACTCCATGCTGGTCCAGGCCGGGGGTACAAAAATTCTGCTTGACGCGGGTTTGTCTGTGCGGCAGCTCCAAAAGAGGCTGTCGAAATTCCACGTATCGCTGGCCGACCTAGACGCTATCTTTCTTACCCACGAACACGGTGACCATTCTAAAAGCGCCTATATATTATCTCGCTTTTACAATATCCCGGTTGTTGCGAACTTTGCTACTTTATCAGAAATTGCTTTCGGTCAAATTCCCTCAAATTGGTTGGTTATAGAGACCGGCTCGTCCTTAGCATTAAAGGACATTCTTGTCGAGTCATTCCCCGTTTCCCATGACGCGGTCGAGCCAGTGGGATATAACGTTTATTACAAGTTTTGGAAAGTGTCGTTGGTAACAGATACAGGGGTGGCCAGAAAAGATATCCTTGAGAAGGTTGAAGGTGCAAACTTAGCGATTGTTGAGTCAAATCACGATGTTGAAAAATTAATTAACGGCCCGTATCCATGGTTCCTCAAATCTCGAATATTGAGCAATCGCGGCCACCTTTCAAATGAAGCGGCGGCGAATCTGATATTAGAGCATGCATCGAGCGGCCGCCCTACATGTTATTGGCTTGCGCATCTTAGTGAAACGAACAACTCTCCTCGCTTGGCTCGCAAATATGTTCAACGCCAGCTTTCTAAAGCTGGTCTTAGGAATGCTGTACTTGAGGTAGCCCTTCGCGATACCGTAAGCCTAACCTGGCGGCCAGGCAAACGCAGTTATCAGCGAAAATTGTTCTGAGACGATTCCCATTTCGAAGCTGGCGAAGGTTTTTTGATATCAATTGCCAGTTTTTGCCCAAGGTCCACCTTTGTTTGCTGACATTTGCTGTTGGACTATGTGGAATTTCTCAATTATCCGGCTGCCAGAGGTAAGGTCCCAAATTGAAATGCCTTTCAGTCGAAGGCCCAGGACTGTAGTTATCCAAGCTGGCCCCCAGCCGCTCTCAACACACCATGCTCCCCAGCCAATGTCGCCTGATGCCGACCAATAGTCCCATTTGCGATAGTCGAAGGCTCTGAACCAAGTCCCATCTAAATAGGGAATTTTCGGTGCTTTGACTTGGATGCGGCAGAGGAACTCTGCCAACTTATCCTCGGCTTGCTTTAACCGTTTGTCTCTAGTAGCAGCATATGCTTCATGGAATCCAAGAAGCGCAAAACCAGTTGTGTAAAGCTGGTCACTTGCTGGGTCACCGTTCTCTTGTATTAGTGGAGTCTCGGTCGTTCCATATGCTTCGTTTGATTGAGGTATGTTGAAGCCAGTTGGGCCGCTGCCGAAGAGTTCTTGAATTGCTCCCGACTTGTCCTGCCTAGCAATCAGGTCGTCTGCAATTTGATCCAGCCACTGTCGGTGTAAAGGAGTATCCTCTAGTCGAACTAACCAGGCAAGGCAGAGAAGCATTCTCGAGCGCTCAATGCTGTCATTCCATCGCCAACCATTGGGATATGCCTCCATTGTCATGCGGATTGCCGTTTTTGTTCGTTCGATGAATGGCTTATAGCCGGTCTGCTTATATGCCCAAAGGTTGCACGCCCAAAGATATGACTCGTGATGAGGTGAATAGTTGATTGTCGGCGAGTCATTATATGCTTTCCATCCTTGTGCTTCAATATTTGGCATGTCAATACGGTCGCCTCGAAAGCCGAGTGTGCCGGTAGTACGCAAGTTTGCGAGAAGGATACGCAGGAGGTTCTCATCCCATCTATCTGTATTTAGGCATGCGGCGGCGACCATGGTGCTTAGTGCAACGCGCGCGTTGTCATCGCTGTAGTTTGCAATCTCCCACGCTGGGGCGATGTTCCCCCAACTGATGAGTCCGAAGGCTGGGTGCTCGGGATTACCTCTTTCTCGGCCGTGCATGCCCGATGTGAAGTAAAAATAGTCGAGCAAGTTCTGCGCAACATTTCGGCTTTTCGCATCCCCATTTACTGCCCAGCTGAGCGCAAGTGCCATTGCTACCTCTGCGTTACAATCTGAGCGAATAGGTATTCTTTGGTCTTGGCTTCCATCATATCGAATTTGAGAGGCATAGCCTTCTAGAATGCCGTGCGAGCCATCGCCGACGGGAGAATTGGGTCCGGGAACGGGTCGGGTTTCAACTCCTGCTTTCAACAGCTGGTGTATCTCTGCTTCTTCGGATGGGTGTATAAGAAGGCGAGAATGATGATAGTATTCTACTGCCTTTTTGAAAGCCCGTGCTTCGAAGTCCTTTGGTAGCGGTTGACTTGGCCCAAACATTGGTCTCACAATGGGCGTCCATTCAATGGTTGGGCGGTTCTCAGGGTCAAGGACGGAAAGTATATGTTCCCAGACAGCCTGCCAAGCTTTGGTTGGAGCATACCTGCTGGTGATGAAACTGCTCAATTTGGTCGTTGCGATTAGAAGGTTTTCTTTTTCAAAAAGGGCGGGATGTGTTTCTTGTGGGAGGCCAAAGACTGCTTTGTCAAATCCTGCCACCCTGGCAAAAACAAGAAGCGGCTTTTCTGCTTTGCATGGTATAAAGATACATTCGTGAGCAGTAAGGATTTGAAGCATTGGCAAGGATTCACCGAATGTGCTTGATGCTACGACTATGCGTTCCCAACCCGCCTTTCGTGGCTCGGCTAGCTCTATATCCGGTAAAGCCTCTGGATATTCAATATAAAGCTTAAGCCCTTTATTGGCGGCAATGTCAAAAACTGCAGGGTCGATGTGGGTTCGCACGCTTGGGTAACCATCAGCGAGTACGAGGACTCCCGACCCTGGCTTGGCATGCTTGACAGCATCTATCGCCGTATCGAATCTGTGGCATTTATAACCACAGCTCTTTAGTGCCAAATATAGGTCATTTTTAGTGCTTGAGCAAAAAGATAGGTTCAATTCTTTGCCTCCTGCGCAACATGTCAAGCTAAGCGAAATTAGAACAAAGCAGAGCAAAATTCTGGAATTTTTCATACCGAACATTCCTCTGTGGACACCTTCCAGTCATCACCCACTTTCTGGCCGGAATGAATGCGTCCGTCTGCCGTGCGAAGACCGTGGAAGGACACATCAACCCAGTCCTTAGGGCATGATGCTCCAATCTGGGTCTTCCCCCAGTAGTCGGAAACCAGGGCATCGTTAAGTGCTTGCAGGTAAAGGCCATGGCTGGTGACGTAGAAAGGACTTCCGACTGCCCCTGAGGTTTCGTATATCTGAATCCAATCTGGGTCAACATATTTTCCTCGCAGGAATTGGCCAAGCTCGTGAAGCAAACCATCGGCATCCTTCATGTGTGACGCGGCGAGGAGATATGCGGCAAGTGTCCACCCGTAATATATGTTCTCTCTAACTCCGGCACAGATATCGTAACGTCGTTCGTAGGCGCGGAGCACATGGTCACCCACACGTCCCATTGGTAGGAAAATTAGTGGGTTAAGCTGGACAGGATGTTTTTCTTTGCCTATTTGCTCGCTTCCCAATTGCCCTTCGCAAGTAGCGCATACACCAGCTGTTTCATCATATAGCCGATTGAAGGCAAGTCCATCGGTGAGAATCTGTTTCCAGCGGTCAAACTCGGGCTCGTGCTGGTCAAGTTCCTCAGCCATTTCTAGTGCAATCTTGAGCGCATAATTAGCGCTAAAAAGAGCGCAAAGGTAATTTTTCGCATTTATTCCGCCCATTTCGTCCTGTCCCATCGAAGGTTTGATTTGGATGCCCCAAGTCCTATCATCTTCTTGTTTTAGGATTGAGCCGAAGAACCGCGCCGATTCTCTAACAATAGGCCAGGCTACCTCTAATGTCCACTCTCGATTTCGAATATGCATGGCAGCTTCACGCGCCATTCTTGCTGGGTATGCGGCGTTGTGGATTTCAAATTGGCAATAGTTTGGGTAGCCATCGCTTAAGAGTTTTGAATCAGGACCGATTGGGAATTCCCATGCCCACATTGCACCCTCGGCACCATAAACCCTCCTAGTATACTCCTGCATGTTCTGAAGCCTTTGGCGGTAGAATTCAACCCACGAGCGGGCAATGTCGAGATGTCCTAGTCTTAGGAGAGCGGGGTGAATAAATGAGAGATCCTGTGGGAATCCAAATGGCCAACAGTTACCAGACCAACCGTTCGGTGGCGCTGGGGCTCGAACATCTGGCGCATAGCTTGACAGCACGTAGAATAGTGACCTTGCCCAAAGTGCTTGATACTGCGGCACAGGAATGTTTATAAATGCATCGCCCCATCGCCGATGCCAGGCTTGCGCTGCTTCTGCGGCGAATTGCTCAGGCGAGCGAATCGAATCAAGTTCATGCTCAATTTCTTGCTTGCGGTGAGCGCCGCCGACGCCAACTAACAAAAAGTGACTTCCACTTTCCCCTTCGAATCTAATATTCAAGCCGTCAGTGCCGGCTTTGATATGGCAATCCCCTTGGGTGCTAATAATCCGCAAGCATAGGAAGCTGTCCGCATTGCCTACTTTTATGCGGCAAACCCATCTCTTTGCTTCCGAATCAAAGATTATACTTTGAGCTTTTCCAATCAGATGTTGGCTGTAGTGAGTATAAACGTCCGTTTCAGGCGATACGATTATATCTGGTATTTGCTTTCCAATAGATTCAAATCGCAAGTCTATGGCGAGAAGATCCCGACGGTAGGGATGAAAATAGGAGGTGATGTCATACCGCAAGCTTGGCCGCCATATTTGTGTTCGAAGCTTGCCTTCATAAATGTCAAGTTCTTGCCGATACTTCAACGGCGGTTCATGCGGTGTAGTTGCCCAGGCAATGCGGGCGACCGGTAGCCAGTAGTCGAGCCCCCATGCACCTCGATGCCAGTGGTCAGCATGCATTAGACGCGTGTTGCTTATTGTCTCGGATGGCTTCCCACGAAATCCATTGTTCATCAAGCCATATGCATCAAAGCATGCACCAGCGCGGCCACTGCCAATATAGAGATTAACATGTTCTCTTAAACAAAGGGGCCAGGAATTGCGGAGAATCCTCCCAACTTGGATTGCTTCTCTGAGTTCATTGCTCATGCGCCGAGAATAGCGAAAATTGCACGAGGTGTCAAGCCTTTGGTGGAGTGGATGTCAAAAAGGAGCGCTGGCTGAAACTGGTGTAGTCTGCTAGCGCTCCTTTTGCATAATCAGGTCCGCCTCTGCAACGACCTTCTCGGAGGTCTGCTTGCCGCGTGCCTGAGCTAATACTGATTATGGCACGCAGATAAGAAGCCTTCAGGGATTAAATATGCTAGTTTGTAAAAACAAGCAAATTTAACAGGATTCGGCCCAGGATGCCCCAGCTTTGATTCCTATTTATTTTCTTTTAGATTCTTGATAAAGGGTTCAAATAAATCTATTGGTACTGGGAAAATGGTTGTGCTGTTATGTTCGCTCGCGACCTCAGTAAGTGTCTGAAGGAATCTAAGCTGAATCGCTGCAGGTTCCTTGCTAATAATCGCCGCGGCTTGAGCCAATTTCTCAGCTGCTTGGAATTCGCCTTCTGCATTGATGATCTTTGCGCGGCGCTCGCGTTCGGTCTCTGCCTGCTTTGCCATCGCGCGCTTCATGCCGTCAGGTAGGATAACGTCTCTAATCTCGACGCTTGTAACCTTGACACCCCATGGCTCGGTTTGTTCGTCAATGACTGTTTGAAGGTGTTCGTTTATCTTTTCGCGTTCGGATAGGAGCTCGTCGAGCATTGCTTGACCGACGGTGCTTCGAAGGGTCGTTTGGGCAATAAGAGCCGTCGCTTTTACAAAATTTTCAATCTTCAAAACGGCGTCTTGAGCATTTACAACGCGGAAGTATACAACTGCATCAACGGTGACTGGAACATTATCCCTCGTCATCATCTCCTGCTTGGGTACGTCCATCGTCACAATGCGTAGGTCAATACGAAACAGAGTGTCTACAAACGGAATAATAAATCGTAAGCCAGGCAATTTTACATGACTGAAGCGTCCCCACCTGAGTACAACTCCTCGTTCGTATTCTTTGATTACCCGCACCGCAGAAGGCATTACTATTGCACCAAAAAAGAAAAGTGCGACAATTATTACCGTAATCGTTACATCTGCTGTCATAGCTAGCTCTCCTTTCTAACTTTAAGTGTTAGCTTATCAACTGCAACTATTCGAACTCGCTCGCCCTTTTTTACTGGGTCGCCTTCAGCAATAGCGTTCCAGTATTCACCTTCGATAAACACTTTGCCTTTAGGGTTGAGGTCGGTTCTGGCTTCCACTACCTGGCCAACTAAGCCTTCAGCACCTGTAACTACTTTGAGTTTTTGGGCGCGTGCGCCTGCACCTAACGCAAACAAGAAGAATCCGGCAGTCAGAATTGTCATTGTTATTACAAGTGTCATCGAGATTCGCATGGCAGGCGTCCTGGTCTCAAAAAGGATTAAAGATCCTATAATAAACGCAATAATCCCTCCTACTGTGAGTATCCCGTGTCCTGGAACAAAGAGATCTGTTACAAAAAGGATTATCCCAAAGGCGATTAGCAAAATTCCCGTTAGGTTGATTGGCAAAATGGCGAACGAGTATAAAGCCAGTAAAAGGGCGATGCCGCCGATTACTCCAGGGAAGATTGAACCTGGATTGTTTAATTCGAAAATAATTCCATATATTGCTATTAGCATAAGTATATAAGCGACATTGGGGTTGCTTATTATATGGAGAAATTTTTCACGAATTGAAGGCGCAATCTCTTTTAAAGTTGCACCTTTGGTGTTTATGGTATGCATTCCATCGGCTGTCTTGACTTTTCGGCCATCAAGCTGATTGAGCAGGTCGCGCATATCTTTGGCGATAATGTCAATAACATTCTTTTTTATAGCTTCCTCCTCTGTTGAGGAAATGCTCTTGCGCACAATCATCTCAGCCCATTCAACATTCCTCCCACGTCGTTTTGCAATGGAGCGTGCGTAGGCTGCGGCATCGTTTTCAATTTTAGTAGCCATGGTTTTGTCTACCTGCTCGCCTCCGATGTTGACCGGGTGTGCCGCACCAATGGCTGTTCCTGGACTCATTGCCGCAATATGGGAGGCGAGGGTTATTATCGCACCCGCCGAAGCCGCCCGTGCACCCTGGGGCCAAACGTACACCACTATTGGTACACGGCTGTTGAAAAAGTCTTTGACTATGGCGCGCATCGAGTCATCTAGGCCACCAGGGGTTTCCAGTTTGATGATAAGCGCTTGCGCGTTATCCTGCTCGGCAATTTCGATTGCTCGGTGAATATATTGAGCAATGGCAGGACCTATGGGTCCTTCGACTCGAATGATATCTACTGTAGGCGCAGAGGCTGCCATTGCCGATAATGAGAGAAGTATAATTGCTAGAATCGGTGCAAAGGAAGCAAAGGTTTTAGGCATGATTTCTCCTTGCAAGTTTTTTCGAAAGAGGCTCTCATTGAGGGCATATTATAGGTTTTTTTTAGAAAAGTCAAGTAAACCTATTGGGTTTGTCTGAAGTGCAAAGATAACCTTTGTGAGAGGAATTGCCTTTCGTTTTTAGGTCCAAAGCCTTTCCTAAAAAGTTGTTGGCTTTGATTTCTCTTGACTCTAATTCCTAGAAGGTGATATAAACTAGTAACAAAACCGAAATCGAGATTTATCGCACTATTTACCGCTTCTTTTAATGAAAGGGATTCGGCGCATGTCTCTCAAAAGGCTCTGGATTCTCCCCATTTTATTTGGTCTGTTTGTTGGCTTTTCTGCCAATGCGGCAAATAAAGTAATGCCTCCTATTGACCTGGTTGATGCGAAGAACATAATACTCGTCGATGAAATTAAGCCAGGTATGAAGGGTTATGGTAAGACGGTCTTCCGAGGAACTAAAATCGAGACCTTTCAGGTTGAAGTTCTCGGCATAATGAAAAAGGTTAACTTCGGCACCGACCTAATCTTGGTTAAAATGACGGGCGGGCCGATTACGGCTCGAGGTGCGAACTTAATCCAGGGAATGAGTGGAAGCCCCATTTATCTGAACGGCAAAATTGCTGGGGCGTTGGCTTACGGCGAGGCTTTTGGAAAAGAGCCCATTGCCATGGTAACGCCAATCCAGTATATGCTAGAGGCGTGGGACCCCAAGTTGCCAAGCAAGCCGTCCTCATTCTTCCCATTTAGTACCACTGGTCTACAGCGGCCAATTACTCTAAATGGGAAATCCTATTCGAAAATAAGCATTGACTATGCTGGTACGCAATTGGCGCCAGAGCCAGGCGTTCTGTACATGCGTCCGCTTGCCACGCATATATTAGTTAGTAGCATGTCGCCTAGAATTATGGCTTGGCTTAGCGAAAGTCTCAAGCCATTAAATGTGATTCCAATCGCTGGTCCAGGCAGAGCGGTTGACAAAGCAAATCTAGATATAGACATCCAGCCAGGCGCTGCTGTCGGAGTTTCTTTCGTTACTGGTGACCTTGATGCCACAGGGATTGGAACGGTGACTTATCGGCGAGGAAATAAAATAGTTGCCTTCGGACATCCAATGTTCTCAGATGGCTTGATGAACGGCATTGGCCCAATGGCCGCCCCACTCACCACTGCATATGTGTATGATATATTTCCAAGTATTATGGTCTCGAGTAAGATTGCGGCTCCGGTTAAGACGATTGGATGCGTTTTTCAGGATAGACCGTGGGCTATTGCTGGTGAGATTGGTAGAAAAGCAGAAACCATCCCAGTAATTGTTCACGTCACTGACAAGGCAACCGACCGAAAGAGGGATTTTCGCGTCGAAGTAATCAATCATCCATTGCTTGCAATGAATTTCATTGTGGCAGCAACCGCAGAGGCGATTTTTGAATTAAGAGGCAGCCCAGGCGATGCTACTGCAAATGTGAAGGTCCAGGTAACCGCAGAAGAGTTAGGTACAATTACACGGGAAAATGTCTTTTTCGATCCTGTCTCGATAGACATGGAATCGGTAAATGAGCTTATACAAATTTTGAGCATGCTTCGCTTCAACCCCTTCTATCCGGTAGCAGTTCAGAAAGTAGAAGTATGGGCAGATATAACACCAAAGCATCCCACGGCTAAAATCGATCGCGTATTCCTAAAAGAAGCCAAGTATAAGCCAGGCGATACAGTTGAGATTGGCGTTGTGCTTAAACCTTTCAAAGGCGAAAAACAGACAAAAACCATCAAGCTAGAGCTTCCGAAGAATATGCAGTCGGGAAATTACCAAATACAAATCCGAGGCGGCGCCAGCAGCGGCGTGGCGATGGTTGTTTCTGAGGAAGGCGTGCAGGAGTCTTTGATTATTGGTGGGCAGTCGGTTATTTCGCCTTCGAGGCCTGCATTTGAGAACCTCCAGCAAATGGTTAGGAAATTTCTGGAGCGTGAAAAGAACAACGAATTGGTAGCAAAGATAACGCTTCCAAAGCTTGTGCCAAGCATTGGCGGAGAAAAACTCTCTGGGCTTCCACCTTCTATCGCCGATGCAATGAGATCTTCAAAATCCAGCGCCCTCGCCACAGAGCGCGATGAGGTCAAGACCGTTGTTTCAACCGATTGGATCATTCAGGGTATGCAAATGCTTTCAATATCCGTACAGAAGGTGGAAAAGAGCGAGAAGAAGTCCACGTCGCCAAAGGGCCCTGAAAGTGCACAACCACCTAGCTCTCAAGGAGGCGAGGAAGAGCAGGATGAAGGTTCGGCTCCAGGACGTAGTGAAGGCAAGCCGTCGGAGACGGATTATTCGGAATTTGGCATACCGTCGTATGGTGATATTCAAACTAGGGTTCTATCCTCGACGACTGAGCCTCCCGCCAAGTCTGAGCCCCAGAAAACAGATAAACAAACCGAGATGCTGGGGAGCAAGACCGAATCTCCCAAGGGGACTACTTCTCCTACTACTTCTACAGCATCTACTGAAGAGAAGCCAGTGGGCAGAGCGGCATCAGTTTGGAAGCAAACCACGCGTAGCGATTTTATGCTAGGCACCTTTGTAAACACTGCCGCAACTTCTGGCGACCTTCTATTATTGGCAAGCTCCATCAAGCCGTTTTTCGAGTCAAGCGAGACTTTCGTATGGTCCCTTCTTCCAGACGGCAATGGAAACATTTTTGCGGGTACAGGTAATAACGGCATCATATATAAAGTGGCTGCGGATGGAACGGCGTCTGTTTATTATGACTCCGATGAGCTGGCAATCCACAGCTTGGCGTTGGATTCCGCTGGCAATGTCTATGCTGGAACTTCTCCAAATGGGAAGGTTCTGAAAATTGCCCCCGATGGCAAGGCTACCGCGCTTTTCGATGCTGACGAAAAATATATATCGGCTCTTTCACTCGATAGCAAAGGCAACATTTATGCAGCGACTGGCGATAAATGCAAGGTTTACCGAATATCGCCTGACTCAAAGGTAGAAGTCCTGCTCGATACTTCAGAATTCCATGCTCTATCGCTAGCTGTAGACAGAAACGATAATGTGTACGTTGGCACTGGCCTCAACGGTATAATCTACAAAATTACACCAGCCGGCAGGGTTAGCGTATTTTATGATGCTGCCGAAGAATCTGTGACAGCGCTTGCCGTTAATGAGAGTGGCGTGGTTTTTGCGGGCACATCGCCCAAGGGCGTCATTTACAAGCTAGCGCCAGATGCACCTTCAAGAGTACTTTACGACAAAGCAGGTACGGGAATATATGGCATTGTTGCCGAAGCTTCTGGGAATGTTTATGCGCTCAATGCATCTAACGTCTTCAAGATATTTCCGGACGAAACAGTCTGCACTTTAAACAACGAGCATGATGTGCAATTTCTATCGCTAGCGGTTTCAAATGGTACTCTGTTCGCAGGCACTGGAAATATAGGGTCAATTTACCGGGCAGATGTAGGCAAAACGACTGAAGGTACATATGAGTCGCCGGTGCACGACTGCGGGCAAGCTTCCTCGTGGGGTGTGATTACTTGGACTGCGGAGACTCCCAAGGGTTCATCTGTTACGCTCCGAACACGCACAGGGTGGGTGGCCGAACCTGATTCCACATGGAGCGAGTGGTCATCACCCTATCTATCATCTGGTTCAAAGATTGCCAGTCCGCCGGGAAGATATATTCAGTATATAGCAACGCTTGCTACCGAAGATGCCTCAATTAGCCCCAAGCTGAGGGATGTTGAAATCGTTTTTCTCCCTAAGAATCAAAGCCCAAAGGTTACGTTTGTCTCGCCTAAGGGAGGAGAGAAGTGGTCAAAGAAAAAGACAATCAAGTGGACGGGCGCTGACCCAGATAACGATACTCTAACTTATGAGCTTTTTTGTTCTACCGATAATGGTGCGACTTGGCAGAAGTTGAGCGATAAAGTTAAGTCTTCACCAGAAACGACTAACAACTCGCCGAGAGAGCAGTCGTCCGAGAAAAAGGAGCTCAATCGAAAGGCAACTGCGCCGATTAGCATAAAAAACGATGACCCTGAGAAAATGATTGCGGAGATGGCTGCCGAGCTTGAAAAGCACCCCGAAATTCCGCAGGACGTGAAAGACAAGATAATGGAACAAGCGCCATCAATTATTGCAGAGGGAAGCAGGCAGGCTAAAGAAAATGCAGATTCAAGAGAAGAGGACAGCAAGGCAGAGGTCAAGACGGATACTTCTTCAACTAAGCAAACAAGCTTTACATGGGATACTTCGAAGTATCCTGACGGAACATATCTAATCAAAATTGTAGCTTCAGACCGAACAAGCAATCCTATAGACCCTCTTACGGTCGAAGCGATTTCTGAGCCGTTTATAGTAACGAACAAAGCTCCGAAGGTTTATGCGTTTAAAAAGACTCTCACCATCTTGGCGGACAGGTCTGTGAGGGTAGAGGGTGTGACGTTCCACGACGTAGTGGGGGTCGCTGGTGTCCAATTTAAGGTTGACTCTGGAGATTGGATGGCGGCGGCTGCCTCTGATGGCATATTCGATACGCAATTCGAAACTTTCGTAGTGGTGACACAGCCTCTTGACAAAGGAAAGCACACTGTTGAGATTAAATCAATCGACCAAGCTGGTAATGCGGCGTCCACAAAGTTAGAGGTTGAAATTAACTAGCTACTTGTATAAAGTTGTTTGGACCACCTAATAGATTTGGTGTGAAAATAAATCCGCATTGCCTCTTGTTTGCTTCGCTGAAGATAGTTAAAAGCCTTGGTTGCTGATTTAAGTTGCCGCTGAATATGAGTGGTCGACAATTTCAGAAATTAACACCATAGATCTCGCCGTCCACGAACTCGAACCTAAGGCGGACGCATTCGTAGCGATGGTCGGCAATTGATGCATTTTTCCACCTAAGAATGTGCTCTTCGCAATCTCCTTGGACTGGTATCGAGTCATTTAGGTGAAAGCCAGGAAGCTTTCTGCCAAAAGCGTCGCATAATTCAGCTTTCAACCAGCCGCGGATGTTTGCATCAACGCATATTTCTTCGCGGGACGGGAAGAGTGGGTCGGTAATGAACCCGCCTAGCGTGCGTCCAGCACTTAAACCAACAAAACGGTTTTTTGCAAAGCAAGACCCCATAGTCTTAACTCTATGGACCTTTGCATTGTGTGGGTCAGGCGTTCCAAAATAGAGCACCAACCATTGGTTGCCCAGGTCTACCCAGGAGTTTGCGGCATAAATGCCCTTTGTATCCATTGCTCCTGAGCCTTCTTCCGAGCGAGGAATCCAGCCTCCGCGGACGGGGCGCTCCCAGTAGCTTCCGTCGCGCGAAAAGCAAAGGTCGGTGTCCATCGTCTGCTGCCCGTCTTCAACGCGATAGTAACCTAACATGCCTATCATCAAGTCTTCATGCCATTGGACGGCTAAAAAATAGAACTGCAGGTCCCATGGGTCGCGGTCGTCGGGCATTAGAATTAGCTCAGGGTTACTCCAATTTATGCCATCTTCGCTTAATCGTCGGTGGATAAGACGGTGGACCCCCGGCGCGTTATCCACATCTACTCGTCGGTCTGGTATTGCTGGATGAAGCCAGACGGAATAACACTCAAAGCGGCCAAGCTGGTCGTTGAAATAAACATGCGTCGAGTCGTTTGTCCAAAGGCGTTTGCGTGCCAGAACTTCGCTTTGTGGGAGCGAAATTTCTATCATCTTTTCAGGACTTAGTCCTTCGGCTAGCTTCCATAGGCCGCCGTCATGCGGATGGTATAGGACTGGCTTCTCAATGTTTGGCACGCGCCAGCGTAAGCCGTCTTCACTTTCAGCGATTAGGTAGCGCAGATGCCCTTCTCGATGCTTCCAAAAGTACATACGCCATCGCCCGTCTGGTAGCTGTAGAACTTTTGGATGCGTGAGGAATGTTTGGTCGCGGATGCCTTCAAAGCAGATAAGATTAGTGTCATGTCCGTCAATCTCTACTTGACCTAGTAGTTTTGGAGTCCAGTGGAAAGCATTGAGCGATTCCCAGACGCCGATGCGCATCCCCGATTGTCCCATAATATTAGTCATACCATAAGTCCGATATGTGCCGTCTTCTATAGGGATTGGGTCGCACAGCATTATATTTTCGAAATTCGGTCCAGGGCTTTCAATCTGGCATTCTACCTTCTTTACCGGTGCGTAGACATGCCGTACTCCAAATGCGCTGGCAAGGAGCTTTTCGGAAAAAAAGAATTGGCGGTGGGAAATCTCTCCCTTTGGAAGACGAGTAATTGTTGGCAAGTATTTTCTCACTTTGGAATCCCTCCATGATTTGCGGATGGATATACTGTCGCCACCGCATGGCAAGCTATGCCCTCACCTCTGCCGACAAAACCGAGCCCTTCGGATGTCGAGGCTTTTATATTCACTTGGCTGGGACTGATTCCAAGCCATTTCGCGATTTCTGAGCGCATTTCGGCAATACGAGCCGAAATTTTCGGACGCTCGGCTAGTAGCATTACATCAACATTTCCTACCGCCAAGCCTTCATTCGCAATCAACTTGCCGACCTCTGCCAACAATGTTGTGCTTCGGATGTCTTTGTACTTTGGGTCGGTATTTGGAAATAATTTTCCAATGTCCCCAAGGCCAGCGGCTCCGAGAACGGCATCCATTATTGCGTGCAGCATTACATCTGCGTCTGAGTGACCAATCAGTCCTTCCTCACTTTCAAACTCGACGCCACCTAGGTATAGCTTTCTACCCTTTTTGAGTTGATGGACGTCATATCCATAGCCAACTTTGGTTTGAAAATGACATGGAATTCTCTTACTCAAGATTGCCTCCGCAATTATGAGATCTGTTGGTGTAGTGACCTTTATGTTTTCTTGTGAGCCAGCGACAAGGACGACTGGGATGCCAATGCGCTCAACCAGGGAGGCATCGTCCGTGCCGTAGAATCCATCGGCATATGCGCGCTCGTAAGCGGCAGTAATTACCTCACGTTTGAAAGTTTGAGGGGTTTGAACTGCGTAAAGTTTGCTGCGGTCAAGTGTGGATTCAACCAATAGTCCGTTAGTAGAGGTTTTGATTGTATCCGTAACGGGTACTGCTGCCACCGCGGCGCCATAGTCCTTTGCAGCTTTAATCGAATCTTCAATAATCCCAGAGTTTACTAAGGGACGTGCTCCATCATGGATAACTATAATTTCCGCATCAGGGGAGATTGAGCTAAGGCCATTGCGGACAGAATCTTGCCGCTCTTTCCCACCTGCAACTACTTGTTTAACTTTCTTGATGTCATAGTTCTTCAGAATTTGTTTTGCACTGGGAATGTCGTCTTCTCCGACAACGAGTATAACCTCACTAACAGAAGGGGAGAGTTCAAAAGGGCGAAGTGTAAAGACAATGAGTGGTTTACCTAGTAGGGGGACGAAAGCTTTGCTTATCCCCCTACTTAATCTTCTTCCGAGGCCGGATGCTGGAATAATTGCGGATATTTCGCTCAATCAACTCATCCTCTTCTTCCTGAACGGCTTTGAGGTTTGCAAAAATCATTTTTCCCGCTACAGTCTGTAGAACGCTAGTGACAACTACGTCTATGGTCTCGCCGATATGTTTTTTTCCGCCTTCAACAACAATCATTGTGCCATCGTCGAGATAAGCGATTCCCTGGTTAGACTCCTTGCCCTCTTTAATTATAGAGACCGTTAGTTCCTCACCTGGAAGCACTACCGGCTTTAGCGCATTAGCTAATTCATTTACATTGAGAACGGTGACACCATGGAGTTCAGCCACTTTGTTTAGGTTAAAGTCGTTGGTGACAATGCAACCGCCGATGTCTTTTGCGACTTTTACTAGCTTTTCGTCAACCTCCTCAGCATCTGTTGGGTCAACCGTATCAAAGCTTTTTACAACCAAGTTCAGCTCTTTTTGCATTTGGTTGAGAATGTCTAAGCCTCGGCGGCCCCTAGCTCGCCTGAGGAAGTCTTCCGAATCGGCGATATGCCTTAGCTCCTCTAATACAAAGTTCGGAACGTAAATTGTTCCTTCAAGAAAGCCTGTGCGGCAGATATCCGCAATTCGACCGTCAATTATGACATTTGTGTCAAGAACTTTTGGCTTCTGATATTCCTTGGTGCCTAGTTCGCTGACTCGCGCCAGCCCAGGAAAGTAATGCCTAAGCTCGTCTTTGATGCTCATGGTTGTCCATACCGATATGTACATCAGGGCGACAAAGACGACTATAGCCAGGAACCAATAAGCATCACCTGCTCGGCTGGATATAAATGGTACGAATACGATGCTTAGCAATAAGCCAATGGAGAGCCCTAGGAATAATGCAATCTTATCGATGCCGTCCATGTGCTCGAATTTCTTGCTAAAGCTGACTAGATTGCGGAAAACCACCGAAGCTATGAGGATTCCACCAAAAATTCCCATTAGTACAAGGGCTGTGGTGATTATTATGGCTCTAACCTGATGGAATGCGTACCACTGGAGCCAGCGCTGTATGAACGTCATTTGGTTAATCTCTGCACGGCCTAGACCAGGCTGGTGCATTCCCAACAGGTCGTCGGTGATGCGCATGTCAGCTATTGGCTTAATTACTAACCAGAGGACAAGTATGATTGCGGCTATTGCAAGAAGAATCCAAAATGGCCTTGCTGACAAGTTTTCACCCCCTTATCTATCAACCTCACCTAGGACTATGTCAAGACTGCCAATGATTGCAACAGTGTCAGCTACTTTCCAGCCTTTCATCATTTCTCTAAGGGCGGCCAGATTAATAAATGATGGTGCACGCCAATGGAGACGATATGGGTTAGTTGAACCATCGCTAATCAGGTATACGCCAAGATCTCCCCTTGATGATTCGATATGGGTGTAGACTTCTCCTGCAGGAGGTTTTAGCACCCTGGGTACTTTGGCAGTATATTCGCCTTCGGGGAGCATGTCGAGTGCCTGTTCAACGATTTTCAGGCTTTCCCTAATTTCGCCAGTTCGAACTAGATATCTTCCTAGACAGTCTCCCGAAGTTTGCGTTACTACTTTGAAGTCCAAACGATCATATACTGAATATGGGTCATCCTTTCTGACGTCAAATGGTACGCCTGAACCGCGCAAATTTGGTCCGCTCATTCCGTAATTAACGGCATCTTCGGCTGAGATGCAGCCGACTCCGCGTGTCCTAATTAAAACTATTTCATTTTTGCTGAAGAGATCGTCTATCTCGTCCATCCGAGCAGGCATCTTTTTTAGGAAAGCCCTACATTTTTTGTCAAAACCAGCCGGCAGGTCACGCGCCACGCCTCCGGGTCGGATGTAGTTGTAGGTTAAGCGCGCCCCACAGGTCATCTCGAACAGGTCAACGATATCTTCTCTTTCGCGGAAGGCATAAATGAACGGTGTGCTGGCTCCAAGATCGAGTCCAAAAGCTCCTACAAATACAAGATGGCTAGCAATGCGATTTAGCTCCATCATAATAACCCGGATGAACTCAGCACGTTCAGGGACTTCGATGCCCATGAGCTTTTCGACTGCCAAGGCATAGACTTCATTGTTCAGCATTGAGGAGAGGTAGTCCGTTCGGTCGGTAAGGGTGACAAATTGAAGGTATGAACGCTTTTCGGCTAATTTTTCGATGCCCCTGTGGAGATAGCCTATATCTGGTTGGGCGTCAACAACTATCTCCCCATCCAGTGTAAGCACTACCCTAAGCACCCCATGTGTACTAGGGTGCTGGGGACCCATGCTTATTTGAATTTCTTCAGTTTTTAGCGTGCTTGTAGGCATATCTTAAACCATCTTCTTGATACTTAAATTACTTTTTGTTTATTGTTCTACATAATCCTTTCTTAATGGGAAACCTTCCCAAGTGGGTTCGAGAAGTATTCTCTTGAGGTTTGGGTGTCCGTCAAATCGAATGCCAAACATGTCGAAGACCTCTCGCTCCTGCCAATTAGCTGCATTCCAGACGGACGTAACCGATGGTACCTCGCAGTTCTCCTTGTCAGTTTTAATTTTTAAGGTTAGGAAGTGCTTCTTTTCAATTGAGTAGAGATGGTAAACGACATCAAATCGGTCGGGCCACTCGACAGCTGTGAGCGACATCAGATAATCAAAGTAGAGGTCTGGATTTTCTTTTAGGAATCGGCATATCTTTACAATGTCGCTGGCCTTGACTGTGAACGTTGGTTTGCCAAAGACTTCCTCGAATGCCTCAATTGAGTTAGGGAAATGTTCTTCAATTATGTTTTTTATAGTTTCCAAAGTCATTTTTCGAAAAGTTCAGTGATAAATTGAAAATAAAAGACTTCTCAGAACTTGCTAGCAACTGCCAACAGCTGCTTTTGAAGCGATTTTCAGTTCTATTGCTTTGTTGCTTCCACATTATGCTTTTTGGTTGCGATAGTCTCCTTGCGGATTTTCTCGCGGAGTTTTATGCACGCATGGAGGAGCGCCTCTGGTCTTGGCGGACAGCCAGGAAGATAAACATCAACCGGTATTACTTCGTCAACGCCCTTCACGACGCTGTACGAATCATAGAAAGGTCCACCTGATATTGCACATCCTCCCATAGCAATCACATATCTCGGTTCCGCCATCTGCTCCCATAGGCGGCGTATTCTAGGTGCCATTTTTTTTGTGACTGTGCCGGCGACAATCATTAGGTCGCTCTGCCTTGGCGATGCTCGGAACATCATGCCAAATCTGTCGAAATCAAACCTGGCTGCTCCAGTTGCCATCAGTTCAATTGCACAGCATGCGAGGCCAAAGAGCATGTACCAAAGGGAAGATGTGCGTGCCCAATTTAACACTGTATCCAATGAAGTAGTAATTATGTTTCCCTCTGGCAGCTTCTCAGCTATTCCCACCGCAAAACTCCCTTCCACCACGCATATATGAGCCCTATTAACAGGATTGCAATGAAGACCATCATTTCAATAAATGCAAATACAGCCATGTTTATGTGTCCAAATTGCATGGCCTTTAGGCTCTTTAAAACCGCAGCCCAAGGGAAAATAAATACGGCTTCGACGTCAAAGATGACAAATACTAGCGCAAATATGTAGTAGCCGATGCGGAATTGCTTCCATGCATCACCAAAAGGGACCTCTCCGCACTCATATGTTTCTCTTTTTGCGCCCACGGACTTGTGCGTAGGCCTTAGTGCCCATGAGATCCACATGGCTATAACGCAGAACGCAACTCCGATTATTAGCAATAGCCCAATATATGCGTAATTGTTCTGCATCGATAAAGCCCCAAAAGCAATCGAACATGCTAAGAAAACATAAGTTCAAATATTATATCATATTCGAAAAATGTATGCTAGACGCCATTATTTCCTCTTATTGAAACCTTACTTGACCAAAACTCTCTTATTTGGTATTGTATTTGCAATTAAGCGATAAGGAGAAGCACGAAAATGAGCATGCCTGTAAAGATTGGCTTTGTTCCCGCAAACAGGCGTTATTTTTCAACCGAGCTTGCGCTGAAAATGCGGGACCAGACTCTCGATGCGTTTGGAAGGCTTGGTGTTGAGGTAGTTGTCCCTGACAAGAATGTGACGGAGGCTGGGTGCGTCAAGAATCGGGATGAGGGACGTAAGTGCGGCGAACTTTTCCGCTCAGCTGGAGTTGATGGTATAGTCGTCGGCGCAATGAATTTCGGTGATGAACAAGCATGTGTCACAGCGGTCGAGGGCACCGGCAAAGCCGTTCCGGTAATGATCTTTGGTTGTCATGAGGAAGAAGTTCTTCGCCCCAATCTTCCAAGACGCGATGCCTTCTGCGGACTTCTCTCAATAGCCGAGGCGCTACGTCAAGCAGGCATAAAATACACCATTGCTCAAACCCCGATTTGTTATCCCAGCGAGGACGGTTTTCTTACAGAGCTTGACCATTTTGTGCGTATCTGCAGAGTAATAAAGGGGATGCGCGGAGCACGCATTGGCCAGATAGGACCGCGCCCGGAGGCGTTCTGGACCTGCCGCTATGATGAGAAAATGCTTCAACAGATAGGTGTGACAGTCGTTCCGAAAGATCTATCGGAGCTCCTGGGTGCGGCGAATAGGCTTAATGACGACGAGCCTGGAGTGCAGGCAAAGATGCAAGACATCCAGGCAAAGATAGATACATCGCTCATTTCGCCTGAGATACTTCTAAAGATTGCAAAGTTCGAACGAGCGCTTGAAGATATGATCGTCCAATTCGATATGAATGCAGTGGCAATCCAATGTTGGAATTCGCTTCAGCTTAACTACGGCATAGTCGCATGTGGAGTGCTTGCGCGGATAGGAGATGCTGGCATACCGGTTGCATGTGAGGCGGATGTCCTCGGTGCACTCTCAATGTATGCGCTTACGCTTGCCTCAGGTTCATCAGCGGCACTGCTCGACTGGAACAATTTACACAACAGCGACCCGGAATTGGTGAATCTTTGGCATTGTGGCGTTTTTCCACCCTCTTTTGCCGAAGAAAAGCCAAAAATGAACGTGCAGGGAATTATGAGCAAGCACATAGGTTCAGAGATATCAACCGGTGTGCTAGAGCTTCGAGTGAAGCCAGGACCAGTAACTTTGTGCCGGGTAGCACAGGGACTTCCAGGAGAGGGTTGGAAAGCATTTATCGCACAGGGATTCTTCGAGGAACCAGCGGCGACTTTTGGTGCTGGGGCGTGGTGTAGGATTCCACGGCTCCAGCATATTTATCGCGACATTCTACTTGACCATTTTACACATCATATAGCGGTTACCCGTGGGCGTGTTGGAAATGTGCTTCATGAAGTGTTTGGCAATTACTTGGGTATGGCGGTGTACCATGGGGGCCAAGCAATACCAGGCGCATATACCCGCCAGGCGCCATTTGAATTCGTGATAACGGATTGAAAAGGTGTAATCATATTCCATTGCTAGTATTAAGGAGGTATCTATGGATTGGATGCTATGGGCGATTGAAGGATGCGGTATTCTCATTTTGTGCATCTGGATTGCTGTACCTATAAGTGAATTCAGGCAGATTGCTAAACGACTCAAGGAAGAGCGCTGAGACGAAGAAGTAAATTTTTATTACAAGGTTTAGATTATGACATGGGTTGACTATGCTATTATCGGCATATTCCTAAGTGGTCTTGCGTTGGCAGGATTGACGCTATCGAAGCTTATCAGGCACTCGGATGACATATTTGTGGCTGGTCGGCAGTTGACTCCTTTCATCCTCGGGGCTACGATAACCGCTACTAATCTTAGCATGTTTCACTTCATCTCCATGGGAGGAATCGCATTTCAGAAGGGTATCTCGATTATCTGGCAGAATTGGACTGGCAATATGGCGTTGGTATTGTCGGGTCTTTTTGTCATACCAATCATGCGCCGCTTGCGAGTACGTTCAATTCCAGAGTTTCTAGAAATCCGATACAGTCGCTCTCTGCGTGTATTGGTTGGTGCCTTTTGGGGAATTAGGCTTTGCATATTTCTTGGAATTTTTCTATACGTTGCAACGACAACAGGCATTCAAATCACCGGCTGGAACAATCCATGGGGTTGGCTTATGGTTTTCTCACTAATTGCAATCATGTATTCGGCGATTGGCGGCGCATGGGCGGTTGCAATTATGGACTCCCTCCAGTTTGCGCTGATTATTCTGGGTGGATTAATCACTCTTCCAATCGCTGTTCACTTGGCGGGAGGTACGCCAACGCTGATTAACTGGCTTCAAACCCATGGTAAGCCAGTACATGTCCAACTGGTGCCTGCTGGAGCAGGCGAGTTCAATTGGTTGTTTATACTTGCGATACTCTTAATTTCTACAAAGTGGGCAACCGTGGACCAAGTAATATTGCAGCGTGCACTTGGAGCAAGGAACCCTCGAATTGGAGCACAAGGAATGGTTCTATCGGGGCTGATAACAACTCCGCTTGCTTTTCTTTGGATACTTCCAGGCGTCGCTTTGGCAAAAATACATCCCGGACCTATAGAGAACCCCGATCATGCGATTCCATGGTTCTTGGCCACGTATCTACCGCAGGTGGGAAGGGGGATACTCGGCCTTGTGCTTTGTGGATTGGTTGCTGCACAGGTTTCAACCATCACAGCGGATATCAATTCGGTCGCTACTTTATTCACAAATGATGTATTTCGAGCGATGAAGCGAAAGGAGCCAAGCCAGCGCCAGTTAATATATGCAGCTAGATTTAGCTCTCTTGTTTGTGGAGCGCTTATGCTTTGGGTAGCATATTATCTACTCATGCATTCTGTTTCCGGTGCTGTCAGAGCTAACCTGACAGTCGTTGGAATAGTGGACCTGCCGTTATTTGTTATAACAGTAATTTGGGGATTGATGTGGAAACGTACAACCTGGCAGGGGGCAATGGCGGGATTTTTTATAGGTGGCTTGGCTGGCATTCTTACATACCTGGTGGTAACTCCAACGTATTTCCACAATATTTTATATCCTTTGATGAGTGCTATCCCTGGCAAAGTTGATGTATGGGCGGTCGGCTGGCATGAAAGATTGAAGCATCTAGAGCCCGCCCTCAGGAATATTGCTCCTTTTGTTAGCTCGGGAACGGCATTAATTGTTACGCCAATCGTTAGCCTCCTAACGAAGCCTGTGCAAAGCGAAGGGTCTGTCAGAATTTGGACGTATTTTCGCAAAAGCGCCGATGATGAGAAAGATATTTTTCTGCTGATTCCAAACAGTTTCCGCGGCAAGATTGGTTTATCATTAGTAATCGTTGGGTTCTTAGCATTTCTTTTTGGAGCTATCTCGGCATCTTGGGGTTTTTCGCTGGCAACCGTGATGGCTGTTGGTGGAATGTGTGTGCTTTTTGTTGGCGGCGTGCTTCGCGTCTGGTCTGAGTAGTCAAGGCATTCAGAACATAAAAAGTTAATGACTTTTACCAAGCTGCAAGGAAAAACCTCGGCAACCACAGAAGTCTGCTTTGAAATTATACAACCAACCTTTGATTTCTTCTGGCAAGACAACGCGATTCAGCTATTAACCCACTTTAGCGTTTATGCTATTCTTCCAAGCAAAAAGTGGGTATTGACTTTGGCATGTTAGGGTAAAAAGTAAAAGGGAATTGCGCTTGGTTTTTCGAAAAACCATATAAAATGAACCGTCGTGAGGTACTTTCTGCAATCGGCAGATGTATCTTTGGTTCAGTAGCAGGATTGTTGGTTGGCGAACACCTGATGGCATCGCCTAAGCTTAAGTGCGCGCCTTTGATTTTAGGTCCGCTTTGGTGGATGAATCCTGCCGAGTCTGCGAAATGGGGAATATCAGGCTGGCGGGATGAACTCGACCACCAACGTAGAATCGGCTTTGACCTTCTTTGGCTTACCAATGCGCCTTCGGCGCTCGCCCATCAGGACAATCCTTTGGACAAACTCATGAATCTTTGCGCCAAGCGGAAGGTAAAAGTCATTCTTGATACCGGTTCTACAGGGAAGTGGTACCTGAAATCCGACCTGAAAGATGAACTAGAATTCTGCACAAAAAATGTTAGGCAAATTGGTGAGCGCTTTGCAGGTCATCCTGCATTTTATGCATGGTACATACCCCACGAGATTTATATGTGTTGGGGCAAGTTCGCTGAATTGATTGAAAGTTTCTACTCTAAGCTAACTGAAAGTTGCAAAAGGGCGGCAAATCTTCCTGTTACGCTTTCGCCCTTTTTCATCCTTGACCGTGAGAAAGTTTTTGGCGATTTTAGGTATAACGAACCTGATGAGTACCGTCAATATTGGACTAAGCTAATAAAGCGGAGTGGCATTGACGTGATAATGCTTCAAGACAGCGGTGAGCATTTTTCTTATGTTACAAATGACCAGCGCAGGCCTTTTTTTGAGGCTATGTATAACGCCTGTCGTGATTCGAATGCAAGGTTTTGGGGAAACGTTGAAACTGCTGAGTACGTTTGTCAAAGTAAAGAAGAGTACATTAGATTGTATGGACGCGTGCATCATTCGGAGGCAAAGGGGCTTCCATGGAGGCCCGTGCCAATAGAGCGCCTAAAAGAGAAGCTAATGCTTGCAGCAGAGTACTCAGAGCGTATTGTTACATGGGGTTATCGTGAATTTTGCCGACCAGTTCTCGGTCCCGAGGCGAAAAAATGGTATGATGACTATAGAAGTTACGTAGTTTCTTTGGTAAAGAAGACAGCCAGTCAAATTTAACGCCGGAAGGTAGGTTGATATGAACCTAGCAGATATCGGTGAAGAAGTTCTGATTGAGCATCTAATGAAGGAGTTTAGCCTTCCCACATCTTCGGAAGGGCTTGTTGTTGGCGTCGGAGATGATGCGGCTGTGCTCGACCTCGGCGGTCCGATGCATACGATTATTACCACTGACATGCTTGCTGAGGGCACTCACTATCGCCTTGACCTAGTCACTCCATATCAGCTAGGCTGGAAATCGGTGGCGAGCAACATAAGCGATATTGCGGCGATGGGAGGGCTTCCAACCTGGACGCTGATATCTCTCGGATTGAAGCCCGATACCGACATCGGCTTCGTAGATGAAATTTACCGAGGGCTTGTTGAATGTGCCGAGAGATTCGAAAGCAAAATTATCGGAGGAGATACTATTTCCGTAAGGCAGGATTCGGTGATTGGGATATGTCAGATGGGCAAAATTGAGCCAAACCTCATCGCACGACGGTCCGGTGCAAGTCCTGGCGACCGCATTCTTGTAACGGGCTGGCTTGGAAATTCAAGGGCAGGCTTGGAACTCTTGCTAAGGTTTGGTATGGAGGAAGCAGCGCAGTTGCATGGATGGCTTGTGAGCCAGCATCTGACGCCAATTCCACGCGTGCTCGAAGCCCGTGCTGCTGTTGCAACCAATGCGGTTCGTGCGATGATGGATATAAGCGATGGATTGGGTGCTGACCTTCCAAAGTTGTGCAAAGCAAGCGGCGTTGGCGCAGTAGTATATGCTAGCAAACTACCGATAAGCAGTGATCTCCAGTCGGCTGCAGAAAGACTGGGAATGGATACGCTGGAGCTCGTTGTCGGCGGCGGAGAAGACTTTGAACTCCTCATGGCAGTTGGACCACATGACGTTAAGAAGGTTATTAAGGCTATTAAAGAAGGCACTGGAACTCGCGTAACCGAAATTGGAGAGTTCACAGAAGACAAGACAGTTGAGATTGTCATGCCTGATGGCTCAAAAAGGCCTTTGTGGGGAGGATGGGAGCACTTCAAAAAATAACATCTAACTTGACGATTTCTATGGGTTTCCTTTTGATTTATGACACATCTGTCCAAGACGTTTTACACATATTCTTCCGAGGAAACAGAGCTACTTGGTGAACAAATCGGTCGGGCGCTGAGACCTGGGGCAGTTGTTGCGCTAATCGGAGAACTTGGTGCAGGCAAGACGACGCTCACTAAGGGAATTGCGCGGGGTCTTGGTGTCACCGATCTTGTCCATAGTCCTACTTTTACACTTATCCACGAGCACAAAGGGCGCGTTCCAGTATACCACTTCGACCTCTACCGCTTGGAAAGTCGTGAGGAGATGGAAGATCTCGATTATGAGAGCTACTTTCATGGCGAGGGTGTTACAATTATAGAGTGGGCTGAGAAGATTCCAAGCATACTACCAGACGACCGATTGGAAATATATATCTCGGAGGAGAATTCAGCTCGCCGTTTTGAACTGATTGCAACTGGTATTCAATCTGAAGAGGTGCTTCGGCGTATATCCACTTGATTGCTACTGAGTGCGTTGATTTCCAGGAGCGTGCCGAGTTTGTGATGGCATGAATAAGTGTGGTAAAAACGCCTTTCTGATTTCTTCAGCGATAAAGACGCTACTGGAAACCGCCACCATAATTGTCCACTCCGATAGGTTTAGAGCCACTGTGCGAAATATTGTTTGGAAAAATGGTAAATGGACTGATGCAATCTGGGCAACTGCAGACGCGGTTGCGCCAGCCAGCAAGTATGGATTAGTTAGCACGCCAATTTTGAACAATGAGTAGCGACTCGATCGAACGTTCAATGCGTTAAATGCTTGGAAAAGCGCCATAACCACAAAGGCGAAGGTTCGAGCTTTCCATATGCCTATGCTTCCAAGCCCCCAGTAGTAAAGCGAGAAGGTTCCAATTAGCATGAAAAGTGCCACAAAAACTATGTTGCTAACCACATAGCGGTTAACTATGCGCTCCTTTGGATCTCTAGGTGGTTCTTTTAGCAAGCCTGGTTCTTTTGGTTCAAACGACAGTGGAGCTGTGCAAAAGCCGTCAGTGACTAGGTTAATCCAAAGAATTTGCACCGGAAATAAAGGCAATGGGAGACCTGAGAGAATTGTAGTAAGGTATATGAATACCTCACCGGTGTTTGTTGAAAGCAGATATTGAACAACCTTGCGGATATTTGCAAATATAGCGCGGCCTTCTTCGACAGCTGATACGATTGTTGCAAAATTGTCATCAAGAAGTATCATATCTGCTGCTTCTTTTGCTACGTCTGTGCCGCTGATTCCCATAGCTATTCCGATGTCAGCACATTTGAGCGCTGGAGCATCATTTACGCCGTCGCCTGTCATAGCCACAACATGACCGCGCTCTTTTAATGCCTTAATAATTCGAAGTTTATGTTCAGGTTCAGCACGTGCAATTACAGCAATGCGTCCGATTGCTTGGGCAAGCTCTTCGTCGCTCATTCTGTCCAGCGCCCTGCCCTCTACAACCATCATTTCTCTTTCTAGAAGGCCTATCGATTCCGCTATGGCGCGTGCGGTATTAGCATGGTCGCCGGTTATCATTATGACACGAATTCCAGCTTCCCTTGCTTGCTTGACTGCCATTGGTGCTTCTTCTCTTGGGGGATCCATCATGCCAACTGCTCCAAGGAAAACAAGGCCTGACTCTACATCCGAATGACTGATTACTTCCTGTTCACGCGGTAGTTCTTTATAGGCAGCAGCAAGGACCCTTAAAGCTTCCTCTGCCATTTCAGCATTTCGAGCTACAAATTCGGCGGCTTTATCGGAGGTGAGTGGCAGCACATCATTGCTTTTTAGGTAGGTTCCACTCATTGCAAGTATCTTTTCGGGAGCGCCCTTGACATATACGATTTTTCGCCCATCTGGCAGTAGATGGAGCGTAGCCATATATCTCCTTTGGGAGTCAAATGGTAGTTCGGCAATCCTCTTTTGTTCATCTTCTAATTCATGCTTCCGCAAGCCAAGCTTTTCGCCTGCGACGACAAGTGCCCCCTCGGTCGGGTCGCCAACAATGCGCCATCCATTGTCCTCATGATGTAGCCGTGCATCGTTGCACAAAACTAGTGCCTCAAAAAGCCTTCGAATCCCTATGTGGTTTTTATCAATTTCTTGGTTTCCAATGAGAAACTTGCCAATCGGTGCATAACCTTCACCAGTGACAGTGAACGCCTCCTCTGGGGTATAGCCCGCCCGGACTGTCATTTCGTTCTTTGTTAGCGTGCCCGTCTTGTCGGTACAGATTACGGTTGCAGACCCCAGAGTCTCGACTGCTGGGAGCTTGCGGATAAGTGAGTTCCGCTGTGCCATCCGCTGAACCCCAACCGCAAGTACGATAGTTACAGCTGCTGGCAAACCTTCGGGAATAAACGACACGGCTACTGCAACGCCAGTGAAGAGCATCTCGTAAAGGCTGAATGCTTTTATCAACCCGGCGGCGATAATAATCACAGCAATGGCAATTCCTACAATTCCGAGGTTCGACCCAAGAGTTGCAAGATGCTTTTGAACCGGCGTCAGTTCTCCTGGCTCGGTTGCTATGTTCAATGCAATTTGGCCGATTTTGGTGTTTACACCAGTGGCTGTGATAATTGCTTTGCCGCGGCCATAAACAACTGTTGTTCCCGAATAAACCATGTTCTTTCGGTCTGCTAGAGGTGTTTCTGGAGGAAGCGGTTCGATACTTTTATCAACTGCAAATGATTCGCCAGTTAGGTTGGACTCGTCCACTTTAAGGTTTATCGCTTCGAAAATCCGGGCGTCGGCTGGCACGCGTTCGCCCGTGGTGAGAAGTATCACATCACCTGGCACAAGCTCGCTGGCGGGAATATTCACCTCTTCTTCATCGCGCAGTACGATTGCTCGCGGTGCGCCCAACTTTTTCAGAGCTTCGAGTGCTCGTTCCGCCCTGTATTCCTGAAAAAATCCAATGAGTGCGTTTAGGATTAGCACTGCCATTATCACGCCGCCATCGATAGGATGGTTTGTGACGAATGAGAATAAGGCCGCAATGAGCAAAATGTAAATTAGGGGGCTTCGAAATTGGCGCATAAAGATTATGAAGGGCGAAACCGGCCTGGCTTCGGGAAGCACATTTTGGCCATATTCTGCTAACCTTGCTTGCGCCTCAGCAGTTGAGAGGCCGTCCGGAGTGCTCTTTAGGTGATCGAATACCTCATTAACGGTAATTGCGTGCCAGTTTTCTGTTCTTACTTCCTGAATCTGCTCCACTTTTTCGTTCATCAAATATCCCTTGTCTAAAACTTATGAGCGATGTTAGACTGCTAAGCAGTCCTTAATTTATCAACTAAACGCTTTTATCCGCAAAGCGTTCAGCAATTTTTGGAATTAACTTCTTTGCTCCTCTATGACAACTTCTTCTAAGAGGATTGCATTGTTGTATCAATTTGTGTTTTTAGAGTTCTTCCTTCAAAAATTCTGGTTAATTATACCAAATAATCTTTGATAGTCAATGCGGTTGGTTATTTCTTAATAATTATGATAATGGGTTGCTTGGTTCTTGTTTCAAAGATGCTTGGCGCCTCGATGAAAGTCACCTCTAGTAATCTTGAATCATGGTTTTTCACTTTTTAATCCTCCCAGACTTGGTGCCATTAGTATTTATATTCCCCGTGTTTCCAGTATGCAGTCGCAGGAATGAACTTGAGCACAGAAAATAAAGCTTTTTGCTAATTGGTTGTCTAACTAAAGGTTCACGAAATCTTCACTTTTTGTTCTTTTATTCTCCCATATGCTGAGGTCTTGTAATAATGGGAAGACCTCGGCAAACGTTCCAATTTGCGAATGCTGAGAAATTAGTGAACATTCGTTCCTAAATACTGTTATTTAGAGGTAATTATATGCTTACTACAAACCAGCGTAGGGCTATTCCCCTGCTTTTTAGGTTGACAGATGAGGAGATTGCAGAGAAGTTGAGAATAAGCAAAAGGACACTTGATGAGTGGAAAAGGAGCCCTGATTTTGCCAGCGCCATATGCGATTATGTCAAAGAAAATCGCCGTACGGCACTTAGGTTACTTTCTGAGCGTTATGTAGAGGCTGCCCGCGAACTCGAGAGCCTCATCAAATCGAAGGATGAAAAAATAAAATACAAAGCAATTATTGACCTCCTCAAGGCAAGCAATCTTTTAAAGGACGCGGATGTTCATGAGAATGATTCAATCGAACAAATTCTCCAGCAGATTGAGGCTAAAGAATTAGGTGAAGATGATGACTCCAGCGAAGAGGATTAAACTTGCGGATTTGCTTTGGGGGTGGAAGCCCCATCCCACGCAAAAGGAGTGGTTATTGGACAATCATCAAGTAAAGGTGGCGGCATGTGGGAGACGTTGGGGAAAGACCGTAGCCGCAGCAATTGATGTCGCAACATATGCTATTTCAAACAACGGCTCAATCCAAATGATAGTCGCTCCCACTTATGACCAGAGCAAGCTGATTTCGCGGACAGTCGAGAGGCTGCTCCTCTCCCATTCTGAAATCCGAAAGTATACCAAGATTACTCGAACGCCTTATACTGAAATTTGCCTGCGAAACAGCAGAATCATGGCTCGGACAGCTGATGAGGATGGAAGAAATCTCCGAGGCCATTCAGCCGACCGCGTTGTGGTGGATGAAGCTGCGTTTGTGCGTGATGAAGTAGTCGAAGAGGTTATTGGGCCAATGCTAGCCGATCGAAATGGCCAATTATCGCTGATATCAACGCCTTTTGGCAAAAACCATTTTTATCGTGCTTTCATCCGAGGAAGCAATTGTCAGCCAACAATAGCAGAGTCTGACGGCAAACATCCGATTTCCAATGCCAGATATTCATATCGTTCGTTCCGTTTCCCGTCGTGGGCAAATCCATACATCAGCAGACAGTATATAGAAAACCAGCGAGAAATATTGACCGAGCGGCAGTTTAAAATCGAATATGAAGCGGAGTTTATTGATGACCAAAATTCAGTATTCGCCTGGGAGGACATTCAAAAGGCGATTTGCACTGAGCAAATCAACTTTGAACCGACGGCCTTTGTGGCGGGTGTTGATTGGGCACGTTACTCAGACTACACCGCAGTGGTTGTATTGGCTGTAGGCTACCAATCGCCAGTAAATGGCGTTGGGCATGGCGCCCACCGATTCCACGTAGTTGCCCTAGACCGTTTCAACCGTATGGAATGGAAGTTGCAGGTTAAGCGAGTTGCTGACATACTTTGCCAATTTGGAGTTCGAGGAATTGCTGTAGACCAGTCTTCTATTGGCGACCCGCTTTTGGAAAACCTGGGGCATGTGCTTTGGGAAGAGCATGGGCTAGACGCAGAACTTGAGGGCGTAATCTTTACGAATAAGACCAAGCGCGAATTAATTGATAACTTAGCTGTCCGTCTTGCCCATAATGAGCTTCGGTTTCCGTATATTAAACATCTTATCCAGGAGCTCCAATTTTATGAATATGAGCTAACGGAATCGGGGAACGTGAGAACTAGCGCACGGAGGGGATATACTGACGACTGCGTCTGCGCCCTAGCGCTTGCACTGCGCATTGCGCCGAGATATTTGTTTGGTGGTAACTTTTTGACCACAGGCCGAATAAGAGATTCAGTGAAAGGATGGTATTAGGCAGTCTGATGGTTTTTCGCGTTGACGTATACCCTTGGGACCCGCTTGCTGACAGAGCATATGACTTCGTCGGCAATCGTGTTCTGAAGGTCGGCAATTTCTTCTATGGAAATAAACTCGTTTCCCTGCCGCCCGTAGAGGACAACTTCGTCGCCTGTGGAAACTCCAGGGACGTCGGTTACGTCAAGCATCACTTGGTCCATGCAGACTCTTCCGATGACTGGTACTCTTATTCCATGAACCAAAGCTGGTGCTCGATTTGAGAGCAACCGGTTGTATCCATCAGCATAGCCAATGGGAATTGTGGCAACCAGAGTGCGCCTCTTAGCAACAAAAGTTCGGCCATAGCCCACCGATTTACCAGGAGGGAGCTCCTTTAGGAAAACAATTTTGGTCTTTAGGGTCATCGCTTGCCGTAGCTCAACATCACGGACGAGGTGCTTTGTGTCGTGAAGACCGTATAGCATTATTCCTGGCCGCACCATGTCGAAGTATGACTCGGGTAAGTTTAAAATTGCCGCACTGTTTGCCATATGTCGAAGAGGGATGCGGATGCCCGCTTTGCGGATTTCATCTGTGAGTCGTCGGAATTCCTCAATCTGTGCATGAGAAAAACTTAAATCTGGGTCGCCAGAAGAGGGGAAGTGTGTAAAAATCCCTTCGATTTCCAACCCAGGCATTCCTGAGAGTTGGGTTGAGAACCCCACTGTTTCAGCTGGACTAATGCCCAGGCGTCCCATGCCAGTGTCAACCTTGATATGGACCTTCATCCGCTTGCCTGCTTCTACAGCGCATTTTGAAAGCTCAGCGGCAAATACAAGATCGCACACCATTGTGCTCACGTTGTGTGCAATAATCTCCGGAATGCTGTCTGGAAGAACGCATTGAAGGATTAATATTGGCGCATTAATACCAGCGTTCCGAAGTTCAAGTGCTTCCTCGAGGGTGGCTACTCCTAGCATTTCGGCGCCAGCGTTGAGGACTGCTTGGCTTACGGGGATTGCACCGTGCCCATAGCCGTCAGCCTTCACAGCTGGACATATCTTTACTTCCGGTCCAACTAGATTTCGGACCTGTCGAAAATTAAACGCAATTGCTTCTAAATCAATTTCGGCAACCGTAGGTCGAAACATCGTAAAATCCTTATTAAAAAATTACTCTTGATAGTCATTTTGCCAATAGTCTAGTTGTGACTTCAGCATATATGCGCGCCGCAAGGCATACCTGCTCCAGGTCAACGTATTCGTTTGCCGAATGTGCTTGCTCAAGCTTGCCTGGCCCAAATACAACCGCATCAACCCCAATGCCCGTTTGGAATGATTCTGCGTCTGTCCATCCGCGCCAGCCGACAATCTCAGGTGCATGCCCGAGAATCTTCTCGCCCGCAGAAGCAAGCGCGCACACAAGGTTTGAGTCATGCGGTGTGTTAAGCGGTTCGCCCTGTTTTGCAATATTATAGTCTGCCTTCCCCTTCCAATCGTCGAAGTACTGTCTTATGCGATTAAGAAGTTCCTTAACGGTCATTGGTGGCACTAATCGAATGTCTACTGCCGCCTCACATCGGTCGGGTACGCGGTTTGGTCGGTCGCCTCCTTTTATTATCCCTAAGTTCATTGTTCCTGGCCCAATTAGCGGATGGGATGGGTATTCTGTCGCTACTTTGCGAAGTCCGGAAATAAGCTCAAACATTCGGTCAATCGCATTGACGCCTTGCATTGGGATTGAACCGTGGGTGGATTTTCCGTAGGTGGTGATCTCCAAAATAAGCAAGCCGCAATGGGTTGGCACCATCTGGAGGTTGGTTGGCTCGCCTGTAATTACCATATCGCATTTATAACCATTCTCGATTGCCGACCGAACGCCTTGCGCATCGCCTTCTTCATCAACGGAAATAAACAGGTCTAGTGTGCCGTTAAGTTTGACATCCGCTTCGGAGATTGCCCGAATTGCGGCAACCATGGCGGCAATTGATGCTTTATCATCTGCACTACCCAGCCCATACATGCGTCCATTCTTAATCTTTGCTTTGGGCACTGACTTTCCACTAGGAGGAACTGTGTCAGAATGAGCGTTCAGGCAAAGTATGGGGCTTCCATTTCCAATTCGTACTAGAAGGTTAAAGCGGTCTTGCGTTACCGTCAGGCGGTGCGGGGTAAATCCCAAACACTTGAGTTCATCCTCAAGAAAAAGCATGATTTCCTTTTCGTTCGGAAAGACGCTTGGTATATTCACAAGCTTAGTATGCAGGTTGATTAAATACTTATCGTCAATGCGCATCTTTAATTAATTGAGCTGAGTGCAAAAGATGGTGTGGTGGAAAACTCTCAAACTTCCATTGCCTTATTTTTCTGTGTCCTACTCGCTCACCACTGGATTCCTTAAAATTCCAATCTTTTCTATCTCGACTTCCATAATATCCCCGGGAAACACTGGCTTCATCCCTTCAGGGGTGCCTGTTGAAATAACGTCGCCAGGGAATAGCGTATGATATTGGGATATCCAGTGAATAAGGTATGGTATCTTGAACATCAGGCTTCGTGTGTTGTCTTTCTGGCGAACTTCGCCATTCACACGAGTTTCAATGTCAAGCTCGACGGGCTCGTGAATCTCGTCTGGAAGCACAATCCAAGGTCCGAGAGGGCAGAAGGTATCAATCCCTTTCGACCTAAGCCATGGGCTTGAAATGCTTAAATCATGCTTTTGTAAATCACGAGCTGTTACGTCGTTCATTATTGTGTATCCAGCAATATACGATTCCGCCTCGCTCTCGGGAATGCTTGAGCCTTCCTTGCCAATAATTACTGCAAGTTCGCCTTCAGGATCAACACGAGTAAGGAATTTTTTGTAAATAACCGGCTCATCTGGACCAATTACCGCCGAGTTCGCCTTTGCGAATATAATTGGTTCGGTCGGTATCGCCATGCCGCTTTCGAGAGCATGCGCCATATAATTTCGCCCCAGGGCGATAATCTTCGAAGGCCTTTTAATTGGCGCAAGAAGCTTGTACTGCTTCACAGTGAAGCGCTCCATCATTCCGTGTTTCTTGGAGAAATCAAGAACATTTTGGAATGTCTCGACGGAAAATAATCCCTTTTCCATTAGCTCCATTGGTGAGTGAACGGGGCATTCGCACACTTGTTTTTCAAAGAGCTGATATGCCTGAAAGGCACCTGTGAAATTGAATACTTCACCGTTGAGCACGATTCCAATATTTTCTGGCCCAAGATCTGGTGCAGCAAAGCGAGCGATTTTCATACTATTACTCCTAATAAGTTGGTTGCAGAGGTATGTTACCACTGCCTTCGAATATGGGTCAAGAGGATGAAAAAATGGAAGATGGGGCTGTATGAAAGTAGGTCAAAGTATTTATTTTGCAAGCGATGATTCTTCATCTCCTCCTAAAGGATTGCCATCTTTGGTTGTCGAACAGATAGGCCAGATATCCATGGGATTGCACTCGAACTAGAAGTCAAGGATTCTACCAATGCACATTTCTTCAGACGTTGTAGGCTCTCGTGTTGACATTGCGCCTTTTGGCATAATTAGCTATTGGATTGGCTCAGATAGGTTTACAATTGAAAGACGTGACGCTCCGAGTGATGGAACGGCATGGCTTCCAGTTGATGCACCGGAGCATGGTGGACCGCATATTGGGTTGGAATGGGAATGCCCACGCCGTTTTTCGATGGTCGAAGTCAGGTATGCCAAACAGCAAGCTCCTTCGCCAGGCATGGTGAAGCTCCAATATTGGAATCATACCTGGCCTGAACAATGGGCAGGTGGTTGGACTGCTGTCGAGGATGCATATAATGGCAAATGGGTAACAGCCCACGATAATGTTGAAGTAGTAGGAGATGTTTGGAGACATACCTTCGACCCACTTGACATTGTTGAGCTTCCGCATGCGGAGGACTTTTCGGTAAAGTTCCGCCAATCGCTCAAACTCCGTCTGCTTTTTCATGATACTGGTCCACGTATTGAGCATATCAGCGTCTTTTCTGATTCAATCTGGCGGAAGGCGACACTACGCGTGGAATTTGGGATAAATAGCGGGGGTATTACCTTTGCAGGCAATGTGGAGGTTTACAATGGCTATCTACTTTCAATGGATGAGTCGAATCCGAAGGCAATTGTCATTGAGGTTTTGTATGCCGATGTGGATGCTGACTTTCTTGAGAAGGCGGCTCCTTTGCATCCCGATGCGACAGTGGTAACCGTTAAGTGTAGGGAACGGAGTTTCTCATTTCAAGTGACCGATGCACTCAACAGCGGCGTATATATCCCCGATTTTGGGGTATTTGTTGGTAAAGAGGGCTCAGGCGGATTTAAGCAATGGCGTCGAGAAGGAGTGGTCTCAATCTACGACCGGGTCGCTGCTGAACCGGAGCAAACATACGAGCGTGCCAGCGCAGAGATACCTCGGCTTTGGAAAACTCGCCAGGGCCCATATGGCCGTTACTGTCCAATTGGATGCGATGCTAACCGTCAGGAGTTCGCAGTTCGATATAATGGTGACATCTTTGCGGACAAAAGTTTGTTGAAACTGGTCGGTAGGGACGCTGCAAGGCTCCTTTGGCCAGGAAAAGCAATTTGGTTCAAATTTCCTTCTGGCGAACCACCTGACTTCCGTGAGCGCGAAGATGCAACCAGCCAGTCGCCGCTGAGGGGCTATCTGCCAATCTACTTGAGCCAATGGATGAGCGGAGACATCCAGTATAAGCAAACAACATTTGCTGCTCTTTTGTACGAAAGCCCTTGGCAGGAGGAAAGCAAGCGTGGAGACGAGCCGGTTGTTGCATTGTCTAGAGTTGCCATTCGCAATGTGGGAGCTCGGCGCCAGGTTAGTCGTTTATGGCTAGTAATCGAGAACCCTGAGTTGCTTGTCATAGACAAAGGTTTTATTTATGCAACAGGCCGGGCAAGGGATGCTAATTCGCATGACCCAAGCAAACCAAAAAAGTGGATTGTTGAGCCATACGATTCGCCTCGGATGAGGGCTTTTATAGATACAAGGTGCAAGGGGGTGGCGGCACCATCGTGTTGTTCATATTCTCCATTGGATGTTATTGGCATCAACAATGCAATTGCCTATGACGTTGAGCTTGAACCAGGCCAGGAACACGAAATTGAGTTTCGTATTCCATTTATAACGTTTACTGGCAATGAAGGCGTGGAGGCAGTCGGGGCTCTTAATTATGAACTTAAGCTCGAAGAGACAATCGAGTACTGGGAGGCTCAGATTAACTCGGGCGCCGCTTTCTATGTGCCAGAGCAGTTACTAAATGATTTCAACCGTGCCAATCTATGCCATATCGCTATCACAGCAGATAAGGATGTTGATACAGGACTTTATATGTTAGGTGCAGGAACTTGGGACTATCAGGTATTTGGCACTGAGACAGTTGACCAAGTTAGATCCCTTGATTTAAGAGGTTACCACGAACGTGCGCGCAAATATATCATGCCTTTTGTTGAACTGCAAGGTAGCCGCCGGATGGACGGACGGTTTAAATCGCAAGAAGGCGCACTTCATGGATTGCGAGTAAGCGAGGATTATGACTACCAGGTAGGTGATTACAGCCTTGACCACGGGACGATTCTTTGGATGCTGGGCGAACATTATCGCCTTACGAGAGATAAGGTATGGCTGTCCAAGATTGCGCAAAATATGGTTGATGCTTGTAATTATGTGGTCAGAGAACGACAAGCTTCAATGCGCACAGCACCTGACGGTTCGAAAGTGTGGGAATATGGACTTCTGCCGCCGTGCCACCTAGATGACAACCCTGAGTGGAAGTATTGGTACATAGTGAATGCCCTCTGCTACAAAGGGATGAAAAGTACAGCGGATGTGCTAAAAGAGATTGGCCACCATGAAGCTGAGCGAATTTCCTGCGAAGCAAGGGCATATGGCGAGGATATCCGGCGGGCAATAGCGGTTTCGATGGAGCGTTCTCCTGTCGTGAAGCTTTTGGACGGCAGCTGGATTCCACATTTGCCGGTGCGTGCCTACCTGAGGGGCCGTGATGTCGGCTGGATTCGAGATTCGCTCTATGGCCCGATTTTCAATATTGACTGCGGCTTGATTGAGCCAAATTCCATTGAGGCAACTTGGATTCTCAAGGATTACGAAGATAATGTCTTTGTCTCAAGGTCGTTAGGCAGGGATGTCGACCTTGAACATTTCTGGTTCAGCCATGGAGGAATTACCATCCAGTCAAACCTACTACCGAATCCGCTTGTTTACCTTGTTCGCGGGCAGGTCGAGCATGCGCTTCGGGCTTTCTATAATAGTTTTGCAGCTAATCTCTATGCTGATGTACGTTGTTTTACAGAGCATCCTGTCGTAGCTTATGGCTGGGGCGCAGGGCCATTTTATAAGACACCTGATGAGTCAGCGTTCCTCACCTGGTTTAGGTACCTTTTGTTAATGGAGCGTGAGGATGCGCTTTTGCTGTGTCCTGGAACCCCCAGGAAATGGTTAGACGACGGCAAAGAGATTGAAATTACTGAAGCTCCTACATACTTTGGCCCCATAAGCTACCGTGTGGTATCTGAAGCCTCAAAAGGCCGCATTTTTGCTGAGATTACTCCGCCCCGCAGGAATCCGCCGGCAAGTCTGAAACTTAAACTGCGCCATCCAAGCAAACTGCCGATTAAATCTGTCAAAATTAACGGAATGCCATGGTCAAACTTTGATATGGCAACTGAGATAATTTCGATTTCAATGCCTCTGCAAGAGGCATTGGAGGTAATCGTAGAGTACTAAGCCGGGAAAACGCGAGACTCGAGTCTCATGTAGGCGGTTTCGTCAGGCATGGACATTAGCCGGCTATTTTCTTAACTAAGTGGTAAAAAGTGCGCACTCCCACGCCGGTTGCACCTGGAGCTCGGTACGACTCTGCTTCTGCTCCTGGAACGTCTGAGGTTCCGGCAATGTCGAGATGGACCCACGGCGTATCCTCAGCGAACTCCTTCAGGAAAAGGGCGCCAGTGATTGCACCGCCAAACCTGCCGCCAGCGTTTTCAATATCGGCGATATCGCTTTTGAGTTGCCGCATGTAATCCTTTTCGAGTGGAAGTTCCCACATTTTTTCGCCTGCAGACTTTGAAGCGTCGAGAACATACTCAATCAGCTTGCGGTTGTTTCCGAAGAGACCCGTAATTTCAATCCCAAGGGCTATCACACATGAACCGGTCAGCGTGGCGATATCCACCAGGTAGTCTGCGCCCAGCTGTTTTGCGTAAGTAATTGCATCTGCAAGAAGCATTCGCCCTTCGGCGTCGGTTGTGATAATCTCCACAGTTTTGCCACTCATGCAGGTAATCACATCGCCAGGCTTATATGCTTTCCCGTCGGGAAGATTCTCTGATGCAGGAACAACACCCAGAACGTTGATTGCTGGTTTAAGCTGAGCAATAGCCTTCATGGCGCCGAGTACTGCGGCACCGCCGGCCATGTCGAACTTCATGTCACGCATGTTTTCGCTTGGCTTTATGGAAATGCCGCCGCTGTCGAAGGTCAGCCCTTTGCCAATAAATGCGATTGTCGGCTTGTCGTCGCCAGCTTGATATCGCATGACAATTAACCTTGGCGGTTGCGCGCTACCTTGAGCGACTGCAAGGATTGCTCCCATGCCTAAATTATTCATGCGGTTCTCATCTAGAATGTCTATCTCCAGACCATATTCTTGTGCTATCTCCTGTGCCTTCTCGGCTAGTATAGTTGGCGTCATCTTGTTCGCTGGCTCGTTTGCCAGGTCACGTGCGTAGTTGGTTGCTTCGGCGAGAATTTGTCCCTCGGCTGCAGCTGCCTCGAACTCGGAAGCCTTCTGGGGGTCTCGTTCGACTAATGTAAAGGTCTCAATCCGTTGGGATTTTTCTTTCTTGTAAAGATCAGGTTCATACATGCCAAGGATTGTAGCCTCTATGGTGGCCCGCGCTGCTTCGGCGGGGTTAAGTCCACCAATACCTGCTCCATGGACTATTGTAGTGACGCTCCGCAAGCTTTTGCCTTTCAAGAAGCGGATTGCGGCGCCAGCAGCTTTACGGACGGCATACAAGTCGAATTCATCGGTCTTCCCAAGGCCAACCACCAGAACCCGTTTCGGTGCAATCTTCCCATGCGTATGAATGAGCGTAGTCTCACAAATTTTGCCTTTGATTTCACCTGCGGCGATCAGCTCGCTGATAGCTCCATCAAGTGCACGATCTACCGCCCCAGTCGCACCGCCGGGAGCGGTGACGCCCTCAAAAAGGTTTACTATTAATGCATCGCTAGGTATTTCAGTAATAGACCCTTGTACAACTCTAACTTCCACCCATCTATCCTCCTAGATAGTCTGTCCATATTTTAATTTAAAACTTTATTGATTTGCGGCTTTTCTTCTTTGTTTTGCCATGCGTTTTTTAGTTGCTCCGCGCCCTTTCCATAAGGGCTCGGCAAGCTCAGAATCCCATTTCGCCAGCAAATCACTAAGTTCCTTTACTTTCTCTTGGTTCTTTGAATTGAGATTATTCTTCTCACCGATATCTTCTTCCAAGTTATAAAGTTCGGTGTAGCCATCCTCCAATTTCACAAGCTTCCAATTGCCTTTTCGAATTGCTGATTGAGCACCAAATCGCCAGTATAAAACATCATGGGGATTGTCTTTCGATTTGCCTGTCAGGAACGGAAGCAGGTTAACACCGTCGAACTTGGCTCCTTTTGTGTCGGCGCCCGCTACCGCACACGCGGTTGGCGCAATATCTAGCGATATGACTGGCTTGTCGTAAACCTTACCTGCGGGAATCACGCCTTTCCATTGAACCAAATAGGGCACGCGAATTCCGCCTTCATAAACTTGGCCTTTATACCCCCTTAGCGGGTCGTTTCTCGAAGTTGTATTTAGCGTTGGCCCGCCGTTATCGCTTATGAAGAAGATCAGCGTATTTTCCTCAATCTCATTTTTCCGAAGAGCGTCGAGAACCTTTCCAACCGCATCGTCCATCGCCGAAAGCATTGCAGCAAATGTCCGGCGCTTTTTATCGGTGATTGAGGCGAAACGGCTAAGGTATTTTTCGGGTGCCTGCAGAGGCGAATGTACTGCGTTGAACGCTAGATAGAGGAAAAATTTTTCTTTGCTATGCCTATTAATAAACGAAACTGCCTCGCGGGCAAAAGCATCGGTTAGGTATTCTTTCTCTTCCACTGGTTCTTTTCCCCGCATTATGCGGTTCCGAGCCTCTTTGCCCTCGCCGAAGTATTGGTGAGCACCACCAAGAAATCCAAAAAACTCGTCAAATCCTCTGTTTATCGGCCAATAAGGTTCATTGTAGCCGAGGTGCCATTTCCCGACGATTCCTGTTTTGTAGCCGGCAGTCTTGAGCCGTGCAGCCAAAGTGGTTTCAGTAAGAGGAAGCCCAAATTGGGCGTCTGCTACGTTAGCCGGACCTGGATTAAATTCATGCCCGAATCTTTGTTGATACCTTCCTGTGAGTAGCCCCGCCCTAGTGGGACTGCAGACTGGACATGAGACGTATCCGTTGGTGAAGCGGACCCCATTTTTCGCAATGGAGTCAATGTTTGGCGTAGGGATATCTTTGCATCCCTGACATCCCAATTCGGCATAGCCCTGGTCATCGGAGACAATTACAATTATGTTTGGTTTATTGTCTCCCACAGCCGTATTTGGAAGCCAGCTTGGTAGAGCAAGTGCTGCCGCACCTATACCTGCGATTTTCAAAAATTCGCGCCTGTTCATTGCGTTTTCCGCCATAATGGTTTGTCCTCCTTGGCTTTCTAAGACCTTTCTCAGGATAGCCAAAAATGGCTACCAATGCAATAGACGCTCAAATTCTACGTTAGTTCGCTTGCGGCAAATCCTTGACCAAGTTATGCGTGAAGTGGGATAATCAGGAAAAGTAAAGGAGGCAGAGCAATGAAAATTGGGGTTAGTTCATACAGCTGGGCGCGCTATCTTAGAGAGGGCAAGCTGGATATTTTTGGCGTCATTAAGGAAACTGCCGCAATGGGGTTCGATGGCATTGAGTTCTCAGGGCTTAATGCGCCGGAGGGAACTACTGACCTTGTGGATTTTGCAAAAAAAATCAAAGAAGCTTGCGCTGAGGCAGGGCTTCCTATCATAAGCTACACAATTGGCGCGGACTTTTTAAATGCACAGGGCGGTTGGGAAGCAGAGGTCGAGCGGTTGAAGGGCGAAGTGGATATTGCCGCCGTCCTTGGCGCACCTCGCATGCGACATGATGCCACGCGCGGACCTGCGCCTGAGCGTTTAAGCACATGGGACTTTTTCCAGGTGCTTCCAATTCTTGAGAGAGGTTGCAGAGCCGTTACCGAATACGCGGCGGATAAGGGTATCAAGACGATGGTTGAGAACCATGGACGGTTTGTGCAGGATAGCGATCGGTGTGAGGCGCTAATGATTGCTGTTAATCATCCTAACTTTGGTGCGCTTGTAGATATCGGGAACTTTATTTGCGCTGACGATGACCCCGTGCGTGCAGTCACTCGGATGTCTCCCTATGCATTCCATGTTCACGCCAAGGATTTTCATAGAAAGCCTGGATATGAAGACCCTGGCCGAGGGTGGGGACGCTCGCGAGGAGGCGATCTATATCGGGGCGCAATAATTGGCCATGGAAATATAGATGTCCGCGGGTGTATTGCTGCTCTTAAATCGGCTGGGTACGATGGCTACCTTTCGATTGAATTTGAGGGTATGGAAGATAATCACCTTGCCCTAGAAATTGGCCTTGAGAACCTGCGAAGGTACGTCGCTGCCGTCGAACAACCATAATCCGGCTTGTCATTGACTTGCGCATTCTTATTCGAGAGTAAAATTTGCTTGATAAGGTTTTCTCTGAGTGATATTATGGGCATATGCTCATAATGGAGAAAGCAAATGCCTAGGCCAAGAATTTGCAGATGTGTTCGAGCGCTTCCGATTGTAGACCATTTTCACCCCTGCGGGAGGCCGTCCAGCGGGCAAGTAATTCTCGGAGTGGAGGAGCTTGAGGCCCTCAGGCTTGCAGATCTTGAAGGCAAGACACACGAAGAAGCCGCTGGTGCTATGAGAGTCTCCCGCCAGACGTTCGGGCGTATTGTTGAATCGGCCAGAGCAAAAGTTGCAGATGCACTTGTGAGCGGGAAAAGTATTGTAATCCGGGGAGGCGTGTACGAAATGGCAAAGCGCGAGTTTAAATGTGTAGACTGCGGTTATGTATGGGAAGTTCCTTTTGGAACGCCAAAGCCCGATGGGTGTCCAAAGTGCAATGGTGTGAACATTCACAGAGTTGGTGCACCACGAATAGCAAGGCGCGGCCCAGCGTGGTGTTGTTGCTGCATGGAGGAGTCAAATAAGCCGTAAAGCATGACGTCATTAGCCCGACTTGGCAACGGCAATAGCTTTCCTTAGGTCAATCGCACCAGTATATAGCGCCTTGCCAACAATAACGCCCTCGATGCCGATGGATTCGAGGTTTTTGAGTTGCTTAATATCGGCAATGCTTGAGACGCCGCCAGATGCAATGACGGGTATGCTAACTGCTCGAGCCATTTCTTCCATTGCAGTTATATTTACGCCCTCAAGCATCCCGTCGCGCTTGATATCGGTATAAATAATCCGCCGTGCGCCCAGCGATTCCATATGCCTAGCAAATTCGACAGCTTTTAGGTTTGTACTACCCTGCCATCCATGAGTAGCGACATAGCCATCGCGGGCGTCCAAGCCGAGGATTGCACGTTCTCCAAATTTGCGGAACATTTCCTCTGCAAGGTTGCTGTCAAGCGCCGCGGTAGTGCCGATTATAATGCGGTCAAGACCAAGGTCGAGCATTTTGCGCGCAATTTCAAAAGTTCGAATGCCGCCACCTAGTTGAACTGGAATTTTCAACGTTCGAACAATGCGGGCGATAACCTCGACATTTTGCGGACTGCCGGTTCTTGCGCCGTCCAAATCAACAACATGCAAGCGCTCGGCCCCGAGAGATGCCCAGTGCTCAGCCATCGCTATTGGGTCATCCGAAAACACTGTCTCACGGTCGAAATCTCCTTGAAGAAGCCTTACGCACTTTCCATTTCGTATGTCGACGGCAGGAATAATAATCATTAGAAGCTCCCAGTGACGAGTGCAAGTAGTTTAGCCTTTGTTCCTTCGATTGAATCTATAGCACGCCTTTTGTTGAAGGCACCCCATGGATTCGCTCGCTGATTCGTGTCGCGGCTTCAAGCGCTTTGGCAAAAGACTTAAAAACTGCTTCGGCTGTGTGGTGTGGGTCTTCACCGGAAAGCTTGCGAATGTGCAAAGTTATGCCGGCATTGCGAGCGACTGACTCAAAAAATTCGGGAATTAAGATTGAATCCATCGTGCCAATTTTTTCTTGCTCAATGACAACATCATAACATAAGAGGCCACGCCCGCTTAGGTCAATGGATGTTAGCACCAGGGCTTCGTCCATTGGCACGATCGCCCAGCCGTATCTTGCTATTCCAACCTTATTGCCGAGCGCCTTGTCTATGGCTTTCCCAATAAGGATACCAACGTCTTCGATTGTGTGGTGCGGGTCAATTTCTAGGTCGCCCTTTGCTTGTACTTGCAAATCAAATAAGCCATGTTTTGCCAGTGCTGTAAGCATGTGGTCAAAAAATCCTATCCCTGTGTGGATGTTTGATTCTCCGCTACCATCAAGGTCTAGGCTTACCTTGATCTCAGTTTCTTTTGTTTTCCGCTCCAACTCTGCTTTTCGGCTGGGCATGATGCACCTCCTATAGTAACATGCTTAATGCCAAGAGGGCGGCGTTCACGTTATCTGCTACCATATCGGCCCTTTGGCTGATGAAAACTTCACGCAAGTTTGGGTCACTCAAACCCGTCAGCACCGCGCAAGATGCTATTTCATAACCCAAATCTTTATAGTTGCGAACGGTAGCCAAGTCGTCTGGAGTGTCGCCTACGTACATTGGAAGTTTGCAGCCTGTACGTTCGACTGCAAGCCTGAGTACTTCGGGATTGGGCTTCCAAAGGTGGTCGTCCTCTGTTACGAGCACTGCAGGCGGAAACAAATCGGACAGGCCCATCAGCCGAAGTCCCGTGATAGTTTCGCCAAGGGTACGCCCAGTAGCAATCCCCAGCTTTAACCCATTTGGCACTAGCTGTTTATTTAGAATGCACCGGTCACGGTGAATCAATCCCAATCCTTCGACTATCGTTGCTTTGTATCCGTATACCTCTGGACAGAGATCACCAGAGTAGGTTTCCTGGAATACCTTTTCAAGTAGCTTTCTGTCAGACCAAGCCGAAAGCACATCCCATTCCTCTTGCGAGGCAAGTTTTTGTAATACCTTTCGAGCATTTTCCAATCCGCCGCCAAGTTTTGCCACACATGCAGTGAAATCCATAATTGTTGGCGGCTTGCTTCTTAGTTCAGACCCCTTAGTGCTCGAATATCGCACGCTTTTTAGTAGGTAAAGCAATACCCACGCTGTGGCAAGATCCCAGTCGCTGTTGAAACCGCGAGCGAGTTTAAAGGCATCCACATCTTCTGGGGTAATCATGCCTTCGCAATCGGTCCAACCAAGCATGCCAAAGTAAATCTCAGCGACTCTTCCGTGCGCTAGCTGGATAGATTCTCTTACATCTATGAGCACCCCGTCTACGTCGAAAATAATCCCATCTATACTTGATAAATATTTCACTGAGTCATGATGGATTAGCGTTTCTCCAGCCTTTGTTCCAATTATTTTATAGTCTCCAATTACCTTGCTTGTTCTGTTGTCAATCACCAGTTTCAATAATCACCTCTGATTGAGAATCACTGTCAGTCGTTTTTAAGTCTTTGTCGAATAGCATTTGCGTGTGCATCAAGGCCCTCCGCTTCGGCAAGTTCAACAGCGGTTGGTCCTTCGGCTTCCAAGCTTTCTTTAGAATACATGATTACGCTCGAAACCTTGGTAAAATCGGCTACGGTTAGCGGTGAAGAGAAGCGAGCTGTTCCGCTGGTAGGCAGTACGTGGCTTGGCCCGGCGATGTAATCTCCAATCGGCTCGGTGGAGTATTCACCAAGGAATATCGCCCCAGCGTTCTTGATTGATTTTAGGTATTGGCGGGCATCTTTAACCATAAGTTCTAGGTGTTCGGGAGCGACTCTATTTGCAATCTCGATTGCTTTTTCGATATCCGGAACTATGATTATTAAACCGTTTTCTTCGATGCTTTTGCGTGCCGTTTCGCTTCTGGAGAGCAAGTTTAGTTGTTTTTCAAGTTCGGCTTTGACTTCATTTGCAATGAGAGCCGAAGTGGTGACTAGAATGGCCCGGGCATCGGTTTGGTGCTCTGCTTGCGAAAGCATGTCCGCCGCCACATAGCATGGGTTGGCGGTTTCGTCTGCAATCACAAGCACTTCACTTGGTCCAGCTAGCATGTCAATGCCTACTTCGCCAAAGACAAAGCGCTTTGCCATTGTTGCGTATATGTTTCCAGGCCCGACAATTACGTCCACCTTGGGAACGGTTTGTGTGCCATACGCAAGCGCTGCGACCGCCTGTGCACCGCCCATTCTGAATATGCCGTCAACTCCTGCCTCGACCGCTGCCGCCGCAACAGCAGGGTGTATTGTTCCGTCTTTTCTTGGCGGGGTGGCGACATAGACCTCCCGTACGCCGGCAACTTTTGCTGGGATTGCCGACATCAAGAGCGAACTTGGGAGAGGCGCGGCGAAGGCGGGAACGTGTATCCCAGCTCTTTCTACAGGGTTTACTATTTGCCCAAGGAGAATCCCAGGCCGCTCGCTATCGAACCATGTGGTCTGAACTTGCTTGAGGTGAAATCGCTCTATATTTTCTTTTGCAACCCTGATTGCAGAAATAAGTTTGCTTGGAACCTGAGCAGCTAGGCTATTGACCTCACTTTGTGGAATGGCAATTGTATTTGCGTTTGGCCAGTCAAACTTTCTCGTGTACTCTAGTACTGCTTCGTCGCCCCTAGCTTTTACATCGGCGATTATTGCACGAACGGTGGCTTCAACCTCAGGGTTTTCCTGAAGAAGCGGTTTATCTAGGATTGTTGATAATTCTTCCGGTTTGCAGTTTTCAGTGTTTAATATTCGCATGCGCAGATTATACCAGACGCCATATAAGATAGCAACTCAGGTTGATTGCTTGACTCCTGGCATTAAAGTAGATAATATGGGTGAAATCGCAAGACAATTTTAGGGGTGAATAGTCATGTTCAACCAGGAATCCCAATATCCTCCACCAAGGCCAGAAAGAAAAATGAGCTGCCTGAAGATAGGAGCCATTTCGTGTTTGGTGCTTGTTTTTGTAATAATAGTTGGAAGTTATTGGCTGTATAGGGTTATTGCAAGCAATCCTGCTTTCAAGAAGGGGATAGAGGAAGCAAAAGCAATGGCACAATGTACAGTACAGCTTCAGGAGCTTCACAGAGCGTTAGAGAGATATTATGCAAAGAATGGCAAATATCCTTCTTCGCTGGGCGAACTCTATCCAGACTATTTGGAGGACAAAAAGATTCTTTACTGTCCATCGGACAAAGCGCATTCAGGCGAGAGCAGTTACATCTATTACCCGCCATCGCCAAAAACCCCAGATAGCGCCGTCGTGTTGGAATGTCGCCGTCATATCCTGATTGAAGGCCAGCCGCCGCAGGTGATAAGACTCCGCAAGGATGGCCGCATCGAGGGCGCGGGATATCAGCCTCCCAGGACACCAAGCCCTGCGAAGACTCGTTGATAAACTTGGCGTCTACTAATGTAAAGTTTGCTTTTGCTAAAAAACTGGGCTTGGCATGCTTTGCTATTCCAACGCTAAAAACATGCACGGCATTTCTTGACAAAATGGCTTGTCGGTTGGTATACTGGCTGAGCTTGGAGTTTAGGAAAAGTGGATAGCAATAAGGCTATCCACTTCCTTATTTTGTGAACAATGAAGAGGGAACGAGGAGATGGCAAATACGGTTGTCGTGGGTGCCCAATGGGGCGACGAAGCAAAAGGCAAGGTTGTGGATGTCCTTGCCGCAGATGCTGATTATGTTATTCGCTACAATGGCGGAAACAATGCTGGCCACACCGTTGTCATAGGGTCTGAGGTTTATAAATTTCACCTTATCCCTTGCGGTATACTTCGGAGTAATGTTGTTTCTGTTATAGGTGATGGCGAGGTTGTTGACCCAGGTGTATTGGTAAGTGAATTGGATGAACTCGAGCGGCGAGGGATATCTACAAAAAACTTAAAAGTCAGCATGAATGCCCATGTCATTATGCCGTATCATGTTCTTCTTGACCGCCTTGAAGAAGAGCGAAAGGGCAGAAATGCACTAGGTACCACAGCTCGCGGCATAGGACCAGCATATGCAGACAAAGCGTCGAGGATAGGCATTCGCATGGCCGAATTCATAGACCCCGGGCGTTTTCGCAGCCGATTATCCGAAAACCTCAAGCTAAAAAATGCAATTATTACCAAAATTTACGAAGCAGAGGGCTTCCCTTTGGATGCAATCCTCGAAGAGTATCTTGTGTACGCAGACCGTATTAGGCCTTACGTAACCGATACGAATTACCTTGTAGCAGAGGCGGCGCAAAAAGGAGCTAGGTTATTATTCGAGGGGGCTCAGGGTACCCTCCTGGATATAGACTATGGCACATATCCTTTCGTCACATCATCCCACACGGTAGCAGGTGCAGCGTCGCTTGGTACTGGGGTTGGGCCGCGTGCATTCGATAGGATAGTTGGTGTTGCTAAGGCGTATACAACACGTGTTGGCGCTGGCGTTTTCCCTACGGAATTGCTCGATGCGACAGGTGAATATATTCGGGAGCGGGGAAACGAATATGGCACGACCACAGGCAGACCAAGAAGGTGCGGCTGGTGTGACACCGTGGCAATCAGATACTCAGCAATGGTGAACGGCTTTACCGATCTTGCAATTACTCTTTTGGATGTGCTGACCGGGCTTGAAACTTTGAAGATTTGCCGTGCCTATCTTTGCGATGGCTCTGAGACTGATCGGCTTCCCAGCGACTGGGAATCTATACGCGAATGTGTGCCAGTCTACGATGAACTTCCTGGCTGGACGGAGGATATCTCAAGAATCACTCATTTTGATGACCTTCCGGCAAACGCGAAGGGATACATTCAACATATCGAGCGATTAGTCGGCGTTCCGGTTAGCCTCATCAGCGTTGGTCCCAGCCGAGAGCAGACAATTGAGTTGTAGACAAATTGTGCCTGTAGCATATTGACTCCATTTACCATTGGAACCAATTGCCTAAAGCAAGCCATAGGGCATGCGGAAAGCCTTTAATTCTCAGCAAGAGGGCATTTTTGGGGATGTCAGATGCAAGGTGTAGTTTTAAATAGCTTGGCGCCGAATTTTCAGCCAGCTATGCGAATGCCTTCATCAAGGACAGCTAGGTAGTTTTCGACCGGCATGTAGTCGGTTAAAGAATTGCCGGTGCCAAGAGCCCAGTAGCCATCGTAGAAGCATTCCTCTATCATTCGCCTAGCATATGTGCGAAGGTCTTCCTCTGAGCTTCGGCAGATGACGTCTACATCAAGCCCCCCCAGGGGAGTAACCCTTCTTCCATACTTTCGCTTGAATTCCTGGACAGGCATAATGGCATCTTCGAATGAGTGCTTGGCATCTATTCGGCAATATTCAATTAGGTCTTCGTAAACTTCCGATAAATTGCCGCAAGAGTGAAGTATAAACGGCTTGCCAGCTTTATGTGCTTCTTCGACCATTTGCTTATAGATGGGAAATACAAAGCGGCGGAGGTCGGCTGGGCTCAGGAACGTTGATGTTTTGAAACCAAGGTCATCACCTTGACGGAGTGCGCCTATTGCATCCAAAGTAGCAAGCTGGCGGACGGCGCTAATATGGAGTCGTCCTATCCTTTGGAAAACCATCGCAACAAGTTCAGGATTATCTGCAAGCGCATACGATAATCCGATTGTGCCCATCATCCTAGATACCCACTCATAGGGGCCTGCGCAAACTCCGCCGACAATTTTAACTCCATCTGGAAGTAAGCTGGCCACTGTCTCGAAATATTTGAACTCAATCGGGTGCGATTCTTCAGGCCATGGGTATTTCTCATAGTCTTCAAGTGTACGTATGACCACTTGTGCCTCGCTTCCATGCGACAGCCCACCGCCTGTGGAGGGAAGGGGGCAATTAAGGCTGATTTCCATTGGGATGCAGTCGAAACCCATTCCAAGCCAGAAATCAACATAAGTACGCCAGTACTCTGTGTCATCGAGGTTCATTTTGTCGAACGGCTTTCCGGTTCTTCTAGTAATGAACCCTGGACTAGCGATGTGCTCGTAAAATGGTAGGTGATTGGGTTTTCCTTGTCTGCGGAGGACTTTTAGGAATTGTTCAAAGTCTGGCTTTCGTTTCATAAACAATTCTGCCTTCCCATAAAAAGCGTATTGTTATATTACTTTATCATATGCAAAATGGCGATTCAAATGAACAATTTTCCAAAATCTCCGTCTAAAGCGTTTGGAATTTGCTGAGCACAGCACATTCCGAACGACATAATCCAATGAAAGGAGGATAAAACTAATGGTTAGAAAAGTGGTTGCAGTAGCTTTGGTTCTGGTTTTTGTGTTTGCATTGATGGCATATGCCCAGAATCAGCCGCAGGTCAAGCCAGCGAAACAGAAGCCGGTTGTAAGCGGATTTGCTGGTCCGCAGGGTCTTATAGGGCGGAGACCCATGGATAAAACTTATTGGTTCTATCGCAATGTCTACCTTCAGAGGTATCTGCTACCGCCCGGAAGAGGCGAGATTGAAAAGCTCGCTGTTACCATAGGGTTGACCGAGGAGCAGAAGCAGAAAATTCTTGAGCTCTGCAAGCAGTTCATGGAAAAGGTTAGACCCTTACTTGAACAGAAAGCAGCCGGAACGAAAGAAGTGTTAGACATACTGCAGAGTCCATCGCCGAACAAGGGCGCGCTGAATGCGGCTGCGAATAAGGTTTCTCAGGCAGAGAACGCTATTCTAGATGCTGAGTTTGATTTCTGGTTGGCATTTAGGGGCATACTGAATGCTCAGCAGCAGCAAGGCTTCGCGCAGTATTTACATCAGAAAGTGCAGAGAGAGATAGGAGGTCCGCGACCGCCAGCGCCAGGTGCGCCTCAACCTCCTGCAAAGCCCTAGTTTGAATTAAAGCATCAATTTTTAATCTTCTGGTCCAGGGCGAGGGTGAAAGTTAACCTTCGTCCTGGACTCATTTTTTATCCTAGTGTATTATTGAAGTCAGCGTTAGCAATGTGAGCTCAAAAGGGGGAATAACTATGTTGCGAAAAAGGTTTGCTTTGCTTGTGATTGTATTAGTCTCTATTGCGGCTCTTGTTATCATCGCTTCTTCTGTTCTTGCTCAGGTTAGAAATAAACCAGGAGTTCAGTCTGCTCCGCCTATTCTGCCTCTCGACCGTTCGGTTCTCCAAGGTGGGCCATGCCCTGTCAGGGTATTCTCACTACCTTCTCTGCAGTCTCTCCAGAGACTTGGTGAGGAGCTCAACCTCGACGAAGACCAATTGCGAAAAACCGAAGAGCTTTTCAAGTCTGCACAGCAGAAAATCCAACAAATCACCCAGTCTGGAACTCAGATGTCTGCTTTAGTGAATGAGTTGAAGGCTGATTCGACCGATGCGACAAGAGTAAAAACATTAGCAACAGCAATTGCAAAGCAAGAGGAGACAATTCTGTTAATCGAAGTTGATACATGGACTGCGTTCGAAAAGCTCCTCAAGCCAGAGCAGAATTCGAAGTTCTGGGAAAATTTCTCTCGAAGGCTTCCCGGCGCAAGGACTCAGACGCAAATTCCTAACGAGCCGACTTCATTGCCTCCGATTCCTGTTCCTGGTCAGTAAGTTCAAGCAGTCTGCAATAGAATCTGGTATAATTTTAGCCATTGGCAAGGTTGAAAGGAGAGGGGCAATCCGTGTTCAACTTCAGCAGGGGCCAGCTTGTTGCTGCGTATTTAATCGTGGGACTTGCACTTTTGGGTACAGGCATTCTCGTGGCGAGGTCGGGAACGTTTAGTTCAAACGAAGGAATTAAATTTATCGAAGCTGGGTCGAAAACAGCAGAACCTAGCGAGAATATTAAGCCCGAACTCCCTGTTAGCGCCAAAATATGCGTTCATGTCGCCGGTAATGTAAAGAAACCAGGCGTTTATTTCCTGAAACCAGACAGCAGAGTTAATGATGCAATCAAAGCAGCCGGCGGTCCTGTTGGGAAAGCGGACCTTGATAGCATAAACCTCGCCGAGAAGCTTCAAGATGGCCAGCAGTTGTATCTTGCGGCGAAAGGCGAGATTCCCGCCCCAAAGATTTCCATCGTCCGCAGTGGTAAAGTTACAAAACAAAGTACTTCAGTCGGCAGCAGGACTGAAAGCGCTGAAAAGAAGGGTCCACAAAAACTAACAACGCCAGGGGAGGGAACCGTAAATCTCAACACTGCAGGTTTTGAGGAACTTCAACGCCTCCCGGGCATAGGTCCAGCTATGGCACAGAGAATCTTAGATTATCGGGCTGAGCATGGGCGTTTCCAGTCAATTGATGAGCTTAATGAGGTCAGCGGAATAGGCCCTAAAAAACTTGAGAAGCTTCGGCCTTTCGTGTCTTTGTGAGGCCGAATGAGCTTACATAAACGCCCACTTTTTATTTTTACGATTACTTATATTGCAGGCATTATTTGCGCTGTTCAAGCGCATATGATTTGCTCAGCCGGTTTCTGGATTTGTGTATGCATCTTGTTGCTGGGGTTTTCTTTCATTAAAAGGCCTTTCCCTCCCTATGCGCTTATTCTAGGGCTATTGTTATTTACTGTCGGATTCATTCGAACCTCTCTTTATCTAAGAATCCCCAATAACGATGTATCGTTGTTTGCTAATGGCAGGCTAGTTCGTGTTACGGGCAGGGTAGTTTCGGACCCGGAACCACGTGGAGACAGAGTGCGCTTTATCTTGGAAGCAAGCAGGATAAAGACTTATGCAGGCGAGTTTCCAGTACGTGGGAGAATCATGGTGACCGTTTACAGTACTAAATATGTGCCTAAGCCTCAGCAGGTGCCCTTCTTTGGCAATATGGTTACCATATACGGTAGGTTGCGCCACCCGCCTCCACCTTCGAATCCAGGGGCTGTTGACTACCGCAGCTATCTGGCAAGATTGCGTATTTACTCAAGCCTTTCAACTTATTACGATAACATCACCATCAACAAACAAAATACCGGCGGTTTGGCGGTGGTTATAGCTCGGTTCAAAGATGCGTTAATGTCCAAAACAACCGAAATGTTTCCCCAAGTACAAGGACAACTCCTGCTTGGGATACTGCTTGGCAACTATTCACTCTTGCCGCTGGATATACAGACGGTGTTTATGCGTAGCGGAACTATGCATCTTTTCGCCCCATCCGGGTACAATTGCGTGGTTATTATCACAATCTTAGGTTGGATAGTGCTTCGGCTCACGATACCCAGGTTTTGGCGGCATTTAATCTTGATAGCTTCAGTTTGGGCTTTTACTCTTCTCGTAGGAGCAAGTCCATCAATTGTGAGAGCTGCGGTTATGGTAACAGCCCATTTGTCATCATATTTATTTTGGAGATCAACCGACCTGCCGAATGCTGTAATGCTAGCTTGTTTAATCGTAACGGGTTTGAATCCGCTAAGCCTCTACCATGTAGATTTTCAACTTTCTTTTGCTGCAGTGATTGCAATTATACTCGTTATGCCGTTGCTTGAGCCAATGGGAGAGAGTGTCCTCGGTAGCCCAAAAACCCGCAATGTCATCCGCGGGACTTTCTTGGACAGGATTGTGGTTTTGGGTGCAAAAAGCATCGGTGGGGCCGTTTTTCTGTCTATAGCTGCTACTTTAGGAACTATGCCGATTACAGCTTATTATTTCAATTATTTTTCTCTTGTTTCTCTTATTGCAAATGCCTTTATTGCAATTTTAGTTTTAATACTAACCGCTAGTAGTGTAGCAGCGCTTTTAATTGGCTTTCTAATTCCACCACTTGGTCACATTGCGGCAGTTTTGCCTAGCTGGATAGCGGCGGCCACGCTGGGGGTAGTTGGTGAACTTGGTGGACGTTCATGGTCGTCAGTTTCAGTAAGTTCGCCACCTCTATTGATAATTGCACTGTACTATGCTGTGCTGTTAGGGGTCCTCGAAAATGCACACAAGAATGTTTTACGCATACAGAAGAGCCATAACCTTACTTAGTGTGGCAGTGGTTATCCTTGGGATTTGGTTGCTCGCACTGTCGCCGCGAGAAAAGGTGCTGGAGGTAACTTTTCTAGATGTTGGCCAAGGTGATTGTATTTTCGTTCGGACTCCCAGTGGGCGTACAATGCTAGTAGATGGCGGAGGGCGAGCTGATATACCTGAGGACGAAACGATTGGCCTTCGGGTGGTCACTCCTTTTATTCGAAGCGTCGGGCTCAACCGGATTGACATAGTAGTGCTTACACATCCCCATGAGGATCATGTGCAGGGATTAATCAGGGTTCTAAAGGATTTTGAAATTGGAATGGTACTTGACCTCGCAGTACCTCATCCGTCTCAGGCATACACGACTTTCCTAAATGTAATCAGCTCAAGGAAAATTGATTATCGCAAAGCGTTGCGAGGACAAACGATAGACTTTGGCGACGGTGTGCAAGCAAAAATTCTTAATCCGCCAAAGCTACATTTTGAAGGAACCGGAGATGATTTAAACAATAACTCGATTGTTCTTCGTCTTACATACGGCCACCAAAGCGTCCTTCTTGCCGGTGACGCAGGCATTGAGGCTGAGAAAAGCATGATATCAGCTGGTCTGCCGCTAAAAAGTACAGTGCTTAAGGTTGCGCACCATGGAAGCGAAAATGCAACTAGCGAAGAATGGGTTCGGGCGGTTTCGCCAAAAGTTGCTGTGATAAGTGCAGGTCGAAACAATCCGTTCGGCCATCCATCAGGCAATGTGCTACGCCGCCTTGAGGTGGTAGGAGTTAAAGTCTACAGGACGGATCATGGTGGTGCCATACGCCTAAAAATAACTCCTAGTGAATGCAAAGTCTATTCTTTCATAAAAGATCTTAGGTAGTAAAAAGTATACTCTTTGCACTAATACTGCATTAGAAATTCGTCCCAACTTGTATCTTGTGCGAAAGCGATTTGTGAATATTTTGCAGAAAAAGCTCCTGGGTCGGAAATATAAATTGAAATGCCGCGTGCGTTTGCTACCTGATTGCCTGCATGCCTCTCTGCGATAATTGCATTTTCAACAGCATTTGTTACTTCTTTCGCAATCGTACGGACCTGTTCAGTAGTTGCTTGAGTGCTCAGTAGGTAAGCAAAATTATAGAGATCCTTATAATCGTTGTAGTACATTCTCTCACTATCGAAATATTGCACGGTTTGTTGCACGCTCCTGACGACCGAGCGCTCATTGTCCAAGTTCTGCAGAATGGCGCTTCCAAGGTGGTCAGTTGCATTGGCCAATTCTTTAATTGCTGAAAGCTCAATAGCTGAGGCAGTAATAGGACCTGAGGTGCGATTGATATAATAGTCAACGAAATTGTTCACAATTAAAGTGCTGAATTCGTAAGGCGTCATTCCAGGCTTCGATTGTAGGGCTGAGAGAAGCAAATGGTAAGGTTGGCCCGCAGCTGGTATATTATCTTCTGATGCAATCATGATGTCGGCATTGTCATCGATTGCATAGGCAACCTCTAGCATACCCATAAGACATGCATCGAATAATACAATGTCAAATCTAGGACCTGCAACAAGAGCCAAGTGAAGCTGTTCGAGGTTCATTTCCCTCATAGACGATTGGTCGTAATTGATGGCTTTGATTGAAGATTCTGGGGTTAACATTGTGGCGCGGGTTTGCCAGCCTCTTCCGTGATTCCATAGTACTAGCACAAAATGATCTGCTGGATAGTTTTCTGAACCCCAGCGGATAAAATCTCCGAGAACGGATTCTGACGACATGTCAAGCTCGCCCATGTCATCCAAAAGTACGGAACCAATGTGTGAAGTATCGGAATCTTTGGTGATATAGTATCGGCGTGTAGTTGTCCAATTGCCATCGCTTGAATCAAATCCAGATGATCGGTCAATCTGAACGACGATGGCAACATTTTTATTCGAGCCAATTGTTTCTAGTTCATTAAGGTCCTGAAGAGCGTACCTTTCAAGGTCATTATCTGCGCACATGTAAACTAGGAATGTCCATTTTTCGGTAATATTGCCGGTTCCACAACCACTGCTTCCGCCGCAACCTGTAGTTATGATTGCGATTAAGAATGTGAGAAAGATTGCGGGGATTAGTTTATTTCGTGGCATAGATTCCTCGCTTTCTTTGCGCCAATTATTTTAAGGGGTGAAAATGACTCCGCATACTGATTATGTCTGGACCGATGATTGAGATGAGTCTAGCATTGCTTGCAAATACTGTCAACCGCAAGAGATTTGCCCGTACAAATGCTTGTTTTAGCCTCTAGACACTCGATTTGTAGCATTAAAATGACAATAATTTGTGATAGGAGACGATTCGACGGCCGGCTTGCAGAGGGGAAACACATGCAACTGATAAAGCTTGAAGATATCGTGGCGAATGCCAAACAACCTCGAAGGACTTTTTATGACCACAGTCTGGAAGAGCTTGCCAGGTCCATTAAGGAACGAGGTGTGCTGGAGCCAATTGTGGTTCGCCCGAAGGACGGAAAGTATGAGATAATTATGGGCGAGCGGAGATATAGAGCTAGTAAGATTGCAGGCTTAACAGAGATACCCGCCATTGTCCGCGAAGTAAGTGATGAAGATGCATCCACGGATGCTTTGCTTGAAAACTTTCAGCGTGAAGACTTAAACCCTATTGATCGCGCACATGCAATTGAATCGCTTCTTAGTTTCATGACTTGGGAGAAATGTGCTAAAACGCTTGGAGTAAGCGAGAGCACACTTCGTCGCCACCTTGAATTGCTTGAGCTACCAGAAGCTGTTCAGCATGAATTGGTTGCTTCATGGGATAAGAATTCTTGCAGTGGCTTTACGGAAGCGCATGCGCGGGTCTTGCGCGCTCTTAACTCCGACCCTGTTACTCAGCAGCGGCTAGTTGAAAAAATAAAAAACGAGGGCCTTTCGGTCAATGAGACTCAGCGCTTGATAGATGCAATACGCAACGTCCCTGAGAAAAAAGAAGCATTCCTTCGAGTGCCGCTTAGGGTTACAGAGGAAATCTTAAAGCAAATCGGGAAAGCCCATCGGAAAGCCAAACCCTTCAAACCACAGACTGCAGAACAACATTTGGCAAGTTTAGAGAAAACAGCTAATCAGCTTTGCTCATTGCTGGATGAACGATTGTTTGAATTTCTAAAAGTGGAGACAATGAATCAGCTGCTTAGTAGCTGTGCTACATGTTTGGATGAATTAGAGAAGTTTGTGAATAGGCTAAGAGTTACACTTCAAAAAAGACAGGATGGCTTTAAAGAAGTTTATATTCATTGTCCGCTTTGCGGCAGAATCGAATTGATAGGGAGTCTCAAGTGTAGCGTTTGTTGGAGTGTTTTGCGCCGGTGCATTGATTGTGGGAATTACGATAAGACCTATCAGCGGTGTTCGATAACTCAAGATTATGTTTATTTATCCGAGGCAGAGTCACCTCGGGAGGATTCAAAGTCGTACAAATGTAGCAACTATAAGCCGCGGTTCGAGGTAAAAAAGGTGGCATAATTCTGCTTTAAATTTACAGGCAATCGTTAGGGCGTTCCTATAAAATGGACGCCCTTTTTGCTTATAAATGGCTAAGCGTTAAGTACCACCCAATCGCTGATTGTTTGGCAAATTCCTCTCCAAAAGCTTGCTCCCTTTTAAGAAAGCATAAGGACATTTAGAGGTATAAAAGCCCTTACAGTGCAAAGATTATATAAAGCATAATCGAATTGCTCCTTGACAAAGCTTCTAACTTTATATATACTACTAAGGCAATTTATCCGAAGACCGGCGGTGTGCCGGTTTCCGCGGTAGGAGAAAGGAGGTACTAATGAGTAGCAACGAAGGCGCCCGCGACTACGTCGGCATACGACGCAGTCTAGGCGGAGGTTCGCTAGGCGAGTTGGAAGCCCAGATAATGGATATTGTTTGGAATCTTGAACCTCCTGTTACTTCAAGCCAGGTCTTCAAGATAATGTATCCGCGCCGTGAGCTCTCGTATTCTACTATTATGCTTACTATGGCGAAGCTCTCCAGAAAGGGCATTTTGACTCAGACAAGAACGGGAACCAAAAAGACCGACCCATTCGTCTATAGCCCAAATATCAGCCGTGAGGAAATGGGAGTAAAGCTCATGGATGAAGTTGCGCGGAAAGTTCTGGGCAAGCCACTCAATGAGGCGCTTCAGAGCCTCTGTGGTGGTGCGGTTAGTTCCGAACGCCTAGCAAAGCTAATAGAAAATGCTGAGAGTAAAATCAGCAAGATAACCAAAGGATAACTTCAAATTACCGTCAAATGGAAAAGGCCACCGCTTAATTTGCCCGGGGTAATCTTTAATAAGACCGGGCTATTTCCATTTTTAAGGACATATTTCATTTGATTTTGCAGGTTAAGGGTGGTAACGCGTTTAAACTTCATATAGTGGATATTGAGAAAATTACAAATCCAAGCACTTGATTATTTTACTATTACCGTTATTCTGCTGAAAAGGAGATGGAAAAGTCTTGAGTACTGAAAAGCTGGCGATTGAAGGCGGAACCCCTGTGCGAACAACTCCACTGCCCAGTGTTGGCAATAAATCGGGCCGAGATATGGGCAGGGAAGAGATCGCAAATCTTACGGAAGTGATAAATTCCGGTAGTCTCTTCCGCTATGGAGGCAAGTTTGTTGACCAATTTGAAAAAGTATTTGCCGAGATGTTGGGAGTAAGACACGGCATTGCTTCTACTTCTGGCACGGCAGCAATCCACATCGCAGTCGCTAGTATTAATCCCAACCCTGGCGATGAAATCATAACATCCCCAATAACTGATATGGGGACGCTGATTGGAATTTTATTTCAAAACGCCATTCCTGTTTTTGCTGACCTTGATCCAGAAACATACACCCTCCTACCAGAAAGCGTTGAGGCATGTATCACAAGCAAGACTAAGGCTATTATACCTGTTCATTTGTTCGGCCAAATGTGCGATATGGATCCCATCTTGGAAATAGCAAAAAAGCATGGCTTGAAGGTGATTGAAGATTGCTGCCAGGCTTACTTGGCTGAGTACAAAGGGCACCTAGCGGGAACTATGGGCGACATTGGCTGCTTCAGCCTTCAACAGTCAAAGCACATGACTGCTGGTGACGGCGGGATTACCATTACAAATGATGATAATCTTGCTAATCGTGCAAGGCTCTTTATGGATAAGGGTTGGCCACGCGAACCAGGTGCGCGAGACTACATGTTTCTTGGCATTAACTACCGCATGAATGAGCTATCTGGAGCAGTGGCTTGCGCTCAGGTGGAGAAAGTAAAAGACATTGTTGAGCGAAGGCGCAAAGTTGCGGAAGGAATAACTCAACTTATTGTTGATGCCCCTGGTGTTAATCCTCCTGTTGTTCGTGAAGGATGCAAGCATTCGTGGTGGCTGTATCCTTTCACTATTAATGAGAAGATTCTTAACGTTACCCCTCAGGAGTTTTGCAAAGCTTTGACGGCAGAAGGTGTGCCAGCTGGCGTTGGGTATATCGGCAAGCCAATATACATGTCGCCGGTTTTCCAAGAACGCATGACCTATGGGACATCCGGATGCCCGTTCACGTGCCCTAATGCAAACCCGAGGCAGTATCGTGAGGAAGACTGCCCGAATACAGTCGAAATCCTTAGGAGTATTATCACCATGGGTTGCAACGAGTTCTTTAGCGAGCAAGATATTCAAGATGTTGGCCATGCAATCAATAAAGTTGCCAGGTATTATGCTGGGAGGAAGTCATGAATTTCTCGGTTGTGGATATAAACACCCATTTTGGGTTCCTGCCATATCGCGATACTGACGTATCGCTAGGTACGCTTCTAAACTCTCTTCGAAAATTCGGTGTGTCTGCTGCCTTGACCTATTCGCTTAAAGGGGTTAGTTATGATGCGGAGGAGGGAAACGATGAAACTTATACAGTAGCACAAGCACATCCTGAGCTTGTGCCAGTTGCAACCGTTGATCCTCGCAGGCATATTGGCGTCATTGAGGAAATCGAGAAGCGAAAGAAGCAGGGGTTTGTGGCTCTGCGAGTTTTCCCCGAAGCCCAGGGTTGGAGAATTTCATCGGCAATGTTCCGTCCGATTCTTCGAACACTAGAAAGCCTCCAGATGCCCCTGATTGTGAGTGGTGCGGGAAGTGGAACTCCTACTGAAATTCTTCAGGCAGTCCAAGGGACGACTATCCCTGTGATAATGTGTGGCATTGGTTACTTCAACCTTGCAGAGGCGCTGGCTGTTTGTGCCGAACATCCTCAACTTTACATCGAAGCTCAGATTATAGACACACCCGATGCCCTCAAAGTCGGTGTTGAAGCTATCGGCGCAGAGCGATTTTTGTTTGGCTCGAACCACCCTTCATGTTCGATGAGAGCTTCGCTAAACGCTGTCAACGAGGCATATCTTACAGATTTACAGAAAGCGTTGATTTTCGCTGGAAATGCTCGGAGGCTCTTCCCTGAGCTTCCTGCGAGAAATGGGATTAGCCTTAACCTTGATAAGCCATTCGAAGACACGCCTATTATTGACGTTCACGCCCATTATGGCAAGTGGCCGTTCCCAATGAAGGGTACTGGCGTAGATTTCACCCTTGACCTAATGCGCAGGCGCGGAATTTCGAAGGTCATTCTTTCATCAAGCTATGCTATTGTCTATGACTTTGTTGAGGGCAATGCACAGATGGAAAAGGCAATTGAAGGTTATCCAGAGCTTCTAGGCTATATTACTGTAAACCCAAACTATTTCGATGCGTCATGCCGTGAACTGGAAAAATACGCCAAGAAACCCAATTTTGTCGGCGCCAAGATTCATCCTGCTTATTGCCGCATCAGCATCAACTCCCCTAAAACCAAAGCAATGGTGCGCAAAATCCAGGAATTTGGCCTGCCCCTCCTCATTCATACTTATGGGGCGGGGATGCCAAGTCAGGCGGAAGAGCTTGCACAACACTGTCCTGACCGGCCGATTATTATGGGTCATGGAGGTGCAGATGCATGGCGCGAAGCAGCCGAGGCTGCCCGACGTACGGAAAACCTTTATATGGAGTTTTGCAGTAGCGTGCTTGAGCACAACAAAGTCCGACGTTCCATAGACATTGCAGGCGTAGACAAAATCCTCTTTGGTAGCGACCTCGACCTCATCCACCCGGGCTTTATTGCAGGAATCTATGAAGAAGCTGGTTTGACACTCGAAGAGAAAGAGAAGATACTTTATAAGAATGCAACCCGGGTGTTCAACATTACACTCTAATATCAAATTCGCTTTCTCAATTAGTGCTAAGGCTAAGCATTTGATATGAATATCAGGTGCTTAGCCTTGGTAATCTATCGTAGGGGCAGTCTGATAATCCATGGCTGAAAAAAAAGTGCTAAGTCTGCCTGTCTTGCTGCCGCCGGGATATGAAGAATGTGACCGGTGCGTGGGCAGGTTGCGCGATTCCCTTTTGCAAATAGAAGGCATTTTATCTGTTGAGGTGGACAGGGAAAACTCAACACTCACCCTTGTTTATGACCCTCATCTAGCAAGAATGGAGGATGTTGAGCGGCGGGCGAAGCACATAGGTGTGGAAATCGGAGAGCGATTTGAGCACCTGACACTTACGCTTGTTGGCCTTGACTGTCCTGATTGTGCCATAAAGCTGGAGAAAAATGTTGGCCGCATGAGTGGCGTTCTCTGGGCTTCAACGAACTTTGCTGCATCCAAACTATCCGTGGAATATGAGCCTCAGATTGTGAATGCGTCAGACATTGCAAAAAAAATCCGACAGCTAGGTTACGATGTTCGGGAAGCAGAGGCTGAGCTTGCTGGACAGCCTCAGCGTGAGCAACGCGAGATTATAGCACCGGAGCAAGTAATTTTCACAAAACACGTTGCGATAACATTTATTGCGGGGTTTCTGTTGGTAATTGCACTTGCTCTTTCCACAGCTAATCAGCTCATTCTCGCTCGGATTTTATATGCAGCTTCTGTGGTGGTAGGAGGATACTACGCGGCTCGGGGCGCCCTCTATAGCCTGCGCTCCTTCGTGTTGGACATGAACTTTTTAATGACAATTGCGGCAATCGGCGCAATTATCATTGGCGAATGGTTTGATGCCGCAATGGTGATGTTTCTCTTCTCGCTTGGAAATACGCTAGAGGCGCGAACTATTGAACGAGCGCGTGATTCGATACGTTCATTAATTAATCTTTTCCCAACCAAGGCGACTGTCAAGCGAAATGGTGGTGAGGAGCAAGTAGATATAAGCTTAGTTAAGGTTGGTGACATTCTAATCATAAGGCCTGGTGAGAAAATACCGACCGATTGCGAGGTAATATCGGGCAGCTCCACGGTAGATCAGTCGCCTATTACTGGCGAGTCTACCCCAGTGGAGAAGACTATTGGGGACTTGGTGTTTGCCGGTACAATTAACCAAAGAGGTTCATTGGAAGCTCGTGCAGTTGCCACCGCTGAAGACAATACGCTGGCGAGAATCCTGCATCTAGTTGAAGAGGCTCAGGCAGAAAAAGCACCAACTCAGCGATTTGCAGAATTGTTTGGCAGGTATTATACTCCGGTAGTTGTTGGGCTGGCAGTTGTCATTGCTCTTGTTCCACCACTCTTTTATAACGCAATGTTTCGAGATTGGCTCTACAGAGCGTTAACTCTTCTTGTTGTGGCTTGTCCTTGTGCGCTAGTTATTTCTACTCCTGTGGCAATAGTCTCGGCGATTGGAAATGCCGCAAAAAAAGGCATCTTGATTAAAGGCGGAACGCATTTGGAGGCTGCCGGTGGAATCCGAGTGGTGGCGTTTGATAAAACCGGCACGCTAACTACTGGAGAGGCTAGGGTGACTGATATTATCCCAGCGGGCAACTTCACGCGCGAACAGGTGTTGTCTCTTGCAGCGGGTGTGGAGTCAAGGTCGGAGCATCCGTTGGCACAGGCGATCTTGCATGAGGCTCGTAAGGAGAATATAAAGCCCCATGAGGTTACAGATTTCGAAGCGCTGACCGGAATGGGTGCTGCGGCAAAGTTAAATGGCGATGTATGCATTATTGGTAATACTCGATTAATGGATCAATTCGGCATAGAGTATACTGAATATACGGATAAAGTCAGGACTCTTCAACAAGATGGCAAGACTGTTGTAATGATTGCCTATAATCGAACGCTTGCGGGAATTATTGCTTTGTCGGATACTGTGCGGGAATCAGCTAGGCAAGCATTCGAGGACTTGAGAAGAGCAGGGGTTGAGCGCATTTTGATGATTACCGGCGACAATGATGCTACTGCTCGCGCAGTGGCGAGGGACTTGGGGGTAGACGAGTACTATGCAGAGCTTCTGCCTCAGGACAAAGTTGATATTGTTCGTTTGCTCGTTGAAAGATTTCATAAAGTTGCAGTCGTTGGCGATGGTGTGAATGATGCACCAGCGATGGCAGTGGCAAGTCTTGGTGTCGCAATGGGTGCGGCAGGGTCGCCGATTGCTTTGGAAACCGCTGACATTGCTTTGATGTCCGAAGATTTGAGTCGTCTTCCATTTGCAATGCGCTTGAGCAAGCGAACGCTTGCTACTATAAAAGAAAACATAGCATTTTCTTTGTTGGTGATTGTTGTTCTCGTTTGTACCGCACTCTTAGGGTGGTTAAAACTTTCGCTCGGGGTCTTTGGCCATGAGGGAAGTGCGCTGCTAGTCATTGCAAACGGCATGCGCTTATTGAGATTTCGATAAACCAATGCATGATCAATCGTTATTAGATCCTAGTCATGCAATTGCCCTGCGGGCGGTAGTTGCGATGTCTGCTGCCTCGCTTGGTGGTTTGATAGGCATTGCCTGGAACCGAGTCAGCCATAAAGTGTTGTGTGGCATGGTTAGCCTTGCTGCTGGTGCACTTCTTGGGGTTACCGTGTTGCATATCATACCTGAGACGTTTGAAATTCTTGGCGCCTGGCCTTCGCTAGTGAGTCTTGTTGCAGGATATCTCTTATTCGCAGCTATTGGAAAGTACATATATTTTATATGCCCAGCTTGCGCTGCGTCGGCAAGCGAACATGAAACCGGATACTTGAGGCTGGGGATACTCCTAATGATTTCCATGAGTATCCACAGCACTGTTGATGGCTTGGCAATTAGTGCTGGGTCAAGGACATTTTCCGTAGTGGGAATAATGATTCTGTTGGCGGTCTCGTACCATAAGGTCCCCGAAGGTCTTGCGCTTGTGAGTGTGGCACGGCTTTCAGGTTATGGGCGGGCAAAGGCAATTTTCGTAACGCTTCTTATAGAACTTACAACCGTTCTCGGGGCATTCATTGGGCTATTACTTTTCTTTGAAGTACAGCAAACGCTCTTAGCCGTTATTCTTGGCTTCGTGGCTGGGAGCTTCCTGTATACGGTCGGGTTTGCTCTCATCAAAGAGATGTTTGCTCATGAAAAAATATCAATTTTTATATATCTTGGCTTAGGTTTTGCCTCGATGATTGTTTTTAGCAAAGTGGTATCAAGTCTCGGCATGCATGTTCACTGACCTAGTGACTTGGTGATTGTATAATGACTTTGCTCAGTTTATCAAGGCGCCGTCGAGAATCTAAAGCAATCTCCCTAATTTCTGTCTCGCGCTGAAAGTCTCGTTTGCCGCTTGCTTCTAGGATATCGCCGACTTCCTTTAGCGATTTTTCAAAGCGTTCTATTCTATCTAGCGAAAGTTTGTATTCTTGAACGGCTCCCACAAGGTTGCCTTCTTTTTCAAGTTGTTTTGCAATGGCATAGTGAGCGAAGACATACGCAGTTTCAACAAACTCTGGCATTGCTCTAATTTGCTCGTAGGGGCTGTTTTCAATTTCTACCATTCGACGGTAGGTCTTTAAAGCTTCGTCTGGACGACCCATGCGTTCGCAAAGTTTTGCTTTGGCGTAAAGAACTTGAACGGCATTCTTGTCCCATGCTAGCGCTTTATGGTATGCATTCAACGCCTCTTTGTCTTTGCCGGCAAACTCATATAGCTTTCCAAGTTGATAATAACTTTTAGCTGATGTTGGTGTTTGTTTGGTAGCTAACAATAAGAATTGTTCTGCTTTTAGAAGGTCGCTTGCATCATGCCGAATACTCGCACGGACGGCGTATGCTTGCCCAAGTGCGCTCATGTGCTCACTGTTAAGGTAGTCAAGACTCATTGCGGTTCGGTAGGCGCAAATTGCTTCGTCAAGATTGCCGTTTTTCACCAAAGCATTTCCTCTAAGCTCAAATTGATGTGCCGTAATGGCGAGTAGCGACAAAATAATGCCACAGATGGTGAGACAAAACAAAATAACTGCCACAGCTTTGGGCGTCTTGGTGCCTGAGGAAGTATAAGAAGGTTCTGATGCCAACGAAAATCCGATGCCAAGTATCGCTGCGAATGAGAAACCAATTGCTGAAATATACCAATCAGAATCAACAAGATTCCTTGCGACTGACGCGGCAACACCGCCCAATATGCCACAAAGCATCAATTGCTTGTCCGGTAGCCAATCATCACAGGTCAATTCATCCCTCTGCCGTTGTCTTAACCCGGCGGTCATTAGAGAGAGGGAAACAGTTCCAATAAGTAGCACTAAAACTATGGGAGCAGCCGCGCCAGATTCAGAGGCGAGCTGGAGATAGCTATTATGTGCCATCTTCGTAAATCCGACGTGCGCGTATTTGGGATATATCAGCTCAAATGTTCCAAGTCCCGTGCCGGTAACTGGGTGTGCCTTTATAATCCGAATCGTGCCTTTCCATGTTTCGACGCGAAATGCGCCTGAGTAGGACTCCGACCGCAGTGAAGAGACGCGGCTAGTGAGGGGTTTTGAGAAGAAAGTCAGGACCAACAGCGACGGTAGAATGAGCGCTACGAGCCTTGCAGCTTGGGTTTTTTTGAAAGATCTGCCAGCTAGCGCGAATAATAGGCAAAAAACAACCCCGCCAATTGCGCAGAGCGTGCCGAGCCTCGAACCTGTAAGTAATATCGCTCCTAAAATGCCAAGAAACCCGACTCCTGCCGCTAGAGAAATACCTTTTCGGTTTTGTGAAAGATACCACGTCAGCATTATTGGTAAGACCATGGACATAAAGCCAGCTAGGAAATCTGGGTTAAAAAAAGTTGCAAAAGTTCGCCAATCTGATTTTGCGGATAAAAGGTATTCTCTAACACCGAGTGTTGACACAATGAATGCGGATGCCAAAAGGGATGCAAGTATTCCAAGCGCCATGCGGTGGTCGGGAAGGCTTGCGGTAGCTGTAAATACCAGTAAATATGCCATCAAGTTCAGGACCGAAAAAAGAGTTTTGTGAATAGATACTGTGTTTGCAAATGAAAGCAGTCCTAGAGCAAATAAGATGATAGAGAGCCAAAGCACAGCGCCTTTTCTTATTTCTGCAGAATTCTTTAACACCCTTGCCAAAAGTATCATGCCTGTAAAGAGGGCAAGTATTCTCAGTATCCCTGTGCCAAATGGGTCGAGCTTGCCCCCAATTAAGGGAGCGAGAAATGCAATTATGGCAAGAATCCACACTTGGCAAATCAGCAGATAGTCTTGCTGTTCATTCTTTGGCATTGGCTTTGGGCTCACTACTTTGCTCCTTTTTCGTAGCTTCCCTTCTACCTCTAAGAGTCAGAAGCCTTAAAAATGTCTGGATATAGTTGTTAGCTATGAATAGAGCAGCTCGTGCGAAAATTCCCACCGGGATAATCACTCGGATTGGCAGCGACCACCTATCAGCATAGTGTTTTTTGTAGAATGCATACATGCTTTGATGAAATGTTAATATCATCTTGTTTGGCGCTTGGTCACTGCTTTTTGCTAGGAAATGGACTATTTTAGCCTCGGGGAAGTAGATTGCCTTCCATCCTTTTTGTTTTGCCCGATATGCAATATCCACATCCTCGCAATACATGAAAAAGCGTTCGTCAAGCAAGCCAATCTCGTCCAACATTTCTCGTCGGAGCATAAGCGCTGCACCTGAAAGCCAGTCAACTTCGCGTGGAGAGCTATGGTCCCAATCTGCCATTAGGTATTGCTTAACATACTGGTTGTTTGGAAATAGCCTTCCTAGGAAAGTGTTTCGGAATAACGCAGCTAGCGGGGTGGGGAAGCGTCTTGCTGAACTTTGGAGGGACCCGTCAGCGTTTAGTATCTTTGGGCCAAACAAGCCTGCTCTGGGATTTGAATCGGCGAATTTTACTAATACAGAAAGTGCGCCAGGCTGGACTTCAGAATCAGGGTTAAGAAGCAAGATATATCGTCCCTTGCTTGCTTTAATTCCAATATTAGCAGCGCGTGAGAAACCTAAGTTGCTGGTGTTTTTAATCAGTTTTACTTGAGGAAATTCACGCTCCACCATTTCTTGGCTGCCGTCGACAGATGCATTATCAACTACGATAACCTCCATGGCTGAAATTCTATCGAGCTCAACAGATGCAAGACATTTCCGCAAGTAAGAGCAAGTATTCCAATTTACTATGACAACTGACAAGTCTATCTGCATTCTATTTTTTCTCTCTTCCAATGGAGCGCATTCTAGCTACAAAAAACGAGTTTACAGTGATTGCTAGCATTATGAACCAATACACAACTATAGGCAGTTTATTTCTATAGTGCTTTGCATAGAAGCGTTTTAGCGCCCTATGTGATTCTACTGCCATTTGAGCTGGTGCTTGACTTGTGCTTGCACCGCCGTGGTGAATAACCTCGGCTAGCGGAGTGAAATATATCTTCCATCCTTTTTCTTTCGCGCGGTAGCACCAGTCAACTTCGTTGAAGAATATTGGAAATTGATTATCAAACTCTCCAACATCCTCAATCGCCCGGCGAGAAAGCAGGAGGCAGGAGCCCATTGGTTGGTCTACTTCAGCCTCATGCGCATAGTCAAAATATCTCATTCGGTAGGAACCGAAAAGTTTGCTTCTGGGAAATAGTTTGCTTATGCCGGTGTATTCAAATAACAGACCAAGAGGCTCGGGGAAGGACCTACATGAACGCTGGACTTTTCCATTTGGGTGAACCAGTCGGCACCCCACAGCTGCTGCTTCAGGGTGGGCTCGTCCGAATTCTAGAAGATTATCGAGTGCTCCGTTTTTAACTTCGACGTCTGGATTAAGAAGGAGTATGAATTCACCCTGTGCCGATTCAATCGCCTGATTGTTTCCTTGAGCGTAGCCTACGTTCTCCGAGTTGGCTAGCAAAGTGACTGTGGGAAACTTTTCTCTGACCATTTGTGCGCTTCCATCAGTTGAAGCATTATCTACTACCAATATCTCAAACTTGGCGTGCGGTGGGTAAGTGTAGAGCGATTTCAAACAGCGCTCTAGATAGTCTCTTGTGTTCCAATTCACAATAACAATTGACAAATCCATAGAAGATAGCTATTTAAAGAAACGTTGAAAATACGCCAAAAGTTCCGAGAGGCTTCGAACGATGAGGTCTGGTTTTTCCTTGTCAAAGAAGTCGTCGGGTCGGTCTTGGCGGAGAAAGCCGACAGTAAGCGTGCCAGCTGCTTTGCCCCCTTGGATATCCATCCAATGGTCGCCAATCATCACAGCTTCTGAGGGCTTGGTACCAAGGGCATTGAGTGCTTGGAGTAGATGGTCTGGATGCGGTTTGGCATTCTTAACGTCATCGCGTGTGAGCAGGACATCTACCGATATACCAGCTTTGACAAGGGATATCTCTACCGCTCGCCGAGAGTTTCGCGTGACAATTCCAACACCGACGCGCTCTTTCTGCAAAAATTGAATGAGTTCTCGGGCTCCAGGTATTTCCTTGGCTTCGTCTATTCGTGCAAGTTCTATTTCCTCAAGCTTTTTAAATGCTTCGGAGCGAATGGCTTCTGCTGGGGCATACGAATGGGCAATGACATAATCTACAATGGCAAGCAGGTCTAGACCAGAAACCTCATGTTCCGAGATTCCGTGCCTGCTGGCTAGGGCAATGAGCTCGCGACGCATGCGAGCGAAATCTATGTTTGTCTCGATAAGTGTGCCGTCTAAATCAAAAAGCGCAGCACGTATGCCATTAAACAGATTAGTCATTTGATTCATTATAAGTTTTGTTTTGCGTTAAGGTCAATTCAGTGATTGGCTGATATTAGCTAGCGCTTGATGAGCTTTATGACTGCTGATTTAAAATAATACTTTGCCGTGGTTCGCTGGAGTAGGTTAGATGGAATAATAAAGGGAACTCATCCCATGGAGTTCCCTTTATTGTTTTTAAGTTGGACTTGGTATTGAAAAAACCTATTGCAAGCTTTTGCTTTTATATTTCTTCTATTTCATAGTTAGTGCTTCCCAAGCCTCGGCGCTCGCAGGCATAAACCTGAACATAGGGGTCAACGCCGTGTATCTTCTTGAACAAGTGGCCTTCGATATTGCGCAAAATCAACCAGGGGATAATTGTGTTAAGTAGCAAGTTGCGATAATCAATACTGTCCAGAGTTGCCTTCTCGACTGCCACTATGTCGTTCGAGGCAAAAATTCCTATGTCAGGAACCAGACTTGGCGTTGTCATGCCTGCGCAATCGCACAATGGTGTAATATCTATTGCAAAGTTAATAAATGTAGCGTTTCCATTGGGAAACCTACTTAGGACAATTTCGGTTGCAATTGCCATGACCTCTTGAAAATCATGGGCGATTTCTTCGCGGATGCTTAGGGCACCTTGGGGACATATTTCGTTGCATTCCAAGCAAAAGTTGCATTCGTGGAATCCCACGTGCAGCTTCTTGTCATCTGCAAAACGCATGCATTTGACTTTGCAGTTTTCTACACACAGGTTGCAGCCATCGATATAATGAGTACACTTATTGGCATCCCAGTATGTCTCGGCATGCTGGACCATATGCATGCAGTGGCGTGATTTTGCTACCATTGAACCAAGCGCAATGTTCTTGATGCTTCCGCCGTATCCGCTGTTTCCATGTCCTTTTGCGTGGGCAAGGCAAACTAAGAAATCAGAATCCCATATTTCACCTGCGATTTGGAATTCCTCTAAATTCTTGTAATTGACCTTGTGGGTGTAAACATATTTGTCATTCAAGCCAGCCTCTGGAATAATCGGGCAGCCAAGCACTTCAGGTGTGTATCCTCTTTCAGCAGCAGTGAGCACCCAATGGAGGTTGTCTGTAATAAATGGCTTGCCGCCTGCAGCTTTTATGAAAGAGATGACACGGCGCACGAATACCGGATGGATAGTCGAGTAGCCTACGTTCCCGCCAAGATGCATTTTCACGCAGACTTTTTTGTCTTTGAGCTTTCCGGCGAAGTCGAGGCGCTCTAGGATTATATCGAGCTTACCCGGCAATGTTTGCTTCCAGGTAAGCTCGCTCATGCGTGTAGAAGCAAAAAAGACCTTGCTCATAGCTATTTTAGTTGTAGTGCCTTGTTTGCTGCTTTCATTAGCCTCGATTTGCGGCGTGCAGCAGCGTTTTTGTGAATTATGCCCTTCTCTGCGGCTTTGTCGATAACGCTCGTAGCCGCTGAGATTGCTTGCTGAATCGCCTCTTTATCGCCGGACTCAATGGAAGCTCTAGCTTTCTTTACAAAGGTTTTGATTTTTGACTTCTCTGCGACATTCCGAAGATGCCGCTCGCGGGATTTCTTTACGTCTTTAATTACCGATTTGATGTTCGGCAAATGATTTCACCCCCAAATTTCAATAAAGAATTAGGTTTAAGGCATACTCACGCCGTTTAGGCGCGAAGGTTCTTGACTGAGACAATGGATTATAACAGGTTACCCAGCAGAAAGCAAGTCATAGGGTTGCACTGCTTTTCCAATTCAGGTACTATTTTGCCATACAATTTCGAAAGGAGCTATGGTAGCAAACGAGATGCCCAAATCGGTTCGAGTTCTACCCTATCTGCTTTTCATAGCCTCGGGTGCTTGGGGCTTAGTGTATGAGGTTACCTGGGCAAGATACCTTTCGTTGTTCATTGGCAACACGACGCTAGCCCACATGTGCGTATTGGCTGGATTCATGGGCGGCCTTGCACTCGGTAGCTTTGTTATTGGGGCGGCGACACGCCAGTTTCGTCGTCCGCTTGCAGTGTATGGGTGGCTTGAGACAGCAATTGGTCTATATGCAATCATATTTCCTTTAATAATCCATCCTATTCAGTCTTTGGCGCTTGTGGCGACGGCCAGAACTGACTTTGGCAGTCCGGTTGCGCTTGCAGTGAAGCTTGCGGTGTCAATTGGTGCGCTGATTCTGCCGACGTTTCTCATGGGCGGCACATTTCCTGTGTTGATGAAGCACTTCCAGCCAGAGTCTGAGCAAAAGGATGATAAGGCTGAGTGGCTTTACCTAGCGAACTGTGTCGGTGCGGTCGGTGGAACGCTTCTTGCAGGCTTTATGCTGATACCGACACTTGGCATGCGCATGACCATGACGACCATTGGAGCAGCAAATATTGCTTTGGGGTTAGTTGCTGTGATGCTCGGCATGTTGTGCGATGTTACTTCATGCTCTGCTAGAGAACTAGCAAAAAGTGGAAGTGCGGCAAGGCATCCCCTCGTTATTCCCATCTGCACTGCAGCCGCTTTGTCAGGGGCGACTGCAATGATTTACGAACTGGTTTGGATATGTATGTTTGGCATTACTCTTGGCAGCTCCACCTACTCATTTACGCTTATGTTGGCGGCATTCATTACAGGTTTGGCACTAGGAAGCCTCGCAGTGGGACTTTGCCGCCTTAACTCACAGGCACTTTCAGCGTTTGCTTTTGCCGAAATAGCTATCGCTTTTTCAGTGGCTATAAGTATTCCTTATTATGAAAGATTGCCGTACGTCTTTTGGCGATGGTCCTTCCTTTTATTCCCGACCGAACAAACTTTAGGAATGTTTAACCTATTGAAATATACGCTGTGTTTTATTGTAATGTTGGTGCCGACATTCTTTTTTGGGATGACACTCCCTTTGGCGATAAAGGCGGTTGCGCGAAGGGATGAGGACATTGGTAGAGATAGCGGACTAGTTTACGGTGCGAATACAGTCGGCACTCTTGCTGGGTCGTTTCTGGCAGGCATTGTTCTTATTCCTATACTTGGCCTTCGAGGATCTCTCCAAGTTGCTGTTGCGCTTAATATGATTGTGGGCGCACTTTTGCTTGCGGTTTCTAAGTTGCCTCGCAAATGGGTCTTTGCTGGTGGAGCATCAGTAGCAATTGCAGTGCTCCTTTTCTCGTTGCCCCAGTGGCATCCAGCAAGTTTTAGCCGAGGTACATTTCGAGTGAGAATGCTTCCTCCACCTGAAACTTGGCGTGCCTTCCGCTCTTTACTGTCGGAGATAAGGGTTTTTTATGTAGGTGAAGACGGAAGCGCCAGAGTCGCGGTTATTTCTGCTGAAAATTTGAAAGGACGATATGACAAACTACTTACAATCAATGGCAAGCCTGATGGCACATCATGGGGAGATATGCCGACCCAGGTGCTGCTTGGTCAAATCCCTATGTTCTTCAAACCAGATGCAAGAAATGTTTTGGTTATCGGTTTAGGCACAGGTGCTACTGCCGGGAGCGTTCTTACACATCCGAATACCATTGTGGATTGTGTTGAGATATCACCTGCTGTTGCGAGGGCTTTGCGGTATTTTGATGATGTAAACTGGATGGTAAGGAAAAATCCACGGTTTAACTTAATCATCGAGGATGCGAGGACGGTGGCCGCGGTTACGCAGAAAAAATACGATGTTGTAATTAGCGAGCCGAGCAATCCTTGGATGGCGGGAGTGGGCAACCTCTTCACGATTGAGTTTTTCCAGTCACTCGACAGAATTCTCAACCCTGGGGGTATACTAGCGCAATGGTTTCATAGCTATGAAATGTCAGATGAACTTGTAGCAATAATTATTCGCACAGTGAGGCAGGTCTTTCCCTATGTGTATATCTTCGAAACCCAAGCGAACGATTACATACTTTTGGCTTCACGCGATCCTATATCACCTAACTTTGAGGCGATGGAAAAGCGAATAGCACTTGATTCCGTCAAACGAGATCTCCAGAGGATTTCAATAACTTCTTTAATAGCCCTTCTCTCGCGGCAAACGATGTCAGCGGAGACCGCGGAAGAGGTGGCAGGCATGGGCATGGTGAATTGTGATGACTTCCCCGTGCTAGAATACCAGGCGCCGCGCTCATACTATATTGGTGAAGTCGCCGAATGCATGAACAGCAATGACGAGCGAAAATGGGGTAATGAGAACTTGTTCAGCGTGCGGTATATGCGCTTTCGTAAACTTAGTAAAGAAGATTATCGGTCGCTAATTAAAGCATGTCTTGATTCGCGCATGAAACACCTAGCTCTACTTCTTGCGCTGTTAAAACATTATTTAATGGAATGGCCGAATGATGCTGAAATGCTTATTGAATATGCGAAAGCATTGAGCTCAACCGAGCCATTAGCAGCTTTGCGGGCGGCACATTCTGCGGTCCAAATCAAACCAAACGTACAATCGTTGGAGTTAGAGGCAGACATCCTTTTATCAGAGGTCATGCGTCGGCAATCGGTGTTTACGCCGCAGGACTTCGCTCCTATACTTGACCTTCTCGACCGCGCAATCAAACTTGACCCAAAAAACAAACGCCTGCAGGAAAAGCGGCGGGAGGTTGTTGAGATGATGCAGTAGAGTTTATTTTAATCCAAGGACCCGCTTTAAAAATGGGGTGAAACCTTTGGCAATAAGATAGAAGCCGAGAGAATTTGGATGAACCCCGTCCACTAGTCCAAAACTAGTTTCCTTAGAGATCATCTTCCGCCCGTCGAAGAAGTGTATATTCTGGTCGCCTTCGCGGTTCATTTTCTTAACGAACTCTTCGCCTGCCTTTCGTTGCTCGACGTGAAGTGAGTCATCAATATCGTCTCGGCAGTAATAGAATGGTCCGATGACGATAATTGGCACAAGTTTATGCGATTTTCTAAGTTCGCCAACGAAAAGCGGCAAATTTTCTCGATAATTCAACCCCATATTCGCCCAATGGTCAACGACTATGCAGGCGCATTCAATCTCGCCAATAGCCCTTGCCACTTCAACATCTCCATGACCATTGCCAGAAAACCCCAGGTTCACAAAATCCACATTCAGCCAGCGGGAGATAAAGTCTTGATAAGTTGTTCCCGGCGTCGAGGCGCACCCGCCTTGTGTAATGCTAGTTCCATAGAAAACGACTGGTTTCTTGATTGCAAAGGGCTTGTGTTCTTTGATGGCAGAACCCTCGTCTAGCCCGATTTGCCTGAGCTCAACAGGCTTGTATAGCGGCATGTGGATTACTATGTCCCGAAGCTTTGGGGACTTTTGGATGTTCCACTGCGCTTCTATATTTCCGGCGGCGTCAGGGGAAACGCTACCCATGAAAAAGCCGTCTACGTAAATATCGAAGCCACTCTGCCCGATTCGGGTAATGTGGTTCATAACTGCATTATCCGAGACCTTTGCACGAAGGCCAACCTGACATGAGTCAGTCTTGAAGAGGATTCTACCGCCTGCAGGACATTGTGCAAGCTCCCACACGGCCGGACGAAAAGTGTCTTTTAGTCGCTCAGGAAGGCGTCTCAAAACCGGCCGGTCTTCTTCAAACCATGGTAGACCGTGTACGTTGAAGCCATCATTGGGGAAATCTATCCAGTCCATACCCTAAAGTTACACATATTGGCTGTTTTTCCTACCCAAGACTTCCCGAAAAGTGAAAAAGTTTGGTAATATTCGTTAGATTCTTTAAGCAAGCGGAAAGCTTGCAATTTTTTAATAAAAACTGGTAAATTTACTGGCTTGACACCTAGCCCTTTCTGAGATATTATTCCAATAAGCTGGGTTAGTGTATTTAAAAGTGGCGTCGGCGCTGTTATTGAAGCTGGCGTTAGAAATTCAAGCTGAGCTTTGGTTAAAGGTAAGGAAAGGAGAGAGATGGGATGAGGAGGTTGCACATTTTTTTGGCGGTTTTTGCCGCTTCCCTCTGCTTCATACTCCCCGCACAAGCCCAAACCGACGGACAGATTGTGCTTAAGCATGGCTCAGGCGGTTATTATGGTACTACTGACACATGGATTGACTATTCCAATCCAAGCACGAACTATGGTTCGTCAACCGAGATGAATGTCAAGATGTTCTCAAGTAGCCCGAGGAATAGCGGCCTCATCAAGTTTGACCTCACTGGTCAGCTCCCAAATGATCCTTGGCTGCGTATAACTAGTGCTACGCTTTCGCTATATCTCGTCCGCTTAGAAAATTTCACATCTGGCGATTGGATGTACATTGGCCCATATATGATAAGAGATTACAAAGATTGGGTTGAAAGTCAGGCGAACTGGAATGTTTTTAAAGGGTCAACTTATTGGGCTTCGCCTGGATGCGAGAATACAACTTGGGATAGATATGCGGATCCCGATTCGCTAGTTTATTTCTATTACGGCATGCCCACTGGTATTTACTATAACTGGAATGTTACTAACAGCGTAAAGAAGTGGGTGGAAGAAGGCAAGCCAAATAATGGTTGGTTGATGCGCGCTTACAGCCAAGATGGCGGCAGCGATGTTGTAGTGTTCGCAACCAAGGAGGGTTCACTGGGAGTCCGACCAAAATTGACAATTAACTACACAATCATTCCAGAGCCAGCAAGCATTTTGGCGCTCAGCATGGGAGTATTAACGCTGATAGGCGCGGCCCGGCGAAGAAAATAGGCCAGCAACCTTCCTCCATACTTTATAGTGCCAATTTAAATAGCAGAGGTTTAAAAAATAAAAACTCCGCCTCGCAGGGTTGTGCGGGGCGGAGTTTTACTACAATTACTAGGTTTTCACTGGCCCCTGAGTCGCATTAGTTTTGCGTTGTCTTCTCCTCCGTTTGCCAGATAAAGCAGTGGAATCGGCCGGTCTACTCCCTCGATAAACTTCGGGCGAGCCGACCAGTTTGCCTGCGATAATACATTGTTCAAGTCCATCCAGTATTCAAGTCTTGCAGGCGATAAGCCCTGAATCATATGGAAATGGTTTGCGGGCGGATAATGTTTATATTCATACATGCTTGCATACTTTGGCACCACGAACGTATGCGGCCACGTTGGTGTTGTGCACTCACCTAGTGCCTTTGCAAGCTTTTCGGGCACCTCGGCTGTTGTCGCCTCATCCCAACTCATGCTGAATATGCCAGACAGACTGCTGTACATAAGCCGTCCTGCAATGCCATCAAGCCCGCCAGGCGAGACGAAAGTTACAGAATTACCCAAGCCTGGGAAATATCCTTCATCTGCAAGCGGCATCGAAACCTTTGACATTATCTCCTCTATGCTTGCGCCAGGCTTTGCGGCCCAATCAAGCGAAGCACTGCCGGAATTGTCGCCATCTACTAGGCCCTTCTGTGCCCATAGTTCGTCTTCAGGAAGACTCACTCCTATTTTTTGTGCAAGAGCCTCGAGTTCCCATCGCTCCCAGACCTTGCGGAAGTCCATGAACAGCGGTGGATTTCCACCAGTTAATGCGCTCATGAAAAGCATGGTGAGAAGGCCCTGGACGTCGGCTTCGGTTGCGAATGGAATGGGCACCTTTCGCCCATTGTGGTCGAATGTCGAATTGAAGAACGACTCCATTGCGTCGGCTACTGGCAGAGGTATGCCTCGTTTGTCTGAGCCCCACTCAAGTTGACTCATAAATCCACCGCCAACAGCGTTCAAATCTTCCATCAAATCGCGCGTAATGAGATATAGCGCTAGGCTCTGGTTGAACCGCTCGGAATCAGCTTCGTTTCTTATTTCCAGCCGACTGCCGAGGTGTTTATCTATGAATGCACGGAATGCCTTGAGTTCTTCAGCGTCATAGGCTTTTTTCTGAAGCATATCTGCAAGTAGCTTCATGTCAAGCCGTGTTATCTCGATACCAAACTGTCGGCGTGTAGGCAGAATATGCGCCAGAGCGGTTTCCATCCCCATTGAGTCGTGGCCAAAGATTACAACCCTGCTGCCTTTTAGCGCTTGCGTTGTAACAGCCGCAAACGCCCAGTCTACTAAGGCTTGAGCAGTTTCTTCCGTCATTACCGGTTCCATGCCTGTATCTGGCCATGTGCCCACATTTAGGTGTGAAAGCCTTCCATATTGCGCCAAAGCACCATTTACTGCGTGAGCGAAAACAACGCCCGGCTTCGGGCCGCTGTTTCCACATGTGAAGTTTATCGGCGTGTCGGGGGGGAACTGCTGGAGAAGTGAGATTACGCTCAGCTGAGGAAATGCCCAAGTGTCTGGCGTGCAAACCAACACCTTCACTCCAGCATCTTGGAACTGCTTTGCCACTATGTCCGCTTGGGCTTCACCATCAACAAGTATGGGGGCATAGACAACCTTCGCCGGGGAGCCGTTGGGCAATTTGACCCTATCGGCTAGAATATCCGCAGTCATTTTTACAATGTTTCTGCATCTTTGTCGGCTTTCGGCATCTATTCGAGGATCGCCAGCGCAGAATACCCCAATTACTGGCGTATTTTTCTCCAATTTGCGAACGTCATCAGGCAATCCAATCGCTTTTCCCATGTTGCAGCCCTCCAAATATTATGTTTCGATTGGTATTCTAGCAGATGATAGTACGTCAGACAAGCGCCATTTCGTATACTGAAATTATCAACAGCACAGCTAATGAACTGAACATATGTTAATGAAGATTCGTCAAAAAAAATAAGGTCGCCCATCCATTAAATGGTAGGGCAACAAATAGCTTAGCAGGAGGTTAAAAATGAGGAATTTTCGCCAAATCGTTATTTTACTTGCAATGACCATGCTGATGTGCGTAATCCTTGCAGAAGCAGGCGCGTCGGTTGTCTCTGAGGGCATGGTGATTACAGTACAGGAATGGACCCTCTACATCCGAACTCCCGATAATAAGCCGCTTTCGTTTAATCCTTATTACGTTTTCAATGGGACCAACTGGGTTCCATCCGGCCCAGCAAAGACGGTATTTCCGTGCCTCGAGTCGGGAGAAAGAGTGCGTGTTACTTGGACCATGGATGTCGAGGGCAAGAGGAGAGTCGACGCTATCCAGATAATAAGTGCTCTTGAGGGTACCACAAGTGGAGTAGTTGTATCATCGTCGCGAAACCAGCTTGTTATTCGGCCCAAAGATGAGCCAGGGACGGTAACTATGAATCCGAGATTTGTATTGATTGAAGGGAAATGGGTTCCTGACCCGGTGATTGTCAACAAGCTGGTAACGTTGACGCCAAAGACTAAGGTAACAGTGCGTTGGTTCTGGGATAAAGAAGGCAGAAAGCGAATAGCTGCTTTGGATATCGGCTGGCCGCCAGAAAGATAGTGCACGTTTTTCAGATTGAAATTTGAGTATTAGTAATTGCTTGCTATTTTGAAAGCCGCACGCTTATACAAATTAAAGTGCGGCTTTTTTGTTTCATTGACAGTTTGTTCTCATCATGGTAGAATTTTTTGGCATCAGAAAACGCGGAGCGATGTCCGAGCTTGGTCGAAGGAGCACGACTGGAAATCGTGTAGCGGGACACAAATCCCGCTCGTGGGTTCGAATCCCACTCGCTCCGCCAGTTTTTCAATTATTCCGCCTCGAGCTTTATTTTGGCCAAGGCGGTTTTTTTGTTTTTTTCTTGCTTGTTTTATTTGATAGCCCTATACTGAATGGAAATTCGGTTTGGCTCTGCGAAAATACTTGGTTTATTAGGCGAAGAAATTGGCGCAGATATTAAGCTTGTTCAAACTGAGGCAGTTGTACGAAAAGACGATGTTATTCCAAAAGGTTTTTCCAAAATATATTAGAGAGTTTAAAAACAAACTGCCGCTGAGTTCGGCTGAACCGAGTAATTTGCAAGAAGAGACTTAGAAAAACTATCACCAAGCGAATAAAGCGAGGGCAAAAACACCAATTTTCGGACGAGAAAAACGAAACTTTAAAGTTCTGTTCTATAATTGGTGCTACGCGAGTAGAATGGAAATGCAATAATGAGATAGCGAGCTTTCTTGCCACAGCTCGCCATCTTTCTTTTTAAATTTTTGGAGTAAGCCTATAAGCCGGGTTCTGTCGAGGATGATCATCTCTCTAGGGCGCGGGTTGCCCCGAGCCTCAAGCGGCCTTTACCCGAAGGGTCAGCGGGCAGCTTCTTCCCCTTCCTATTCGGCCTTGCTCCCGATGGGGTTTACCAAGCCTCCGCATCACTGCGGAGCTGGTGGTCTCTTACACCACCGTTTCAGCTTTGCTCCACCCGAAGGTGGGGCGTTTTCTTTTCTGTGGCACTTTCCGTGGGATTGCTCCCCCTCGCTGTTAGCGAGCATCGTGCCCTGCGGAGCCCGGACTTTCCTCCCCGATTACTCGAGGCGATCATCCAGCTTACTCCGAAATTATTTTACCACATTTGCGCGAATTATCAATGGCTAGCGCTTGGTTTGCAGATAATCGTTAATCCAGAGCCGTCAATTTTACAGTTTTGTCAATCTCAGTTGCAAGCGTTGGAATAACAGCGCGGAATTTCCAGTCCCCCGCAGGGTCATTTAACGCCGCAGGTATCCGAAGTTCGGCTGTGCCAGTTAGCAAGATTTCCCGCGTGTGTCGAAAACTTCGGCGGCCATCTGGGCGAATGGCTTCGATAAAAATGGGAATTGGACATCCACTTGGTTCAGAGAGCTTTATAATAAACTCGCCGTTTGCTGCTTGAACGTCGAATTCGGGTCTTTCTGGTTTTTTCGGATATAGACAAAGTATGACGCCTTGTCGCTGGGTTAGCCGAACAGGAATGGTTATATTTTCGCCGGCTTCTTGGAATTCAAATGCTTTGCCTGTGGCTAGGTCGCATATGTATCCCACTTTATGGCTTGGGTTCACGCTAATGTTTGCAGTTGCGGTTTCTGGTCGGTGGTTTACCACAACGACTGCCGAGGCATTTTTGCCAATCAGGAGGCTAGCTTCAAACTCGTCATCCGAGCATTTTGCCCATGGTAGAATCCCATAATTGGTGAAGACTTCCCGAGCCCAAGATTCGAGCATTTCCGCGGTTTTCACATCATCATGTTCTACTGCTAAGCGGTAAGTATTATCCAAACCCTCGAGAACTTTGATTATATAGCCCTTTCCAATCTGAATTGTTTCCGCACGCCATGGTTCAGCAGGCGGTATCTCGCCGACAAGTGCCTTTAATTGAGTGAGGGGTGTCCCTTCGGGGGTGGTTGATGGGCAGTGGTCGAGCATAAGGATTCCGCCGGACCTGACGAATTCAATTAGAGCCAATTCCACTTTTTGCGGTAGTATATCGGTTTGAAGAAGTATGACTGCTTGGTAAGGTTCGAATCCGCGGTCGAGGGCAATTTCTTCGTGGAGGATGTCGCACTCGCCAAACTCGCGGCGGAATAATTCTAAGCCAAACGTTGGGTAATAAGCTCCGTTTATAATCCATTGGCGATATGGAAAGTAGAGGGCTATGTGGGCTTTAGCGCGCTCAGTTGACAGCAAAAATGGCGTGGTTTTCGCAATCGCGCGAAGGTCTGCGCCGCCATCCTCCCAACGTTCAGGTCGAGCCATATTCCCTGCGCCAAAAACGCCGTAGATAAATGTATTCAAATAATGGCAGCCTTCACCGACAGCAGTATATGCTAGCTCGCCGGTTGCCTCCTTTGGGTTTTGTTGAAATGGCCAGTTCCTATCGTCCAGCTCAACATAGAACCCCATTGGCTTTCCATAAAACTGTGCAACACAACGTTGGAAAGCAAATCCGTAGTGAACCTTTGCAAAGCGGCGTTTATGCGATTGTGGATACCAGTATGGGTATATGTCGAAGTCGAGATAGTCTGCCATGCCACCCCAGCGGAAGACGTCCTCAAACCTTCGCTGAGGAGATTCGCTCCCAAATCCTGGCTCCATGAAAGTATGAAGCAATCCCCAGGGTTTTTCTTGCTTTCGACAGATGTCATATGAGAGTTGGAATTGGCGGCGTGCATAATCCCCAACAAAAACCCAGTGTTTCAGCCGATTTTCGCCGCACAAAGCCGCTTCTTGTTCGGCATCGGGCACATCAAAACCACATTTCTCAAGATATTCTCTGCCGCCGTCGAAATCGAGATTAAGATTCGCATAGTTTGCGACAGGCTCATCAATATGCTTCACAGCGAATAATCGTGGGACAAGGTCTGCCACTTCTATCCAAGGTTTTAGCAATTCCGCAGCTTTACTTTCAGCATTCGGAGACCGCACGTCAATGGGCGGGCGGGTTTTGTGAGCAAATATCGGTAAGTGTGCATAGTCATACATAATCGCCATTCCTTGCTGTTGGGCATAAAATTCAAGTAAGCCTGCCATTTCTGCAGCAAATCCCTGCGGCTCGCGCGCTATGGCATCGAGAACCGGGATGGCGATAGTGTTGATTCCGTGGGCGGCGACATCCTCTACCATCCACTTTAGCGTCTTAGGCCCAAGCCAGTGACCACCTTGCTGGACTGGGACTCGGGCAATGATAGGGTAAAAGCAGGTCATATCAAGAGGTGAGGCTATGGCAATCGGCGCATTTGTTGATGTCTCGTTTGATTGAACGGATAAGGTATACTCGCCGTCGGCAAGGTCGGGAAGTATATCTCGGATTTTCAATGAACCAGTTGCGTCAAGTGTGCCAGCCGCTTGCCAAACTTCTCTCGCGCAAGTATCTCTAAGCGACGCCCGAACATTTGCCCCTGCAGGTCCATGAACAGTAAACTCGAAGGCGCCTAGCGGCTTGAACACACGTTTGTGGCATGGGAATTCGACCCTAACAGACGGTTGAAAAATAGTCGTCTCCTTCTCATGTTCAGTCCTAAGGTTTGTCAGATGAGAAATTAAGGATGAAATAACTTTTGTATATTCTTGAGACCAATATAAAGATTTACCTCGGTCAATGCTCGGATCAGGCCAGCAAGTAACTAGCGCGACCTTTCCATTACCAAATGGGCGAACGATAATAACAGGTCTGCCTCCTGCATCCTCAAGTATTACTTCCGAGTCAGGTTTTAGGCTAACCTCCTGCAATGGCCCGGGATATCCTAGTTTATTCTCTTCAGCAGGTATTATTTTTGAAGCAACTATAGGCAATTCACTCCTAACATTTGTATGTTTCTCAGGGAGTGCTGGAAGAATGTCTTTTGCCAAGGGGCGGCCGTCGAGGCTGGCATTGACGCTGTTAGGCCCAGCGAAGATTAAGAGAGAGCCACCGCTGTGAACGTAGTCAGCTAAGTTGGCAAGCTCTTGGTCGGATAGAACGTAGGTATCTGTGTCTACCATCACCACTAGCGATAGTTGGCTGAGATTGGGCGGCCAGTTGTCTAGCGGCATGTGAGGACCCCTAAATGCATGGGTTGAAAGCCTAGCAGCTGGAAAATGGATTCTGAAAATTTCCTCGGCTTGGTAATATTCACCCGCGCGGTTCAAGCATAACGCAATTGTCGGCGGCTGCGTTGGCTTGAGGTTAATCTTTTTCGGCTTGTAGTTCTCGACAATGTCTTCGCCGTACCGAAACGTTAAGTCGGCTAGTTGTAGCTCAAAGGTTGAGTCCCCAGGGGGTTTCTCGATGCTCAACGATAGTTGGGATAGTCGGCGCAGACCGTAGAAACGCCAAACATTCACAAGCGAGTCTGGCTGATTGATGTCCGCCTCAAACTCGGTCCACTCATTGTAAGTTTGCTTGACCTTTGGAAAGAAAGAAAACGGAGCATCAGGCGATTTGAGGCATAATCGGAGCTTTAGATTCTTAGGAGAGATGTTTCTTGTCGTCCTGAGCTTGAATGATATCCATCTGGGACGCATAAGGTTAATATCTCGGCTCAGGCGATTGGTAGTAGCATCCCTAAAATCCATTGGGATATGCAGGATGCCGTCTGCTCGGATAATACCTTTGCCTATTTCTTTCTCATCAACTAGGTATGACAGTGACCATGCTGACAAATCTTTCAAATCATCTTTCCACATAGCTTCTCCTGTTTGTGTAATCGTTAGAATTAATAATAGTGAAATAAGCAAGCTAGCGAGTGTGTTTTTCATAATCTCCCCGCCTTTTACGCATGGCGAGAATCTCATTTAGATTCCTTCTTGCTGCTGCATATTCAGGGTTAAGCCGAACAGCTTTCCTAAACTCATGCTCTGCTTCATCTAACCTGCCCATTTCAGCCAGAGCAACGCCCAGATTATTGTGGGCTTCTGGTAAATCAGGGTTTAGGCTGAGTGCTCGCATGTGATATTCAACCGCCTCGTCTGCTCTTCCGAAATCTATGAGTATGGCTCCAAAATTCGTATATGCTTCTGCAAAGTATGGATTCAGCTCTAGTGACTTTGCATATTCTTCAGCTGCTTCGTGGATTCTTCCTTGCGCAGTATATACTCGCCCTAAATTATAGTGGGCGCGTGCGCTTTTTGGTTTCAAATGTATAGCTTTCGCTAAGTGGTTCAGTGCTTCATTGTACTTACCTTTTTGAATGAGGGCTGCTGCGATTGAATTGTGTGCTTCAGGGCAATTTGGGTTAATTTGTAAAGCGGCAGTATAGTGTGATATCGCCTTATCAATTTCCCCTTTTTCTGCAAGGACAACGCCCAAGTTAACGTGGGCCGACCATGCGTGTGGATTCCTTGAAATCGTATTACTCCAAAGGGTTTCTTCGTCTTTATAAATTCGCTGTTGATTCCAGCTTAGGCAGGCAAGGATGAGAACGACTACAACGGCAGAGAATATGCTTGGTTTGACTATTCCATGGCGTTCTATAACGCGGCAAATCCCTGCCACAACAAGAGCGACAATTCCTAGCATCGCTGAATACTGCCAGTGGTCGGCAACCAAGGAATAGCGCATAAAGTAGATATTCACAAAACCGAGCACGGGGAAAAGCATTAACACAAAATATCCAAGCGCTGCCAAAAATGGTCGTCCCCAGGACTGTCTAAATAACCAAAATATTGCAAAGCAACCCAGCAAGGTTGCGAGAGGTATCCAGGCAACTATCGATGATGGGTTGATTTCCCATCGCGGATAGACAAAGAGAAGGTTTGTCGGGAAAAGGTCTTTGTAAAGGTAGAACCAGACTACCCAGCCGGCGCCGGCAAGCCTTGCAAAGAAGCTATCAGTACGAACGATATCTTCACCAATGTTTCGATGAGTTTGGACGTAAGCTGTTAGCAAGCCTGAGATTATAGAAGCCGCAATAAACGGGAGCATGCGCACTATATCATGCCGCTCAATCTTGCCTCGCTTCCACCAAGTGATTAGCAGAACAACAGCGGGAAGCATCATAACTGAAATTTTGCTCAGGAGTGCGAGTATGAATAGTAATAACGCTAGGCAGTACCAGAAGCGTCGGTTTTCTGTCTCAAATCGGAGATAAGCAAGTATGCTGGCAAGCATAAGCAGCATTGGTAGGATGGTACGCTGTTGATATACCCAACCGGCGGTTTCTACATTTACTGGATGAACGGCAAAAATGACTGCAGTAAGCCAGGCGCCGGGAATTCTAAGCTTTCGCAATGTCAACCATGCGAGAACGGCAGTACAAGCATGAAGAAATATACTGAAAATATGCCAACAAACGTTGCTAGCTCCCCAAAGTTTCCATTCAATCCAGAAAAGGGTATGCACGAAAGGAAAATAGTCCGGCGACTGCATAGTGCACCAATAGCGGTAAAGCGCATCTTTGGTGTTTATAATGGGGCTCTTAATAATCCATGCGATGTCATCCCATATGAAGCCATTATTGATTGAGGGGATGTAAGTGAGGAATGTAATTGCGACAATTGCCATGGCGGCATAGAATTGGTTGCTTGCATGACTTTGCCTTTGTTTTGCTTTCTTGTTAGCCATTTTACAGCACTAGATTAGAGTTTTCGTTACGGCGGCATCTTCTGCGTCAGAGCCTTGAGAAATTGGGGGTGTGGCTTGCCGCCATACTTTTTTGCAAGCGCAATTTCCTTCCATGCTCCAGCGTAGTCGCCCTTCAAATAAAGCATGACTGCCAAATTGTTATGGGCGTCGGCAAAATCGGGCTTGATTTGGATTGCCTTTCGATACTCATCTATCGCTTCGTCAATCAAGTTTCGCGCACCGAGAACGCCAGCAAGATTGTAATGAGCGTCAGCATTGTCGGGCTTTAGAATAATTGATTTCTGATAATGTTGGATTGCTTCTGTAAGGTTTCCCTTCATTGCCAGGAGCCTAGCCAAATTGTAATGTGCCGCCTCATTGCTGGCGTTGAGTGCGAGCGCCGTGCGATAATGTTGCTCGGCTTCATCAAGTTTGCCTATTTCTGCAAGAACGTTAGCCAAATTTGTATGTGCTCGGTCGTCGTTTGGGTTATCATTAAGAATTTTAATATATTGAATGGCTGCACCCTCGAAATTCCCTTGAGCTGCCAAAGCACTTCCCAGGTTGTTTCTAGCCTTTACATGATGTGGGTTGATCTCCAGCGCTTTCATATAGTTTTCAATTGCCTCTGCTAGATTCCCCATCGCGGCAAAAGCAATGCCCATATTGTAGTATGTATCGGGATCGTTTGGCCTAAGATTAAGAGCCTTCCTATAATGGGGTAATGATTCTTGTGGGCGCCCCAACTGTGTGAGAGCAGCGCCCATCCCAATATGAGCTTCGGGGCTCTCATATATCTCTAGGGCTTTTGTATGGTATTCCAGTGATTTTTCCGCATCCCCGCGTTCGAGAAGAACAGAAGCAAGATTGTTGTATGCCATCCAGGAGGCAGGGTTTTTTGCCAGGTTATCACGCCAAAGTGTTTCAGAATCCTTGTATATATGTCCCTGGCGCCATGTTAGAAACGCAAGCACAACAAGAATCACCGCAGAAATCAAATGCCTTGCAAAAGAAAGCTTCCCCCAACGAACCGCCAACACCCAACCTACCAAACTTATTGGCCCTAAACAAGCTAAATATTGGTAATGGTCCGCTACAAACGTATACCTAAACGTGTAAAGCGAGAAAAATCCAAGCATCGGAGATAGCACAGCAACAAAGAAAACTATCGCCGCAACCGGTCCCTTCCCAATCTCCTTCCGACGCCACCAGAAAAATCCCGCAACCATCAGGCATCCTATCAGCCATACATACTGCACAGGATC